>NYSW01000114.1 GCA_002683195.1 Phycisphaerae bacterium
CGGTCTGAAGCAGTGGTGGCAGCGGATCCTCCTGATGCTGCTCGCGGTCCCCGTCGCCGTCTTCGTCAACGTTCTGCGGGTGGCGACGCTCGGCGTCCTGAGCCTTTGGGATCGTGGATTCTCGGATGGCCAGTTCCACACCTTCGTGGGATTCGTGTGGCTCGTCCCTGCGTTCCTGGTGTTCCTCGGCTTGATGGAGATCGTGCGTAGGCTCGTGGTCGAGGTCCCGTCCGAACCGCGGACCGGTTCCTCGGAGGAGGCGGCGACATGATTCGATTCACGCCCACCGTCCGGCCGATGTGCATCGCGCTCCTCGCCATCATGGTGACGTCCGCGGTGGCCTTCCCGATCCTGATCGGCCAGCTCGAGATCTATCTCCGCAAGGAACCGGTACCCCTGCAGTCGGCACTCGACTCGCTCCCCACGCGACTCGGCCGCTGGACCAGGCGTGGTGATGACTACGAGATGACCGCCACCATGACCGAGGAACTCGGCACCGACAAGCATCTCACACGGGTCTACCGGAACGCCTCCGGCGACGAGCTCACGGTCCATCTGGCGTACTACACGGGCGGAATCGACGACGTGCCGCATGTACCCGAGCGATGCTTCAACGCCGCCGGATTGACGACGCTCGGAGCGACCGTGGTCGAGCCCCTCGAACTCGAGTTCGAAGGCGCGGTGCCGACCGAGATCGTGAACGTCAAGACCGGCGACCGCTATGACCGGATCTCCACTCGCCATCCCGTGCTGGGCATGATCGACGTGCATCTTCCGATCGGCGAAGCCGAGATCTCGGTCGTCGAAGCGAAGGATCCGAAGAACCAACGAGTGACCCACGTGGGCGGCTACTTCTTCATCGCGAACAATCGGTACGCGGCCCGCGCGAGCGGTGTGAAGTCGATCGCCTACGACCCCCAGGAACGGGCCGCGTACTATCTGAAGGTCCAGGTCACGTTCCAGACCAAGGCCGGCGCCGACGAGGCGACCCGGCAGTATCTTCCGATCGTCGAGGATCTGCTCGACGAGCTCGTGCCCGAGGTCATGCAGATCCTCCCCGACTGGCCGACGATCGAAGCCGGCCAGCGGGAAGGCGCCGAAGCCGTCGCAAACCGGATTCAGGATCGCCAGCTCGTCGGAAGCGATTTCGATAAGGTTCGAAGCCCGCATTCGTGATCTGAACATCAGGAGAATCGTCGCGAGCGTCGCGGCGGTTCGATCGTTCTCTCAAGCCCAGACAGTCCGAATCCCGAGGACCCGTTCGACATGGCCAAGCAGAAGCTCAACGTCAAGTTCCTCGCCATCTTTCTCGGCATCTCCGCGGTGGTGCTCGTCGCGATCTCCGGGTTCGTCCTGGTGAAGTGGAGAGCGGATCCGGCTCGATTCATCNTGAAGGGCGACGCCCTGATGGCGGAGGGCAAGTACGACGCGGCCGCGAAGCAGTATTTTCGAGCGAACGGCAAGGATCCCTATCCGACCGCCGACTACCGGCCTTACGAGAAGGCGATCGCAGCGATCAACTCGACGTCGCCGGCGACGGATGTCGAAGCCAAGTCCCGTTTTCGTCAGCTGATCGCGCTGCAATTGCAGAAGGCGCGATACAGCACCGATCCTTCGGTCGCATCGGAGCGTGATGCCGGCGTGCGTGACTCGCTTCTTCCCATGTTGCATGTGCTCGGCGCCATCGACAAGCCCTCCATCCAGCCGCTCCTGGGCATCGGTCTTCCCGCCGACCTCGAGGCGACGCTGCTGGCGTTGTCGTTGCAGCCGGAATGGAAGAACGCCGCGAGCGACACGCCCGCGGAATGGTCGGAGCTCAGGGATCGGATCGTGGACGTGATCGAGATCGATCCGTCACTCGTGATGACGCACTACGGTCTCATCCGAGGTGAGTTGGAGCAGGGGTTCAACGAACAGATCCCGACCAATGCGATCAAACGGGTTTCCGATCCGATCGATGAGTTGCTCGGCCAGGCCAGGAAGTCCGCAGGCGACTCGATCGAATTCGACGCGCTCGAACAGGAACGCGCACACCGAAGATTTCTCCTGCCGCTCGACCGTCGGGAGGCGGAACGNCGCGCGATTCCAGCGCCGGATCCCAAGGTCATTCGCGAGCTCGTCGCCCGAATCGACGCGGAGGATCACATCGACGCGGATCGGGCGTCGCTCTTGAGAATCATGGAGATCGCGGATGCCGGACGCCGTCGATCGAACCTCGGTTCACGTGCCCCGGACGTGACCGAGGCCACGAATCGAGCCTGGGCGGAGCTGCTCGTGGCCGCACTCGCGGCCAGTCACGAGATCGATCCTCAGGAGCTCCAGTCGGCCCGACACGAATTGGTCCGGCTCGAACTCGCACCCGGTCTCATGCCCATCGACGCCACGCCGGAGGAGATCCAGTCGCGACTTCGCGAGATCTTCGACGCCCGAGATGCGATGGCGACGGACATCCTGTCGCTNGAGCGGGGTTTNCAGGGNGGNNCCCGGGCCGCCGACGGTTCGTTCGCAGANTACTCCGTTCGGGAAGTGGTGCTCGGCGACGTGCAGAAGGAGGCCCGTCGGGCAAAGCTCCAGGTCGCGATGCGTCGCTGGGAGCTGGAGAAGAAAGCATACGAGTCCATCGAGGAGAAGCAGGCCGCGTTCGACGCCGTCGCCGCCGCCTTCGAGGTCTACACGGATGCGANCAAGACCGACGAGTCCTCGGCCGAAGCCGACACGTTCGCCCTTCAGATGGACGTCCTTCGGGCGCGGATGCTTNCGGAATCCGGCCGAAAGGGCGAGGCGGGTGCCGCTTACGCGCGTGCCGTGTCCGCGTACAACCGGCTCGGCAAGGCGGGCATGGAGATCATGCTGGACCGCACCCAGCTCCAGATGGTGATCGAGGCGCTTTCGAAGTCGGGCGAACGGGGGGCGCTGGTCGGTCTGAAGATGCGGGCGCGGCAACGATTTCCGGATCTGGGTCAGAAGCAGGTCTTCCTGCTGAGTCTCGCGGCCGATCTCCTGCTCGCGGGTCGGATCGAGGAAGCCCGCATCGAGGCCGAGGCCGGCTTGCGGCTCGCCCGGGAGAACGAGGACGAAGCATCGGTGGCAAAGGCCGACATCATTCTTCGCGACGTCGCGTCCAGCCAGCGAAGCGCGGTCACCACNGAGATCGAGGGCGCGGATCTGCTCGCCCGTGACGACGTCGCCAGGGTGTCGGATGATCTGGCGGAACGGCGACGAATCCTGCGATCCATCGTCGANTCGCCCGAGTCGGCGCCGATCGATCCCGTCGTTCGCATTCAAGCGCTCAAGCGTCTCATCGCGATCGAGGACCTCGCCGGATTCGAGGCGGAAGACCAGGCTGCGATCGACGCCGCCATCTCGACCTCGAAGGAACTTGCTCGAAAGCTGCTGGAACTCTCGCCCGATGATGCGCTGGCTCGCATGGTCGTCGAGAGTGAAGGCTTCGACCGGGTCGGTCGAAGCAGGGTTCTGGCNAAGGTCATGATCGAGGAGCAGGAAGGTGACGATTATGCCGGCATCGAGCTCGATGCGGTGGTCGCCGAGATGTTGTCGAAGTATCTCNATCAATCGGAGGGNNNAGAAGAGNTCTCCACCACGAGGATGGCGCGGATCCGTGAGCAGAGACAGGCGGTGGAGGAAGAGGAGTCACGTCTCTACGAGAGCATTCGCAACGCTTCCGATTCGACTTCGCCTCGGGTGGTTCGCTATCTGATCCGCGAGTCGGTCGGCGGTCGTCGCCGTGATCTCGCTCAGGCGGCTGCGCTGCTCGAGGANCTCGAGTCGCTCGAAGGGGATTCAGCGTATCTCGGTCAGATGCAGATCGTGATCGCGAAGGAGCGGGGAGACGACGAAGCCGCCCTTTCGCTCGCGGAGTCGGTCTGCGGGGAACGTGGGCTTGGAACACCGGAGAATCGTTACGTCTACGCCGCCCTCCTCCTGCAGAAGGGCGAGCGGGACACGGCGATCCAGGAGCTGAAGCTCGCGAACGCACAGGATCCGACGGATGTTCGAGTCGCCACGGCGCTGGCACGGGTGCTTGCGGAAACCGGCGATACCGATCAGGCCCTCAATGTGTATCGCCGAACGGCGTTGGCGGGCGGACGAAGCGAACCCANTTTCCGGGCTGCTTGGTTCAAGGCGGAGCAGGCCTTCCCCGGTGGTGATCCAAGCCGGATTCTCAAGGAACGCCGCCGAATCTTCCAGCTCGCGCCTGCGAATTATTCGAACGCGATCGCGCTCGTCCAGTTGCTCAAGGAACTCCCGGTGGGGCGAACNGACATCCTGGTCGAGGGCGTGAATCCCAACACCCGTGAACCCGAGATGCGTCCCGAATACGGCGAACGGGAATGGTCCCGACTCAGTCCCGCGAAACGGCAGGACGCGATTCGAAAGTTGAAGCTCGGGCGGATCGACGAGGCCGGCAAGGTTCTCGATCGACTTCTGAGATACGACGACACCGACCCGACGATCGTGATCGCGATCAGTNGATACCTGCGAGCGAGTGGCAGCCCGGAGGAGGCCTACCAGACCCTCGACGACGCGGTCTCGCGGATCAGGTCCTCCGACCGGGACTTCTCGGGTCGAAACGTNAACCGGGAGTCNCTGCTGCTGGTGGAGCAGGGGCGNTTGATCTGGGACTCGGATCGAAATCGCGNCCTGGAGAAGTTCTACGAGGCGGAAGCTGCGCAGGAGAACGACTCCAACCAGGCGACGGCGTTGATCATCGGGATCCTGCGGGACCGGAATGCGACGCAGGACGTGATCGAGTTCTCGGAGCGGCTCTTCGCGAACGTGAAGGCGCAGGATTTCGANCCGGTGGTCGTCCGGTTCGTCGCGCGGGATCTCATCAACGACTATCTCGNGAGCTTCGAGGTCGAAAAGGCCCGTGCGCTGATNGACGAGTTCGTCGATCGTGATGATCCGAACTACTCCGAGCTGATCCTGCTCGGACAACTCGCGGTGACCGAAGCGGCCAAGACCCGCCGAGCGGCGGGCGGATTCGCGGAGATCGAGCCCTATCTCGACGAAGCGGAGGGATTCGCAGCCACTGCATCGACGCTCACCAAGAGCAATGGTGCGGCCCAGCAGTTGTGGGGTGACGCACTCGCGCTTCGCGCGGAGGTCGATCCCGATCCGGAATCGTCGGCAATCGCCTTCGATGAGGCGGTGGGGCATTTCAGCGCCGCGATCAACCTGGACAACACGAACTGGGAGAAGCGGCGAGCCCTGGTGCTCCTGCTCGCCCGNAATTTCCGATACGAGCTCGCGGCGGCCGAACTGGAGAGTTTCATCGCGGTNCGGAACGACGTACCGGAAGCNTCGNTCTTCCTTTCGGACCTGCTTGATCGACAGTTGGGACTCGATGCCAAGGCGCTTTCGGTCCTGCAGGCGGCGCTCGCGCGTCAACCCACCAACATTCGTCTGATGTCCAGGATCGCGTCGCTTCGGGCGGATCGAAAGGAATACGACAAGGCCGCGGCGATCTTCGCCGAGGCGTTCGAGCTTACGTCGAACGTGTCGCTTCTGAAGCAGGAGGTCCTGATGCGGATGCGACGGATTCCCGCGGATGCGGCGACGGTGGTTCGACTGCCGGACCGTTCGGCCGACCACAAGCGGGTCTTCATGAACGACCCCGGACTGGCCGCCGCGTATGCGGCCGCGGTCGAGCGACAGGCGTCGCGCAAGGGGCTCGGCCTCAAGCAGATCGAGTCGATCCGTCAGCAGTACGTCAAGATCGCCGACCAGAAGATCGCGGATGCCGGTGACGACGCGGAGGATCTTGCCCAGGCGAAGGCGTTGAAGGCCTACTACCTCCAGCAGATCGCGTTCTGGTATCAGTGGTTGTTCGGAANCCAGGTGACGGGCGTCACAGACTCCGANAACGCCGAATTCAGGTACGAACTCGCTCAGGCCGAGGCGATGGATGCCTGGGTCCGCGGGGTCTCGAATGGTCGACCCGCGCTCGCCGAACTGCTCCGCGTGGCAGCGGCATGGCGGATCGCCGGTGACGAGGAACGATGCATCGCGGTGCTTGAGGAAGCCATGGCCGTTCCCGACGCCACCGAGCAGGGAAAGTACGCGGCGCTCGTGCAGCTGGGATACGTGATCCTCCGTTCAGAGGATCCGGATTGCGAACGCGCGATCGGGATCTTCGAGCAGGCGTCCGCACTCCGTCCGGCTGAAGCGACCGTGAAGAACAATCTCGCTTATGCGATTGCGAGCTGTGACGGTGATCTCGAGGTAGCCCTGCCATTGAGTCTCGACGTCGTCGCGTCCGAACCCAATAACGCCGCGTATCGCGACACGCTCGGCGAGATCTACTGGCGGATGTACGAGGAGGTCGAAGCGGGTTCGCTGGAAGGGTGGACNGCGACGGATCTGCTCGCGAAGGCCGGGCAGGAATTCCGGAATGCGATCGAGATCAACCCGATCAAGGTGCAGAGCTGGATCCACCTCGCCAAGGTCCATCTTGCTCGGGATGAATGCGGAGACGCAAGAACTGCGCTCAAGAAGGCCGGTGACAGCGATCCGACCCTCAGCGAACAAGGACAGATCGATCGATTGATGGAAGCCCTCGCGGAATGCGGCAAGGGNTGANCCCGAACTGGTGGGGTTGGCTGGCGAGATGATTGGAACCAGACGATCCTACAGAGGCGTATGACAAGAAGAATGGGCTTGCGGGCCCGGAAATTGGAACACCATGAGCGTCCAGACCTCCAGACAGTCCTCCGTATCCCAGGGTCGGAATCATTCACCCGCCAAGAGTGGGGCGAACGCGATCGATCCGATCCGCGTGGTTCGTCAGAACCTGGCCCTGTTCTTCGTGACGGGAGTCATCGGTCTGCTCGCCGGCACGGGTGCCTTCCTCGCCTTCAGCGTGCTCTCGCCCGAATTCGAGGGGGTCTCGACCTACCGACTGCTCGCCGAGATCGGCGGGGCGGATGATGCGCTCGGTTCGGACAACCGGAACGAGGACACCGTGGCTCGCCTGGCCTCGACCGAGGCGGCGATCGCCATCTCCGAACCACTGCTGCGACGAGTCATCGACTCGGACAACGTCCAGACCATCGATTGGATCCAGCAGTGGCGGACCGACAACGATCAGCTGAATCCGCAGGAAGCCCTGATCGAGTTGATGGACGAGATCTCCGCCAGTCATGTCAAGCGGACCGAGTTCTTCCAGATCAAGTGGCGTGCACAGAACCCCGACGACGTCCTCGTTCTCCTCTCCGANGTGCAGGGNCAGTACGACGCCGAGCGGCAACGAAGTCGGGATCGACGCCTGANCGACGCGATCCGGCCCTATCAGAACAAGCTGGAGGAGATCGACGACCTGATCCTGACCCTCGAAGGCAAGATCAAGGACGAGATCGGGCAGAACAGCATCCTCGGGCTGGATGACGATTCGGGCTCGATGCAGGAGGACCTCACCGCCCGCGAACTCGAGCGGAACGAACTGCTCTCCGCCCTCGAGATGGGGATGGGAACCCAGGGGCAGCTGAACGCGAAGCTGAACGGAATCGCGGACCCGGAGCAGGAGGACATCCGAAACGCCGAAGCGGACCCCGTGGTCCGGCAGGCGCTCTCGGAGATCCAGCTGCTTCGCGGCATCCTCGCGGAACACCGCCAGAGCTTCGGCCCCGATCACAGTCAGGTGAAGAAGACCGAACGGCAGCTGGATGCCCGGATCCGCGAGAAGGATCGGAAGATCACGGAGATCATCAATCGGAACCTCGCGGCGGAGCTCACCCTCACCAACAATCAGATCGAGTCGTTGACCCGCACCGAACGGATGCTGGCGGACGAGATCGACGTGATCAGCCAGGCGCTGATCGAATCCACCGCGAATCTGGCGTCCCTGCGAAAGCTCGAGTCCCGGCTCGATCGGCAGGAAGTGCGTCGGGCGGAGATCATCCGTCAGATGGACGACATCCGTGCAGTGTTTCTTCGTGACGATTCCGACGCGGTCCAGCTGGTGACCGCCGTCCAGCGTCCGACCGAAGCGGTCTGGCCGATGTGGTACACGATGATCCCGGGTGTGACGATTCTCTCGCTGTTCCTCGTCGCGGGCCTCGTGTTCCTTCGGGAGATGGTCGACCAGCGAGTGCGATCCACCAACGACCTCGCTGCGATTCCAGGCAGTCGCATCCTCGGTGTGATCCCGGATCTCAAGGATGATCCCACCGACGCATCACGAGCTGAAACCGCGGTGCGGGACCACGCCAACTCGGTGGTCGCCGAAAGCTATCGCCAGTTCGCGACCGCATTCCGAAAGGCGAGGGTGCAGAACGACGCCCGGACCGTGCTCTTCGCCGCAGGCATGCCCGACGCGGGAACCACCTCGGTGGTGCTCAATCTCGCGTCGACCGCCGCGGCGGCGGGACGATCGGTCGCGATCGTCGACGCGAACTTCCGCCGGCCCCGCATCGGGACCATTCTCGGGCTCGATCCCGAGGCCCCCGGGTTCGGTGACGTGCTCTGTGAGGCCGCGTCGATCGGAGACGTCATTCAGAACACCTCCGACGGCATCTCGGTCGTCCCGGTCGGGACTTCCGCCAATCGCGTCGTCGAGCGGTTCGACGGGGAGTCCGCGGGCCGATCCCTGAAGGAACTGGGCGAGCGTTTCGACGTGGTGCTGATCGACGGTCCTCCGCTGGTCGTCGCCAGCGAGTCCATGAGCATCGCCCATGCAGTCGATGCGACCGTGCTGGTGGTTCGAGCCTTCGCCGAACACCGTGGCCTCGTGGCGCGTCTGATCCGTCAGTTGAGCGAACATTCGGGCGTCCTGCTCGGTGTCGTGCTGAACCGGCCTCGGAACACCGCGGGTGGATACTTCCGTCGAAACTACGAAGCGATCGCGGCGTATTCGAACGACCAGGACGCGGAATGATGCCCCTTCACGCGGGTTCGAGTTCGACCAAGCCGTGGCTGGGAGCCTGATGTGATCGACGGCGGCACAATCCTCGTCACGGGCGGAGCGGGATTCATCGGATCGCATCTCGTGGACCACCTGCTCGAGGTCGGCGCCAACGTGACCGTGGTCGACGATCTTTCGACCGGTTCGCTCGCGAACCTGTCACGCGCGACGGAGGTCGCCGGAGATCGACTTCGGTTCCGCGAGGGTCGT
>NYSW01000065.1 GCA_002683195.1 Phycisphaerae bacterium
GCCGTCCACCGTGCCGAGGATCGTCACCTGCTTGCCGCCGGGATCGATGGTGGTCGTGATGTCGTACTGTCCCGCCGCCAGCTGGATCGTGTCACCGTTGCCGGCGCCGGTGATCGCGGCCTGAATGTCGCCGTTCACGCGGACGTTGTGCGTGGTGCCACCCGCCTGAGCGGTGGCGGACGCGAACAGGGCGGTGAGGGCGAGGGCGACGATGGTCGAAGTGCGATGCATGTATCTATCTATCTCGTCTTCGGATTATCGAGAGGGGACCGCAAACGGATGCGAGTAAATGGAAGTTATCGAAATGGCCCTCGCGGACGAAGATTATTTCCTGGATTTCGATCTGGGGGTGCGATGCTGGTCTTGGACCCTGTTCCGGGGATGACGGGGGCGATCCGTAAGCTCGTTCAAGATCATTTTCTTACGGGACCAGTCCCAGCGGACCGTCGCTCGGCGGCATCGGGGTCCGCGGTGCATCGCCCCAGACCGCGACGTGGGGGTCGCCGAACAAGAGCCCGCCCCGACGCGAGGTCGAGGCGGGCTGGTGGTGTCGTCTNGCAGGCGCGTCGAAGTCGCTCAGAGGCAGACGCCCCAGCAGGCGTTGAGCAGGATTCCAAGCTCGGCCGCATTCACGGTTCCGTCGCCGTTGATGGCGGAAGGGCGTCGGGAAAACGCGCCGCGTTGGGGAACGTCGAACGTTGGCGATTCATCACGATGGGTGTTGGACGGCTGCGAAACGCGTGCGCATCAAGAAATTTCCTGCCCGGTGGTGGGAACTCTTCACGGTCTTCGCGCCATCCTCGATCTTGGAGTTCTCGTCGAAGAGGGGGTGGACGGCGGTGTCATGGGCTGGGGAATCTTCGGTTGCATCGGGCGGCCGGGTTTTTCACGAGACGCCTTGTGACACCCGATTGGAGAAATTCTTGCAAAGGCCTGTGAGAATCATGCAAGGCTCGCGGAAGAGGGGTGAGGGTTCCGGCACTGGCCGACCCACCACCTACCACGAGGAGCCAGACATGTCCCTTCAGATCAGACGCAACACGCCCGCCGAATCGTTTTTTGGAAAAGTCAACGCTCCGGACCTGGGATCACGGCGACGCCGGCTCGCCGCCGCCGCACTCGCCGCGGTCACCACGGCGAGTCTCATCGCGACGCCGGCCGAAGCCCACGACAGGTGTGATTCCCTCGCCAATGCGACCACCGCGGCCGGCGTCTTCTGGCCACCTTCCGCGGCGTTTCAGGTCGGCTACTACCTGGCGAAGTTCGCCGATGAATCGACCAGATCGGGTGACGTCGACCCGGATGTCCTCGACTGCGGGGAAGCGATCTCGTTGTCGCCGGAGGATTACGCTCGGATCACCGAGAACACGGATCCCCAGCAGTTCTTCTATCCCTATTGGAAGGCGACCGGATCTTTCGTTCAGGCATCACGCGATTTCAACCTCGCCAAGGCTCGATGGCAGGGGCTTCGGGAAGCGGTCCGGTCCGCGACGGTCGACGGCCGTCCCAAGCTCGCGGCCGAACTGCAGTTCCAGACCGACGCCGCCCACGCCAAGGTGGCGAACCGATTCACCGAATACGAGAACGCCCATGACGTCTATGCGGCCGCCATCGGCGAGGCCGCGACGATCTATGAAGATCGAGGTCTTTCGTTCGTGCCACCGCTCGAGGTTCAGGACGTCGTGGACACCATGCAGGACGCCCTCGACGGGCAGGTGCCCGAGTTCGAGATTCGTTTCTGGGTCGACATCGGCTGCACTCCTCCGGCATTCATCGACGCCGAAGGACTCCTCGCCCCCGCGGATCGGTTCGTGAACGACGACGTGCCTCCCGGAACCTTCATGGACTCGGAGACCCTCGCTTCCCCCGCAACGATGCTCCGGACCATTTCCACGACCTTGTCCACGGTGGTCAAGGGGAATCTCGGTCGCCTGCTGCCGGATGATTTTCCGGCCAACCCCGTAC
Organism: Phycisphaerae bacterium; assembly: GCA_002683195.1. The sequence goes on from NYSW01000065.1 coordinate 1,966, forward strand.
TGCCCGTTCCTTGCGTGGGTGACCTGGACCAGGACGGCGTGGTCGGGTCCAGCGATCTCGGGCTGCTCCTGGGTCGATGGGGCTTCTGCCTCTGAATCGACCACGGGCGTTTGAACGGCCTCGACGTGGTCATCGCCGCTGGTGGCGACCATGACTTCAACCGAGGCAAGCCCCAGCCTGATCAGTATCCAGATCGCGCCGCCCCGGCTTCCGACGGGGCGGCGTGGTCGCTGTTCGGGCTCGGCGGAAACTCTCCGGTTCGGATTGGGGCGTTCGTCTCACCGCGGAAATCCCGGCTTTTTCGAACCTCTGGCGTGGCGCTCGTGCATGATCAGGCTGACCCCGCCGTTCTCCGCGGCGGCATCAACTTCGTCATCCGGGCGAGCGTGCCCACCCGAGTGATGCATCCTCGAGGACCGGGGCGATCATGCCACCGCCGGAGGATGCCTCGTCGACGGCCATGCGGTGGGATCGGCCCAGCGGTGCGATCGACGTGGCGGTCAGTCCGGCCGGGGATGAGCGGTGGTGGTCGCAGGCAGGCGTTGGCCCGATCGGGCGCGATCCGTGAAGACTTCAGGGCGTGAAGAATCAGACCCCTCCGAGCGGGTGAATCGACCTCCGGATTTCAACGAAAAGAATTCAGGTCGCTATCTTCAAATTCNCACCGCTCCTTCCCCGCCGAATCCCGACGCGGAACCAAGGCCTCCTCATCGATGTCCGAATCCAGCCTGCTCCTGATCTTTCCTCATCAGCTCTTCGAAACCCATCCGAGCCTGGACGGGGGTGTCTCTCGCGCNGCGTTGATCGAGGATTCCCTGTTCTTCGGGGACCGTCATCACACCGAGCGATTTCACCAGCAGAAGCTGTGGTTGCACCGGGCTTCCATGCGACGCTACGAATCCAGGCTTCAGGAGACCGGGATCGAGGTCGACTACGTGGAGCACGAGATGGGCGTCGATGTTCTCGGCGAACACCTCGGCCGGGCCCGAGAGTCCGGTGTTCGTTCCATCACTCTCGCGGATCCCCATGACGACCTCCTCGGGCGGCGAATCGAACGACACGCGAAGCGACTGGGGCTTGAAGTCCGGGNGGACGAGACGCCGATGTTCCTGAACCCTCCCGCGGAAAATCGAGCGTACCGAGCAGGAAAGAAGCGGTGGTTCATGGCCGACTTCTACAAGCATCAGCGGCGGCGCCTCGATGTCCTGATGGACGGCGACGAGCCGGAAGGGGGGCGGTGGAGTTTCGACGAGGACAATCGCAAGAAGGTCCCCAAGTCGATGCTCGCGAGCATTCCCGACATTCCGAAGATCGAGCCGGAGCGGTTCGAATCCGAAGCGCGGGATCACGTGATCAAGCGGTATTCCTCGAATCCGGGAAGCATCACCGAGTTCATCTATCCGACTTCGCATGCCGGGGCGGCCGAGTGGCTTGCGGGGTTCCTCGATGAGCGACTGGGACATTTCGGCGACTACGAGGATGCGATCGTCCGGGGCGAGAACTGGCTCTGGCATGGCGTCCTGACCCCGATGCTCAACATCGGACTCCTGACCCCCGAACAGGTCCTGCGCGAGACGCTGGCGTACGCGAAGAAGAACNAGGTTCCCATCAACGCCCTCGAAGGCTTTGTTCGCCAGGTGATCGGATGGCGGGAATTCATGCGAGCCAGTTACGACGACCTCGGCGTCCGGATGCGAACCACGAATCACTGGGGCCATGAACGATCGATGCCTTCGTCGTTCTACGATGCGACCACCGGGATTCCTCCGATCGATGACGCGATCTCCAGGGTTCTGGAGACCGGCTACTGCCACCACATCGAGCGATTGATGGTGCTCGGTGGGTTCATGTTCCTCTGTGAGATCCATCCGGACGCCATCTACCGGTGGTTCATGGAGATGTTCGTCGACAGCTACGACTGGGTCATGGTCCCCAACGTCTACGCGATGAGCCAGAACGCGGATGGCGGACTCATCACCACCAAACCGTACTTCTCCGGGTCGTCCTACATCCGAAAGATGAGCAATCATCCGAAGGGCGATTGGACGGATGTCTGGGACGGTCTCTACTGGCGTTGGATCATCAATCACTCGGACGAACTCGCTCGCAACCCCCGTTGGGCCATGATGTGCGCCGCCGCGCGAAANATGGCTCCGGAGAAACGCGACGCGCACCTGGTCAATGCAGAAGCGTTTCTCGAAGCGATTCATCCAAGCGACGGCTGAGCGGCTGGCGGACGCCCGACCGGGTGGTGAAGGCTCGGCTTCCTCGGCGATCCGCNCCGGACGNCGACGTCTTCGGCGGATCAAGAGATCGTGNCCGGTCTAGGTCGGCGAAGAGAACGGCGTCCGCTTCATGTGAAGCGGACGCCACTTGTAGCGTGGTCGGCGGCGACGNGATCTCCGAGCCGATCTTGCGGCTNGGAACACTCTTCGGTCGAGGTCACTCGGCCGGAGGGCGGTCCGCGGTCATCGNCATACGTGTGCACCATCAAAGACGACGCCCTCGGCACAGGCCGAGGGCGTCGAAGATGAAACGGTGTGAGTTCGAGGGCTCAGGGGCAGCCGCCCCAGGCGGACAGGATCAGTCCGAGGTCGCCGCCACCGACGTTGCCGTCACCATCGAGGTCGGCGTCCGGATCGGAGGTTCCAAAGACCGCAAGCAGCAGTCCCAGGTCATCTCCACCGACGGCGCCGTCGCCGGTCAGGTCTCCGGGGCAGGGAGTGGTGTCTTCGCAGAGCACGCCACCCACCGTGAGGAGATCGATCGCGGCTTCGACCACGGAGCCTTCACCCAGATCACCGGCGATGAATCGGATCCGCATGTCGGACGACGGAGNGATCAGTGACCCGATGTTGAACGTCTTGGTCACCCAGGCACCCGCATTTTCGGTCACGTTCTCGACCGTCTGCCAACTCGATCCGCCGTCATTGGAGATGTCGATCACCAGGGTGTCGCTTTCCGGGGCGGCCCCGGTGTCGTTCGAGTACCAGCGGCGGTAGCTGATGACGGATCCATTGACCGCGGCTCCGTCGAACGAGGGCGAAATCAGGGTGGTGATGCCACCGTCGATGTCGTTCTCGCCGAGGCTTCCCCCGACTGAGCCCTGTCCGGTGAAGAAGCAGGCCGCTCCGCTGGCGGCGTTCTCGGGCTGGGCATCCGTCCCGTTGGGGTTGCCTCTGGTCCAGAGGCCGGTGGTGGCGGTGTCGGAGGGCAGTCCGATGGTCCAGCCGGCGTTCGAGTTCGCGTCGTCTTCGATCACGACGACTTCCTCGCCGACGGCCACGAAGAGCGGATCGCTCGTACCACCGGAAGGAAGGTTGATGACCCCGGCGGTTTCACCTTGGATCGTGAAGTAGAACCGCGGATTCCAGTCGCACTCGGCGGGGGGGAGCGTTGCTTCGAATCGGTCCGAGCTGACCTGGGTCAGCGGNAGCGATTGGAAGAGGCCGCTGCCGAAGTCGATCTCCAGGGTGGACGAGCCGTCGACCAGGACGTCCTCGCGAGGATCGATGGTGACCGAGAGGGTCAGTTCCTCGCCGGCCGGCACGTAGTTCGGCAACGCTCCAGTCAGGGCGATCTGGGGTCCGAGGAAGGACTGTTCGAGCGCCGCTTCCACATCNAGCACGCCGCCGGTTCCGACGAGGCCTGAAAGACCGGACACCGGTCGGGCGCTGGCGTAGATGATGTCGACGACGTCTTCGTAGTCCACGTCACCGAGCACGCTGTAGACCAGGGCGACGCCACCTGCNACGTGCGGCGTGGCCATCGACGTGCCGTTGAAGTTCGAGTAGCCGTTGTTGGGCGTGGTGCTCAGAATTCCGACTCCCGGGGCCGCGATGTCGACGCCGGTGCCGTACTGGCTGAAAGAGGCGAGCGAATCGTTGGAATCGGTCGCCGCCACCGAGATGATGTTGTAGTGGGAGTAGAGGGCGGGGTAGCTCGCGCTGCTGGTTCCACCGTTGCCGGCCGCGGCACAGAAGATGTGCTCGTAATTGTTGCCGGCGGACTGGATCAGGTTGGAGAAGGTCGAGCTGAATCCGCCTCCGCCGTAACTGTTGTTGGAGACCTTGGCCCCGTTGATGCAGGAGGCCTGAAGGGAGTCGAGGATGGCTTGGGTGGACAGCGACTGGTTTCCGACCCGGAAGACCATCAGGCTGCACTGCCAGTTGACGCCAACNACTCCGAGGTTGTTGTTGCCACGGGCACCGACGGTGCCGGCGGTGTGCGTGCCGTGGCCATTCTGGTCCGCGGGATTCGCATCGTTGTCGTAGAAGTCCCAGCCAAAGGTGTCGTCGACGAGGCCGTTGCCATCGTCATCGATCCCGTTGCCGGAGATCTCGCCGGGATTCGACCAGAGATTGTCAGCCAGATCGGAGTGGGTGGGATCCGTTCCGGAGTCGATGATCGCGATCGCGAAGTCCTGCTCGCCGACATGATCGTCCCAGGCTGCGGGCGCGTTGATCTTNGACATCCCGTAGAGATTGTTCCAGTAGGTGTCGTTCGGAGTGGTGTCGAAGAACTCCATCACGTAGACCGGCTCGATGTACTCGAGGATGTCACCGCGGAAGCGGTACTGATCGAGGAAGTCCGAGACCTTGCCGTTGATGGTGAGGCAATACGTCCTCGGCATCATTCGCTCGTAGGAGCTTGAGACCGAAGCCTCCATCTCTTCGAGGAGTCCGATCCGACCTCCCGCATCGATCGCCTCGCGGAACCGAACGAACACCCGGTTGGGGACGATTTCATGCTGGCCCCAGTTCTCGTCGGTGATGATCGAACCGCGGACGCCTTCGTCCGCCACGTCTTTGACATCACGGATCTCCGGCGCGGCTGCGGGTCTGATCCCGGGTCCGTCGGAGGTCGCGGCAAACACTGGCGTGCTCGCGATGGCCAGGGCGATCGAGGCATGGCTGAGGGNGATCATGGTTCTGCATCTCCTGCGTTGTGAGGGTGAGTCACGCGGTCCTAAAACCACGTTCGAACTCAAGTAATGACGAACGGAAATGCTGTTTGTTCCCGGTTTTTGAGAGGCTTCTAATGATGGACAAAGGTGTCCGATGTCAGTGATTTCGCGTTCGTAAGCGGACTTNTCATATAAACGTTCGCTTGGGACGTCGTCGAAGCGAGACTCCGGATTCCATTTTCATCACGAGGTGACCGGATAGCCCGCATTCATCCCGTCGTTCGGTGATCGCGGAAACCTGCTGGCCGTCGCGGGGCATCGGTGCTCGGCCGGCCGAGGCCCGGTACGCGTCGCGACACCGCCGACAATGAGATCCGAGATCACGCTGCTTCCAAGGGCGGGTTCGCATCCCTTCGTCATCGAAGCGAGAGACAAATGTCGGCTCCGCTTCCGGTCGACGCTGGGCGTCGATGGCGTGAGCTTCATCGCCANGGTTGCTGGCATGAGTGATTGCCGGAGCGAAGCGGAAGTCGGTACCGAGTCGGCTTCCATCCTGGCCGCCGCTTTGGAAGCACCGTGGNGTCGACGGTTTGGTGCGCGATCGATGGCGGGACGACTTCGATCGCACCGGGGATCCCGTGGGTGGCCGCACCTTCTCGANGGTCGACCAGCTTCAGGATCCGGATGACTGGACCGGCGAGATCCATCGCGCCACGATCAGTCTCGCCGCNCTCGGTGATGCCGGCGGCTCGGCGGGTCTCACCGGAACGACCTGGTCGACGAGGTCGAGGCTGGGATGATGCTGTCGGAGTGGACGGACTGAATTCGGCCCGGTTCCATTCGGGGTCATGGCGACATGTCCGGGGGCGTCCCTGGTGTGGCTGAAGTTCCGACGGTCGGAATCGTTCAGTACGAGCCTTGGACTGGAATCCCAGACCGGCCAGACAGTCGTTCATCGACTGCGGGGCACGGGCGTCTCGGGTGTCGGCCATCGCGCAGAAACAGCGGCCATCCATTTCGGAACGGCCGCTGCTTGAAGCGTCCATGGGAGGACTCGAACCTCCAACCCCTGCCTTCGGAGGGCAGTGCTCTATCCAATTGAGCTACATGGACCAGGCAATCCACCCGCGGGAGGGCGGTCGTCCCCCCGCGGATGGTCGCGAATACTAGTCGTTGCCGCGAGCTTCGTCGAGCATTCTCTGAACCAGAGCCAGTTCGGCNGCCATTCTGGCGCGCTCGAGCGTTGCGGACTCCAGCGCCTCGTCGAGAAACTCCAGTTGCTCGAGGGCCGTCCGCCATCGGCGGGTCGANCGAGAGTTCTCGTTGGTGAGTCGCTGGTGATCCACCATGAGAATTCCAGCCGCGTCAAGTTCGGCGTTCATGGACGCACGCTCGTCTTGCAGGATGGAGATCTCTTCTCGGAGCAGGAGAAGTTCTGGATCTGGATCCATCACCGCGGGGCGAGCGAGGATTTCCGTGGGGATGGCTGGGAGGGATGCTCCAGCCGGGCCCTGAGGCGGGTCGGATTCCGGCCAGAAGTCGGCCACCAACCAGGCGACGACCACGGCGGTGGCGACCATCCAGCCCGTTCGGCCGGATCGTTCGTTCACGCCGGGCGAGCCGGTCGGCGGTTCCACGACTCGGCCGGTGGCGTCGGCCCGCGGAGGCGACGGATGAGGGTTTTCGACCGGACGACCGCCGGGCCGATCGGCCGAGGCTGAACTCGGGACCCAGGTGCGGCTGGTCTTGTTCACCGGCTCCGCTTCGTCCGTGCGAGGGGACTCGTTCGTGAGCGTGGGAGATTGCCTCGGCATTTCGGACTCTTCGGAGGAGTCTGAGATCTCGGGCTGGTTCGGAGATTCATGGGACATGGGCGCCTCCGTGGCTGCGATTCGCGCAGGATGATGATCCCCTGGCGTTTCTGCAGTGTCGTCCTCTTCGCCGATCGGTCTCCAGTTCATGGCCCACTTTGGTGGTCGATGGCCATCGAGGCGGGTGACGATTCGGTGCAGTGAACCCTTGATTTCCGTGCGGGACGAGGACTCGGATTTCGGAGCCGATTCCGGTTCCTCGGTCGACGATTCATCGGCGTCTTCGGGGTGGGTCGGATCGAACGCCGCGAAGGGCAGCGGGGGGGTCTCGTCGGTATGGGAGGAAGAATCGCTCATGAGTCTGGGGATGACCGGTCGGGGATTTCCGGGTCGCTGCAGAGAGGCTCCACACCGGAGAGACTACGCGGAGCAGCGCTGAAGCGTCTGAAACCGCCGGTTCATCCACAGGGTGAAAGCGGTGGTCCGAGCCTTCGGGCCGACCAGAAAACCCCGGCCCAGCCCAATCGGGAGCACATCATGAGACTCGCCCAGTTCCAGCAGCACATCCGAGATCGTTACTACGAGACCGATGCCGAGCGAGGGGTCCCGGGAACCTTCCTGTGGTTCACCGAAGAGGTCGGAGAGCTCGCCCAGGCTCTGGGGCATCGAGAGCGAGGAGACGGAGACGAGGTGAATCTCCGCGAGGAATTCGCCGACGTTCTCGCCTGGCTCACCACCCTCGCCAACATCTGCGAGGTCGATCTCGAGGCCGCGCTCACGCAGAAGTATTTCGAGCACGGCGGACCCGCTGGAACCAAGTGATCGGATCGACTTCGCATGTGCGGTCTCTTCGGCATTCTCTCTTCCGGTGACGGCGGACTCGTGATCGACGAGTCGATCTTCGTGGCCCGGCGAGACCTTCTGGCTCATCGTGGCCCCGACGACTCGGGCGTCTGGTCGGACCGGCACGCGATGATCGGCCATCGGCGACTGGCGATCATGGATCCCGCCGGTGGACACGAGCCGTTCGTGATCGGAGCCGACACCGTCGATCCCTGCGTCGTCGTCTTCAACGGCGAGTTGCTCGGGCACCAGGAGCTGCGCCGGGAACTCGAAGCGGAGGGTGCGGTCTTTCGGACGACCTGCGACGCCGAGACCGCCGCGGTGGCCCTCGCCCTTTGGGGCGAATCAGCGCTGGATCGGTTTCGCGGGATGTTCGCGGTGGCGTGGTANCGGCCGGCGACCAGGCGACTTTGCCTCGCGCGGGACCCCCTCGGCGTGGTGCCACTCCTGCACACCATCGATTCATCGTCACGCGTGGTCTTTTCCAGCGAACTCGGGCCGATTCTCGCTCAACTCGGCCCGGCCGCCCGAGTGGACCCGGAAACCGTGGCCACTTATCTCGCCACCATTCGAATCACGATGGGTGAGCGCACGTTGGTGCGGGATGTCCGGACCGTACGGCCGGGGCATCTGGTTCGCATCGACCTCGACGGTCGGCGACCTCGGGTGGAAACCAGGGCCTGGTGGACCCCGCCCCGGGCGACCGGCGAACTGACCGGCGCCGCCGCCGATGAGGCGCTTCGAGCGGCGATCGAGGATTCGCTCGAAGCCCATCTTCAGAGTGATGTCGAAGTCTGCTCGCTGCTCTCCGGCGGGATCGACAGCGCGGTGCTGACTCGANTCGCCGTGGACCGCAGGTCGCCNTGGCGGACGTTCACGGCGACGGGCGGCGACGGGGTCGATGATCCGGATCGGCTGGCGGCTCGAGCGATGGCGGAGACGCTGGGGCTCCGGACGGTCGAGGTCGGGGTGGCCGAAACCAGTGAGCCNCCCCTGGAACGATGGCGTCGGATGATTCGGACGCTCGGGGTCCCGCTNGGGACGCCCAACGAAATTGCGATCAACGCCCTCGCGGAATCGGTGCGGGATGCCGGCGTGAAGGTCGCGATCAGCGGCGAAGGCGCCGACGAACTACTGGGTGGCTACGAACCGGTGCTGAGGGTGGTGGCCGCGATCGCGGCGACGAATCCAACCGCGGAAGCCGCGGCCGCAACNCTCATGGACATCGTTTCCTGGATCGCACCCTCCCGGCAGGTCGGCCTGCTGGCCGATCCGTGGCGGGAGGCGATCGACGGTCACTCCGGACTCGTCGATGAGACGGCCAGGGCGATCGAATCCGGTGGCTCGCCATCAGAACCTCGCTCCTATCTTCACTGGCTCCAGCAAGTGAATCTCACCGGGCTCCTTGGTCGCCTCAATCATGCTGGAATGCTGGCATCGGTCGAAGCCCGCCCACCCTTCGCCGATCGCCGGGTGGTGGAGGCCGTCGCTCGGATCGCGACCGAGGATCTCTTCACGGTTCCGGCCGATCCGAGTCTGCCGTCGGCGACCAAGATCGTCTTGCGGAGAGCCTTTGCCGGACGGTTGCCGGCAGGGATTCTCGCCCGTCCGAAAGCGAGTTTTCCGACGCCCTTCGCCCCGTGGGCGATGCAGATGCTCGAGGACCAATCGGTCCAGGAGCGTCTGGAGCCGCTTTTGTCGTCTGAGACCGCGAGGGCCCTTCGTCGATCGATCCGAGGGGAAGATGGTGTTGAACAGATCTCACCCATGCTCGCCTGGCCGTTGGCGAATCTCGGTTCCTGGTCGGTGGAGACGGGACTCCCGCTCGTCCCCTGATACCATCCAGCGGTGAACGACTCACTCAGAATCAGACTGCGGAACGCCGAGACCACCGATCTCGAGGAACAGATTCGTGAATTCGGCGAGCCTGCGGTGATCGGCCGCAGCCGGGATGCGGACTTGTTGCTTCTCGATCCGGGCATTTCGCGACGCCATGCGAAATTACTGCCGGGAGACATGGGCGAGTGGTACGTCGAGGATCTCCACTCGACCCGGGGTACCAAAGTCAATGGCCGGCGACTCGAGCCCGGTGAGATGGCGACCATCGGGCCGGGTGACCTGCTTGAGATCCATCCCTGGAGCCTTCTGGTTCTGGATGAGAACAAAGCCACGACCGGTGTGTTGCTGAACGAATCAGGCCAGGACGGCACCATCGAGGACGCGGTGGCGAACCCGATGCTTCAGGCACGGTTCGAGGGTCTCATGGAGGCCCTTCGACGAACCGCCGGTTGGACGGGTGAGGAAGAGGTCTTCGCTGCGATGCTCGACTCGCTTCTGGCCGCAAGTGACCTCGAACGCGCGATGTTGCTCCGGATCGAGGGTGATGAAACCCGTGCCATGTCGATTCGGGCGAGGCTTCGCGATGAAGAACGGCAGCCGCGAGGGTTCAGTCGGACCCTGGTGGCGGCGGCGATCGAGCGTGAGGGCACCGTTCGGATGGAAGCCCATCCGGACATCGCCGGTGGCCAGAGTCTGGTCCTGTCGGGTGCCGGCGAAGCATTCTGCCGGCAGGTGGCCAACGACGAAGAGGGCGTCCAGCTGACGCTCTACGGAGATCGGGTGACCTGCGAGACCGATGGTGATGAACTGGTGGCCTGGTTCGATGCGATCTCGGATCTCTGCGAGGTGGCGCTTCGAATGCAGCGGGGACGACGAGCCGAGACCGAGCGGGCGAGATTCGCGGCGGAAATGAATGCAGCCCGGGCGGTCCAGGAACTGCTGCTTCCCGAAGCCGATGGTCGATTCGAGCAGTTGTCCTGGACATCACTCGCGATTCCAGGTCTGGAAATCGCGGGTGACCTGGTCGATGTTCGTCCGGTCAGCGGCAGTCTGCACGTCATGCTGGGCGACGTCACCGGCAAGGGGACGCGGGCGGGTCTGGTGATGGCCGGGGCTCAGGCTTGTGCCGATGCTCTGGTCGAAGAAGGCTTTCCGCCGAAGGAACTGGTCGAAAGGCTCGATGCCTGGGCGGTCCGGAACACCCCGGAGATGTGCTTCGTCACACTCTGGTGCGGACGAATCGAACTCGACGGAACCGTTCATTACGTCGACGCCGGGCATGGCCTGGCGCTGGTGCGGCGAGCCGATGGAACGGTCGAGTATCCCGAAGAAGGCCGTCGTCCACCGATCGGCATCGAGCCGATGCCCTGTGAATTCACGCAGCTGCGTTTGGAGCCGGGTGATGCGCTCCTGATCTTCAGTGACGGACTGATCGAAGAACCGGGCCCGGACGATCCGAACGATCGCTACGGCCTGGAACGAGTGGTTGAAACCGTGGAGCGGGTCGGAGTCGATCCCAAGGCGATCCACGCGGAACTCGTCGACTGGTGCGGTCGAACCCAGTTCGAAGACGACCTCACGGTTCTCGTCGTCCGCCGCGACCCCTGATTTACGTGCGTTCGCGAATCAGTTCGGACCCCGGAAGAAGAACGACCCCGGAGCGGTGATCCGCACTCCGGGGTCGTTTGTCTCTCGGCCACTCTGGGTCATTCTTGGCCTGGCCCGTTCTGGCCCGTCTCGGCCCGGCCTGGCCCGGCCTGGGCGGTCCGGACGTCGGCCCTGATACGTCGCCGGTGATCAGTCGCAGATCTGGGTTCCGATGAACACGCAGGTCTCGTCCCAGTCACCGATGCAGCAGAAGGGCTCGAACACGCAGACGCAGTCGCAGACGTCCTGGGTGTCGCAGAAGGGGCCCGCGTGGGGCTCGTCGCACGGGCCGGTCCCGGCATCGCCGCATGCCAGATCACTGACGCAGAGATCTTCGCAGTTCACCTGGGCGAGGGAGGCGCAGATGGCATCCCAGGCGTTACCGCAGGCCTCGTCGATGCCGATCACCGTTTCGCAGCAGGTCTCGTCGTTGCAATTCGGCGTGCCGTTGGCGAAGCAGCAGTCCCCGGCGTCGGGGTCGCCGCACTCGGGTTCCGGGCAGGCGCCATCGGGATCAGTGCACTCGTCGGCCGCGAGGGCCATGCTCGCACACACGAGGTCCCATTCCGCATCGCAGCAGAACGAATCGATGTTGCAGACCGCTTCGCAGCAGGTCTCGTCGTCGCACTTGGGGGTGAAGTTGGGGACACAGCAGCCGCCGGCACACGGATCACCACAGTCCCAGTTGGCGCCGCAGTTGCAGCGATCGTCCTGGCGGGCGAGTCGCACGCATTCAAGGTCCCAGGTCGAGTCACAGCAGACCGGATCGGTATCGCAGACCGAGTCGCAGCATCGCTTGTCGTTGCAGGACGGGGAGAAGTTGGCTTCGCAACAGTTGCCGGCGGGGAAGTCGCCGCACTCGGGGACCTCACAGGTCTGCAAGGCCTCGTTCGCACAGGTCGCGTCCCAGGCGGCGGAACAGCAGATCGGATCGATCTNACAGACCGCGTCGCAGCACTCGGCGTCGGAACAACCGGGATTCAGGTGGGGGTAGAAGCACGGCCCGGCCGTATCGAGGCCACATCCTCGACGGCAACGCTCTTCCGCGAAGGACACGCAGAACGAGTCCCAGCGGGTGGTGCAGCAGATCGGATCGATGGTGCAGACCGCTTCGCAGCAGGCGGTGTCGTCGCAGTAAGGGGTGTCATGCGATTCGGTGCAGGAACCCGCGACCGACGCGCCGCATTGCAGGTCGCTCCCGCAGTAGAAGCGGGCGGTGGTGGCACAGTTCGCATCCCAGTCGATGGTGCAGCAGGCTTCGTCGATTCGGCAGACCGCGACGCAGCAGCTCTCGTCTTCGCAGCCGGGGCGTGGGTCTTCGGGGTCGCTCGCGTCGAAACAACTCCCTTCGCAAGGACAGTTGTCGATCTCGCTGTTGAACAGCCGGCTGCAATTCTGCAGCGCGAGCGTGGCGCACTGATTGTCCCATTCGGTGTCGCAGCAACGAGGGTCGAACGTGCACACCACGTTGCAACAGGATGGGTCGTCGCACATCGGGGTCGGATGCGGCGTCAGGCAGCTTCCGATGCCCGGGCATTCGTAGAGGCCACCGCAGACCGCCTTGGCGGCCTTGACGCAGCCGGCGTCCCAGCGATTGGTGCAGCAGTACTCGTATCCCTCGGTGGCACAGACCTGAGCCGAGCAGACGGCATCGTTGCAGCCGGGGGAGCCGTGTCGCTTGAGGCAGGAGTCGCGTGATCCGCCGGCGGCCGGCGGATCACANGCGTTGATGGCCTGCTGGGCACAGACCGCGTCCCAGCGGACTTCGCAGCAGTAGGCGTCGAAGTCGACGCAGATCGTGGTGCAGCAGGTTGCATCGGAGCAGCCCGGAAGCGGGGCCTGGATGTAGCAGTTTCGTGTGGTGGGCGACCCGCAGACTTCGGTCAGCTTGCACTCGTTCCGCCCCTGGGCGAGGCTCGCGCAGGCGGAGTCCCATCGGTCGGTGCAACAGAACTGGTCGATCTTGCAGACGGCTTCGCAACAGTCCTCGTCGGCGCAGGCCGGAGTCGATCCGCCGGAAAGGCAGCTTCCCGCGAGAATGTCACCGCACTGGGTGCACTCGCTGTCGGCGAGTTCGACGCAGGATTCGTCCCACGCGATCGTGCAGCAGGTGACGTCGATCACGCAGACGTTCTGGCAGCAGGCGACGTCGTCGCAGTAAGGAGTCTTTCCCGGGACGTTGCAGGAGCCGGCGAGAATGTCGCCGCAGCCAGGGAAGAGATCTTCGAAGGGCGAGCAGAGCTGGATGGCGCCTTCGGCGCAGAGTTCGTCCCAGATCGCTTCGCAGCAATAGGAATCGACGTAGCAGACCGCGTTGCAGCACTCGGCATCCTGGCAGCCGGTGCGGTACTGGGCCGCGGGATCGCGTTCTTCGAAGCACGAGCGGTTGAGCGGTCCGAACTCGATGAGCTTGGGGCCGCAGGTGCAGTCGGGAGCCTTGATTTCACATCCCGCGGTCGCCAGCTGGGCGCAATACTCGTCCCAACGAACGTCGCAGCAGTAGGCGTCGTATCCGCAGACGATCTGACAGCAGGCCCCGTCTTCGCAGTAGGGCGTGAAGCTCTGATAGCAGCAGTTGCCGGTCGCGGGAGAACCGCATCGGTAGAGGCCGTCGAGCGCTTCGATGCTCGTGGATCCCACCACGGTCACGTCGGCCTGGCCGGTGACGTCCGCGGGGACGAGCACGCATTGCAGGGCTGCGAGGTTCACGCACTTTTCATCCCAGGCGACGCTGCAGCAGGTCGGGTCGAGGTCGCACACCAGCTGGGAGCAGTAGCCGTCGGAGCAGCCACCGAGTTCACGAGCCGTGAGGCAGTTGCCGAGTCCGCGAGTCAGCGGTTCCGGCCAGCGGCAGAGCTGGTCTGCGATCTGGACGCAGGCGGCATCCCAGACTCCATCGTCAAAGAGGTCGCGGCAACCCGGATAGTTGATGGAAAGCGTCGCCAGGCATTCCTGGATGTTCTGATCGAAGTTCTGATTGCCCGCCGGAGGGCAGTAGGCCGGGTTCAGCAGGCACAGGAACAACTGCAACCGATCAAGCTGGGCCTGAAGCGGGTCGGGCTGGGTATCGGTGGGGTCGGCGGGTTCGCAAAGGAGGCCGTTGGAAGGAAAGATCTGGATGTTCAGGCCGGGCTGGTCGCGAATCACGCCGAGCGCGATGGTGGCGCAGTTGGCATCCCAGTCTCCGACCAGCGTGCCGTCCGGGAGCACGCTCGGATTGCAGCAGCTCGGATCGATCAGGCAGACCTGCTCCTGCAGGACGAGGTTGCTGCACGGGGCCTGGCAGTGTCGTTTGACGAGTTCGACGCAATTGGCATCCCAAATCGTCACGCAACAGGCGGGGTCCGCGGCGCAGACCAGGTCCCGGCACCGAGCGTCGGAGCATCCGGGGTACCCATGTTCGAAGAGGCAGTCGAGATTCGCGAGATCCCACCGGTGGTCGCAGAGACAGTTGCCGGCGTCGGGGCGGTTGTCCGGGGCGGCGGCGACACAGATGTTCTCCGCGATGTTCACGCAACTGGCGTCCCAGAGCACCCTGCAGCACAGGGGGTCCGCTTCGCACACCGCGCTGCAACACGTCGCGTCACTGCAGCCACCGGGTGTGAGAACCCCGGGGACCGCGGTGCTGAAGCAATCTCGGTTGGCAGGGTCTCCGCAGGCGGGGTTGCAGGCGCCGAACGATTCACCGATCACACACTTGAGGATCTGGAGATCGGAGCCGTTGACTATCCCGTCATCATTGAAGTCGGCGCAAAGATTCGGTGGGAACTGGACCTGATAGATCTCGAAGGTCATCAGGTCGAACTCGTCGAGGAGGCCGTCGGCATTCAGATCGCCACGACAGCGGCCGCACTCCACCCAGAACTGTGGATCCGCCGGTGGTGGCGGACAGGAGGACTGGGCGTCTGCGACTGAGGACAGCAACATGACCGCCAGGGTCGCCAGCAGGGCGAAGAGACGGGGCTGATCGGTGGCTTCGGGTCGAGTCGACATCTGGGGGGTCATCAAGGGTGCGGTTCGTCGGGGGGGGGAACGGGCATCGGACCGAAGAATGTGGGGCCGGAATCGGCGATCGCGAGTCTGTCACGCGACTCCTCAGTGTATGCCACCGTCGGGACGCGAACCAGCCGCTGCCGCTTCTTCGTCATTCGCGGAGTCGGTGAGTGGGGATCCCGGTGTTTTTGAGATTTCTCNGGCGAGTTTTCGGGCCTAGGCGTCTGCTGTCGGGTTGATGTCGCCGAAACGTCTGGCTCGGCCCGCGAAGATGCGAAAGGCGGCATGAAGCTCGGAAAGATCGAAATCCGGCCAGGTGACGTCGGTGACCACGAGTTCGGCGTAACTGATCTGCCAGAGGAGGAAATTCGAGATCCTCATNTCGCCCGCGGTCCGGAGCAGGAGATCCGGATCCGGCAGGCCCTCGGTGTAGAGCCGGGCCGCAAGGGCGGATTCGTCGATCGATTCCGGGTCCAGTCGGCCGGCGGCGGCGTCCGTGGCCAGGCTGCGGGCCGCGTCTGCGATTTCGGATCGGCCTCCGTAGTTCAGAGCGAGGCAGAGGGTGAGCCCCGAGCAATCTTTCGTCGCCTCTTCGCAGGCGTCCGCGGCATCCAGAACCGACGCCGGCAGCCCCGCTCGACGACCGATTCTTCGAAATCGGATTCCGTTGTCGATCATGCGGGACCGCTCTTCGATCAGGTGGGCCTGGCAGAGCGTCATCAACGCCTCCACCTCGTCCGCCGGTCGCTTCCAGTTCTCGCTGCTGAAGGAGTAGAGGGTGAGGGCTTCGAGACCGAGTCGCGCGCACTCCGTCGTGATGCGGTCCACGGTCCGGGCACCGGCCTGGTGACCGGCCAGCCTCGGGAGACCCTGCCGGCCGGCCCAGCGTCCATTGCCGTCCATGATGATCGCCAGATGACGAGGCAGGAGGTCCTTGGGGGGGATCTCTGTGGTCATGGCCTCATTTTCGGTATCCGGAGTGGTCGAATCTTCCTTCACGCCCGGGCCCTCGATGATGGTCTCATCCGGCCACCAGCACTTCGCGTCGCTCGGGCCCGATGCTCACGATCTGAATCGGTACGCCGACGAACGATTCGATTCGATCAAGGTAACGGCGAGCGGCATCGGGCAGATCTTCCCGATCGTTCGGTGGGGTCATTGGATCCGGCCATCCGGACATCGTCTCGTACACCGGTTCGATTTCCGCCAGATCCAGTGCGTCCGGTGGGAAGCGGTCGGTGACGGTTCCGTCCGGTCGTCGATAGCCGACGCAGAGTCGGACTTCATCCAACCCCCCGAGCACGTCGAACAGGGTGCAGGCGATTCCGGTGACGCCGCAGACCATCGCGGTGTACTTCACCGCGACCAGGTCCAACCAGCCACAGCGTCGTGGACGCCCGGTGGTGGTTCCGAATTCCCGGCCCCGTTCCCGGATCTGCTCGCCGATCGCATCATCGAGTTCAGTCGGGAAGGGGCCGCCGCCGACCCGGGTCGAGTAGGCCTTCATGATCCCGAGTACTCGGTCGATCCGCCCCAGCGGGACGCCGGTGCCCGCCGGAATTCCAAGGGTGGAACAGTTGGAACTGGTGACGAAGGGATACGTCCCGTGGTCGACGTCCAGCAGGCAGGCGTTGGCCCCTTCGAAGAGGATGCTCCGTCCATCCGCCAGCGCGTCGTGCAGGTACCAGGTGGTGTCGGTGACGTGGGGGGCGAGGCGTTCACCCTGGGCCAGGGCCTGGTCGAGAAGTCGTGACACGTCCACCGATTCGGGGTCTGCGGCGCCGAGGGATCTGAGCTGGGCTTCCCGCAGTTCGCAGGTCAGTTCCAGTTTGGTTCGGAGGCGATCCTCGTGGGCGAGATCGCCGACGCGAATCGCCGTGGAGCGAAAGACCTTGTCCGCGTAGGCCGGGCCGATGCCTCGACGGGTGGTGCCGATCGCGTCGCGACGGTTGCCCGCCATGAATTCCTCGAGGGCGCCGTCAAGGGCCTTGTGGTACGGCATGACCACGTGGGCGCGGCTGGAGAGTCGGAGATTGGCGTCGATCTCGATGCCACGGGCTCGAAGGCCATCGATCTCCTCCAGGAGCTTGGCGGGATCGACCACCACGCCATTGCCGATGATGCAGGTGCAGCCGGGAAACAGAATGCCGGAAGGCACCAGATGGAGGGCGTACCGCTCATCGCCGACCACCACCGTATGGCCAGCGTTCGCACCGCCGTTGTATCGGACGATGCAATCATGGTCAGGGGCGAGCAGGTCGACCAGCTTGCCCTTCCCTTCATCACCCCATTGGAGACCGACGATCGCCGTGTGGCCACCGCTCTGGGCGAAGGGGGAGGGATTCAGTGAATGATCATTCGGAGGCGTGGGCATGGATTCTCCNGCGAGGGCCACAGTCTACGACGCCCGGAAACCTTCGTGGGTGTTCGAGATGCCTCGGATTGCGGGTTCCTGCTTCAGGATGCTCCGTGGACGGTCGATCTGCCCGGAGTCGGCGTCCATGAGGCGTCCGGAGGAGGTGTCGGGTGAGCGAACCCCAGGTCATTCGAATCATGTGTCCGAACCTTGGCTGTCAGCGGGTGCTGGCGGTCCCGGATCATGCCCGTGGAAAACTGGTCCGCTGCCGGTCCTGTGGCACCAATATCCGGATCCCGGCCATGCGTGATCCCGCGATGCCACGAAATCTCGGAGCCCAGACTTCGGAGTCCCGGGAAGATGCTGCCTGAGCGAGCCGGCTTCCGGCGTAGACTCACGGCGTGAGCTCCGACGAAATTTCTCTCAGCGTGCTGCAGAACGGCGTCGTCCCGAAGGTGGAGGACGCCGCCTCGCTGCTGGATGGGGCGGCGCCCGACGCGATCTACGCGCACGTGCCGTTCTGTCGCCACAAATGTCACTATTGCGACTTCTACTCACTGGTCGATCGTCGAGATCGATTCGGAGATTTCGTGGAGCGATTCGAGCGGGAGGTGGAGGCGGTCCGGGCTCGGATCGACGGCGGGAGCATTCAAACCGCGTTCGTGGGAGGCGGGACGCCGACCCTGCTTCCCCCGGATGATCTCCGGCGAGTCCTCCAGGCGGTCGCTTCCCTCGGACCGGCCGGAAGAATCGGAGAGTTCACGGTCGAAGCCAATCCGGAGACCGTCTCCGATGACATCGCCGAGGCGTTGGTCCGGGGCGGGGTGGGACGGGTGAGCATCGGGTGTCAGTCGTTCGATCCTCGACATCTGGAGACGCTGGAACGTCACCATGATCCTGAAAGCGTGGGTCGGTCGGTCGGGAGACTTCGGAGGGCCGGAATCAAACGATTGAATCTCGATCTCATCTTCGGGATTCCGGGCTCCACCCTGGACGACCTCTCCCGGGATCTGGATCGCGTCCTTGAATTGGAGCCTGATCACGTCTCCTGCTACGGGCTGGTCTTCGAACCCGGCACGCCCCTGGCCGAAAAACAGCGTCTGGGACGGATCGATGCGATCGACCAGGACATCGAGGCTTCGATGTACGACCTTGTCCGGCGTCGCCTGGCGGAGGCTGGTTTCGAGCATTACGAGATCAGCAACTGGGCTCGGCCCGGTGAGGCCTGTCGGCACAACCTCATCTACTGGAATCTCGGGCAGTGGGTGGCCCTGGGGCCCGCCGCGGCGGGCAACCTCAATGGCGTGCGTTATCGCAACCTGCCTCGATTGGATGATTGGATCGACGGTGACGGCCCATCCCCGGTGGTGGACGTCGATCGTCCGGACCGCAACACCGCGATCGGCGAGACGCTGATGCTGGGGCTTCGACTCCGGAAAGGGCTGGCTCGATCCGTGGTCGAGCCGCTGCTCGATGACGATCCCGTGCGAGCGAAGATCGTTTCCGATCATCTCGCGGCGGGCCGACTCGAGTGGCGTGAGGGCCGGCTTCGAATCACCGAACACACCGTCATGCTGGCGGACGGCGTGCTCAGCGACCTGGTGTGAGTTCGTCGCTCGGTCGTTCGCCGAATCAGCCAGTGAAGAAACGCTTGATCGAACGAACGGTCACCGCTCGTCCCATCGCGGCGATCGATTCGGTCAGCGGAATTTCCTTCGGGCAGACCTTCACGCAGTTCTGGGCGTTGCCGCAGTCGCCGACGCCTCCCATGCCGGAGACCGCGTCGATGCGTTCGTCGGCGAGGATGCTTCCGGTCTCGTGAAGGTTGAAGTAGCGGGCCTGGCTGATCGCGTGGGGGCCGACGAAGGAATCCTCCCAGGCGGACTCGTCTTCTTCGAGCGTGAACTGAGGGCAGGCTTCGAGGCAGCATCCGCAACTCATGCACTGGCTGAGCTGGTAACGGGTGAGCTGGGTCTTGGGCGACTCCATCGGACCGGCACCCAGATCGTAGGTNCCGTCGATCGGAACCCAGGCTCGAACCTGATCCAGGGCGGCGAACAGGCGGGCTCGATCCACGGCGAGGTCCCGAATCACCGGGAACGAACTCATGGGTTCGAGCGTGACGGTGTTCGAGTCATCGATGATGTTTTCGATCAGGGCGGTGCAGCTCTGTCGAACGCCACCATTGATGACCATCGTGCAGGCCCCACAGACCTCTTCGAGGCATCCGGAGTCGTAGACCACGGGGGTCGATTCCTGGCCGTCGATGGTGCGAGGATTGGCCGCGATCCACTGGAGGCAGGAGATCACATTGGCCCCGGTCGAGAATGGGACGTCGAACTCCTCCCAGCGGGCGGGTTTTCCGGGCCCGTCCTGCCGCTTGATGCGNATATGGACGGTTCGGGATTCTTCGGCGGACCGGTTGGTGGGGGCGACCATGATGCTGCTCGCGTCAGGAGGGAGGTTTCGGCCGAGGCAAAGGACATGGCCGTACGGGTCATATCGTAGCACGCCGCGATCTGAAGACGGTTCGTCGGGGACGACCCGCTGGTTTCGTGGGTCCCCCCCNGGGATCGCGTCAGGTCGACTGGCGAGGCTTCCCGGAATGGACGATAAACCCAGAGTCCGGTCTCGATGAAGTCATCGGCCGTGATCCGCGATCCGTCGGTCGGTCGTCGGTCAGGTCGGATACCTCTGCGAAGAAGCGATGCCCTCCGATTTTCTCAGGCTCATGCGTCCTCATGACTGGTTGAAGAACATCTTCATCCTCCCGGCGCTGATTTTCTCCCTTCCGGCGCTGCCGGAGGCGGATCGTGACCAGGTGTTCTGGGGCTGGATGGCGAATACCTCGATGGTGATCATCGCCTTCAGCCTGCTCGCGTCCGGCTTCTACGCCATCAACGACGCCCTCGATGTCGAACGAGATCGGCTGCACCCCNGAAAACGGCACCGACCGATCGCGGTCGGACGAGTCTCGCCGAAGGCCGGTATTCGCTTCGGAACGGTTCTGGTGGGCCTCGGCCTTCTGGGCGGATTTCTGGTCGATAACGCGGTGGGAGGCGTGCTGGCGGGGTATCTGATTCTTCAGGTCCTTTACAACGGGGGGCTCAAGCGGGTCGCGATCGTGGATGCGGTCGTTCTTGCGACCGGTTTCGCGATGCGGGCCACGGTCGGCGCCTTCGCGATCGATCGGGCGGTCTCCACCTGGCTGCTGGGATGCGTCTTCTTCCTCACGCTGTACCTGGCCTTCATCAAGCGTCTGTGCGACCTCTCGGCGGCGGAATCCGCGGGCACGGGCTGGTCGAGTCCGGCTGGCTACGAGAATCGACTTGAATTGAACTGGTTGCTCGGCCTGAGCGGNGTCTCGGTGGTCATGAGCTGGGTCCTCTANGGCCTGAGTTCGCACGCGACNAGCCTCTTCGGNGGACGGGCGGCGGGATTCGCGCTGCTCACGCCATTCGTGCTGATCGTCGTCCACCGGTTCTACCGGCGGGCGAACCGTGGTGAACGCGACAGCCCGATGGCGGCGGTGCGCGAGGATCCCGTGATCCTGATCTCGGTGGTGCTCTTCGC
>NYSW01000009.1 GCA_002683195.1 Phycisphaerae bacterium
AACGCGACTATGACGAAGAGGTCCGCAACGCCAACTACGAGACGACCTCGGTCTACGGCTTCGGGCACCCGGCGTACTACCGCAACATGATCGACGTTCTGCGAGGAAAGGCCGAGCCGGAGACCGATGGCCGTGAAGGGCTGAAGAGCCTTGAAGTCCTCATCGCGACCTACCTGTCGGCCCGTGACGGAAAGACCGTGAGCCTGCCGCTCGAATATTGATCGATCACCCGGGAGAACCATCGATGTCCGCGATTGATCAAGAAGCCACCGTTCACGACTCCGCCATCGTGGACCCGGGCGCCAGCATCGGCCCCGGCAGCCGGGTCTGGCACTTCGTCCACGTCTGTGGCGAGGCGACGATCGGGGCTGGGTGCTCGCTCGGGCAGAATGTGTTCGTCGGCAACAAGGTCGTGATCGGCGACAACGTCAAGATCCAGAACAACGTCTCGGTCTACGACAACGTGACGCTGGAGGATGACGTCTTCTGCGGACCGAGCATGGTCTTCACCAACGTCTACAACCCGAGATCGGCGGTTTCTCGAAAAGACGAGTACCGGGACACGCTGGTCAGGCGGGGTGCCACCCTTGGTGCCAACTGCACCATCGTCTGCGGGGTCGAGATCGGCGAAGAGGCCTTCGTGGGCGCCGGCGCGGTCGTCAATCGAAATGTCCCCCCCCACGCACTCATGGTCGGCGTCCCGGCGGTTCAGATCGGGTGGATGAGCCGCCATGGAGAGCGACTGGACCTTCCGACGACCGGTAACGGCACCACCACCTGCTCTGGAAGCGGCGAACGCTACGAACTGATCGACGGGGTTCTACACTGTCGAGGTCGAATTTCCGGTTGAACCTCAGGACCAAGACCATTTTGAAATCCCTGTCCCCGACGAAAGCCCAGATCGCCATCACGATCATCGACGGCGCCGTGTTCGTCACTGCGTTCTGGCTGGCGATCACGATTCGATACGGGACCGTCGTGCCACCCTTGGAGACCCGCTGGGTTCTCATCGCGGCACCGATCGTGGGCGTCCTCTGCCTGCTCCCGTTCCGCTTCTACCGCGAACTGATCCGATATGCCGGTCCGAACGTGGTCTACCGCTGCGGCCTCGGAGTCTCGCTGACCACCCTCTGCCTTCTCGCGATCAGTTTTCTGCGGAATGACACCGCCTCGATCTCTCGCATCGCCTTCCTCCCATTCTGGATGGCGTCGATCCTCGGCCTCGTCGGTGTGCGACTCGTCGGCCGTACCATCCTCCGCCGACATCTCGAGATCGAGCCGACCCACGGGCGGCGACGGGTTCTGATCTACGGCGCCGGCCAGGCCGGCGCCGGCCTCCTGTCGATGCTGGGACAGGANGGCACCATGACCGTCGANTGCTTCGTCGATGATGACGCGAAACTCCAGGGACGNGANATCCGTGGCATTCGAGTCCACGGTCCCGCCGATCTNCCNAAACTCATCGGGAAAAGCAGGATCGACACCGTGATGCTCGCCCTGCCGTCCGCGAGCCAGAATCGCCGCCGGGAGTTGATCGATTCGCTCGGGGACTTTTCACTCGAAATCCTGACGGTCCCGGATCTTCAGGAACTCGAGTCGGGCCTCGCCTCGGTCACGGACATCCGCCCCATCGAAATCGCCGACCTGCTCGGCCGCGATTCCGTGATCCCCGAGAGAGACCTCCTCGAGTCGAAGATCAAGGGNCGAGTGGTGCTGGTCACCGGCGGCGGTGGTTCCATCGGCAGTGAACTCGCACGGCAGATCATCCTCCTCGCCCCCGCCCGTCTCATCCTCGTCGACAACAGCGAATTCAATCTGTACAGCATCGCGGAGAATCTGGCAGACGCCAACCCCGGTGGAGTCACCGTCGTTCCGGTGCTTGGCAGCGTCTGCGACGGCCTGCAGATGCGGCAGGTCATGCAGCGATACCACGTGGACACCGTCTACCACGCGGCGGCCTACAAGCATGTTCCGATCGTCGAGGCCAACGCCGTGGTCGGGGTCGCGAACAACGTCA
Source organism: Phycisphaerae bacterium (assembly GCA_002683195.1). Next base: position 2,018 of record NYSW01000009.1, read on the forward strand.
CCGGCACCCTTCGCACCGCCGAAGCCGCGATCTCCGCCGAGGTGAAGGACTTCGTTCTGATCTCGACCGACAAGGCGGTTCGCCCCACCAGCGTGATGGGTGCGAGCAAGCGATTGGCGGAACTCGTCCTGCAGGCCAAACACGAGGACCGAGCCGCCCACGGAAACACGAACTTCTGCATGGTTCGCTTCGGCAACGTGCTCGGCTCTTCCGGGTCGGCGGTCCCCAAGTTCACCGAGCAGATTCAGGCCGGCGGCCCGGTCACCGTGACCCACCCCGATGTGACGCGGTACTTCATGACCATCAAGGANGCCGCGAATCTGGTCATCCAGACCAGCGCGCTCGCCAAAGGCGGCGACGTCTTCGTCCTCGACATGGGAGAGCCGGTCAAGATCCACGAACTCGCGGTTCGGATGATCGAACTCGCGGGCGCCACCGTTCGTGACCAGGCCAATCCGCACGGAGACATCGAGATCCAGTTCACGGGTCTTCGCCCGGGNGAGAAGTTGTACGAGGAATTGCTGATCGACGGCGACCTCGAAATGACCCGACACCCCAAGATCCGACGATCGGCCGAACACTTCATTCCCTGGGATGTTCTTTCCCAGATCCTGCAACGACTCGAAGCTGCGATCGATCGAAGGGATCAGGAGACCGTGCTTCAAATCGTGCAGGAAACCGTCTCGGAATATCACGGCCCCCTGGTAGAGAATGAAAAGTCCGCCTGACCGACCGTCTGGTGGTGACGCCACCGGATCCTTGTGGCGGCAGTCGAGCCTCGTGTGGGGCGGGACCCTGATCGCAGCAGCGATCGCCTTCGTCGTTCAGGTCATGCTCGCCCGGTACCTCGGGACGACCCGCTTCGGCGCTTTTTCGAATACCTATGCGATCGCCAGTCTCATCGGAATCTTTGGATTCCAAGGGGTCGGTGAGGTCATGATGCGTCACCCGGGGCGAATCGATCGCTCGGCGGCGACCAAAGCCTTTCTGGTCATGTTCGGCGTTGGAATGGCCATCGCGACGTGCTGGTACCTCTTCACCGATCTTGAGCCNGGAGACTGCAGCCTCGCTCTTGCGTTCATTCCCTTCACCCTGCTGCATATCGGGCTGTTGGCTGGCATGGTCGGCGCCCAGATTCGTGGCCGGAGTGTCTGGATCGCCTCTTGGCCGATGATTCTCCAGATCGGCCGCCTGCTGCCCCTGCTGGTCGTGACCCTCGTCGGCAGCGGCGAGAACAGCATTCCGATCGGCTGGGCGATCTGCCTGCTTCTCCCTTGCCTGTACGGACTGCGCCAACTGGCACGAAGCAATGCCCNCGTGGCCGATGATGCCATCCCCGGACCGGAGACTTCTGGCGGGATGATCCGAGCGTCATTTCCTTTCTCCGCCACCAGGATGCTCGAGTACGCGGAAATCCAACTCCCCGTGATTCTTGCCATGGCGTTGATCAGCCCTGAATCCGCGGCNTGGATCGCCGCCGTCCTGACCCTCGTCCAAGGCCTGCTTCTGCTTCCCATCGCGGTCTTTCAACGGCTCCTTCGTCCTCGGTTCCATCGATGGGCCGAGTCGGATCGAACCCGGCTCGTCCGAGTCGCGATGCTGGGCGCCGGAGCCATGGCGATCGNGGGAACGATCCTGATGCTGGCCGGCCGTCCGTTNGCGGAAACCGTGCTCACGCTGATCTTCGGTTCCGGTTTCGCGCCCGCGACCGACGCTCTCTCAAGCATCCTGCTNCTGCTCCCGATCTGGTTCGCTTCCATCGCGGTGAATGCCGCGCTGGTGACGAGTCGCGACGTGGCGCTTCGATCGGGGTTCCAGGCCGTAGGGGTGGGCGTCCTCGCGATGGCCGCGTTCGTCAGCCGCGACCTCGAGTCGCTGAACGGAATCGTCGCCGGCGTCGGGTTGTGCCAGACATTCCTGCTACTGAGTGGAATCGTGATTCTCCTGACGGGTCGGCGACACGCTCCAGCGGCCCGGTGAAGTCGAAGATCGATGCCCGACGATGCCGGTCGATCCGCGGCTCGTCGTTCCGGGCGGACTCGCACTCCAGCCGGAAGTGAGCCTCTGGCGGGTTATAGTCGTGACTTAGGACCAGGAACCCACCCATGTGCGGACTCGCAGGCTTCATCGACCCCGGCCATCGCATCGCGGATCCCGCGGCCGCGATGGCGGCGATGAGTCGGGCCATCGAGCATCGGGGACCGGATGGAGAGGGACGGNGTTTCGATCCCGAGACCGGGGTCGCCCTGGTCCATCGNCGCCTGGCGGTCCAGGATCCGAGTGAACTCGGGGCGCAGCCGATGACCTCGCCCGGAGGNCGATTCGACCTCGTCTACAACGGGGAGATCTANGATTTTCCTGAACATCGCGCCGANCTCGAGGGGCGCGGCGTTNGATTCCGAACCGGCACCGACACCGAAGTCCTGCTCGCNGCCTTCGAACAATGGGGNNTCGAGGCGACCCTCGATCGAGTGGATGGNATGTTCGCCTTCGCGGTCCACGATCGGGAGAANGGCGAAGTCGTTCTCGCCCGGGATCGAGCGGGCCAGAAGCCCCTGCTGGTCGCGGAGGCCGGGGGCGTGATCGCCTTCGCCAGCGATCTTCGAGCCCTCGAGGCACTCCCCGACCCGCTGGCATCCCGACTCGACGGAATCGATGAAACCTCGCTCGAGTGGTTCCTCCGGTTGGGCGTCCTGCCGTGGCCGAGATCGATTCGTCCCGACGTCGAACACCTCGCTCCCGGTGGCCTGCTGCGAATCAACCTCGGAAACGGCCGGATTCACCGCGGACGGTGGTGGAATCCGCCGGTTCCCGCTCCGCACCGGGATCAGGAATCGCGCGAGATCGATGACGACCAAAGCACCATCGAGGTGATTCGGGAAAGTGTCCATCGACGATGCCGGGCCGACCGCGACGTGGGCGTGTTTCTTTCGGGCGGCATCGACTCCAGACTCGTGGCGGCCCTCGCCAGCGAGGTGCGCCCGGGTCTCCCCTGCTTCACCCTCGCGATGCCGGGACGGTTCGATGAATCCCGGGAGGCCGCGGCCGTCGCCGGGCGACTCGGCTGCCCCCACCACGTGATCCGCCCCGATGAGAGAGAGATCCTCGACCTCGTCACCGCGATGCCCACCCTGACCGATGAACCGTTCGCGGATTCATCCTTCGCCGCCACCACGTTGCTATCGCGGGCCGCGAGGAACGAGATCGTGGTGGCCCTCGGCGGAGACGGTGGCGACGAACTCTTCGGCGGTTACCGACGTCATGTCGCGGCGGCGAACCGGACCGGCATCACCGCCCGGCTCGGCCGAACCGCGGCTTCGGCCATTAACGCCCTCCCCCCGTCCATCACCGGGCGGATACCGCTCGGTCGGAGTTCCCTTCGAGACGCGGCTCGCCGTCGACACGCGGTCGGTCCCGACGGGACCGACCACCTGGCCTTGCGAGAGACCCAAGGCGATGCCGGCGAACTCCTCGGCCCGAGGCCGGGCGATCCCGGCGCATTCGAGCGGGCCATCGCCGCCCGCGGAAGACGAATTGGAGCGTCGCCCTGGGATGGTGTCTCCACCGGCCCCTTCGATGTCCGAGGCCTGATGGCCACCGATTTTCGCACGTACCTCCCGGACGATCCGCTGGTGAAGGTCGACCTCGGCACGATGAGCGTGGGACTCGAACATCGGGCACCGCTTCTCGGGCGGAACGTGATCAAGCACGCGTTCGGCCTGCCGACCGACGCGCTCTTCGATCGTGCCGGGGGGAGAGCCCCCCTCCGGGAAGCCCTTCGCGAACTTGGAATCTCCGACCGGAGCCGGAAGCAAGGCTTCGCGGTCCCGATTCACGACTGGCTTCGCGGGCCGTTGCGTGACCATGCCGCCTCGTTGCTGCTCGAGCCCTGTGATGATCCGCTCTCCCCCACGGGGGTTTCGGACCTCTTCAATCAGGTGCAATCAGGTCGACGGGACCTCGCCACCGCCTGCTGGACCGTCATGTGCTGGCGGAGCTGGCTTCGGTCGCGGCGTGATCCGAATCGCTGAGGCTCGGATCCTGCACCGGTGGGCGGCGGATCGTGAACGCGATCAGCATCCCCATCACCGCGGTGATGATCCCGCTCAACTGAATCGAATTGCCGACCCCGAAGATGAAGAGGATCACCCACGCGCCGAGCAGCCCGGAGAAGGCGGGGTCGAAGGTCGCCTGCCGCCAGGATGCTTTCAGGACGAGAAGAACGAAGACGCCCCAAAGCACGAGGCCGACGCCTCCCCGCTCGATGGCCTCGGTGACGATGGTGGAATGCGGGTTGTCGGTGCCGATCGCCTTTGTGGGAATATCCGAACCCGCCGTCTGGTCGAACTGCGTCGCATAGGCGACCGCCGTGGATCCGGTCCCGTGACCGATGATCGGAGCCTCCTCGATGATGGGGAGCGATTCCCGCCACCAGATCAGACGCAATCCGGAACTGGTCCCGTAGTTGGAATCCACCAAGGCCGCCTGAATCTCGGTGACCATGGCGTCC
>NYSW01000066.1 GCA_002683195.1 Phycisphaerae bacterium
CTCCCTGAAAGGAGCCGCCCGCTGAAGGATGATCGAAGTTGGAGGCCGGTCCCGGAGGATCAGTCCTGGCAGTCCCAGCCGCCGAGGAGGAGGCCGAGATCCGCGCCGTTGACCAGACCGTCGTCGTTGATGTCACCGAGGCAACCGGGACCGGCCTTGCCGCACGAACCCCAGACGCTCAGAAGCAGACCGAGGTCGGCACCATCGACAAGACAGTCGCCATTGAGGTCCGGGCACGGGCAGGAGGGAAGAATCGGCTTGAAGGTCGCAATGAATCCCGCCGCGCGGATGTTGGTCGGCGAGTCAGGATTCGTCGGATCACCGAGGTAGAGGTCGTAGCCCCAGCCGAAGGTGAAACCGGCCGGCGTCAGAAACGGGCCGGTGGTGTCGCCGAACTCACGGTTCTCGGTGCCGTCGAGCCGAGTGAACCAGTACTCGACGTTGACGAACACGTTGCCGGGCTCACTACCCACGTCCACGCCGTCCACGGGAAATCCGGGGACCTGATAGCCGTTCCCCAGGTCGATCACGAAGTCGGTCGCATCCTGAGGTCCACTGGCGGTCTGCACCACCAACGGTGTCGACTTCGTGATGAATGGTTGACCATCGGTGGTCTGAACCGTCGCCGCGACCGAATAGGATCCATCCTTGTTGAAAACCGACGTCACGTTCATGGCCATGTTCGTCGGCAGGTTGGACACCACGTCGTAGAGCGGAACCCCGGGACCATTGACCAGCGGCGTGAAAGGATTGCCTGGGAATTCGTAATTGGCTCCGAGGGTGTTGGCACCGCCGAGGACGAACTCCGACGGAAGAAAAGCCACGGCCGCTCCGCCGGAATAGGTGTCCTGTGCGACCAGTGCCTGATTGCCGGCTCCGACGACCGTCGCAGCGGCAATGATGGAGGTCACGATGAAGTTTCGATTGGGCACTGGCCTTGTCTCCGTTTGTAAGTTGGCGGGGCGATCACGGTTTCATTCCAGAAATCACCGTACGCGGAAGATCATTGAAGACCTAAACATACAAGCATGATCGGCCTGAAAACAACAGTCGTTGGCCCTGCAGGCCCCAGAAACGCTTATTCGAGAATCTCTCACCGTCTGAAAACCTGACAATCACCCCACTGGGATACCAGGACCCCGATATCGCTCCCTCCGACCACCCCATCCCCATCCAGATCGTAGGTCGTGCTTCGCGTTCCCCAGGCCCCGAGGAGCAGGCCAAGATCGGCGGCACCGACGCCGCCGTAGCAATTGAAGTCCGCGGAGCAATCGCTGCACACGCCCTCCACCTGATTTCCTCCGGCATCGGAGAAACTGAACGGCGGAACGACCTGACAGCAACCGAGAACGACGCAGTCCTCCAAGGTGGGAAGACTGCCGCTCTGGTTGTAGACCGCTCGACCGTAAAGCCCGACCTCGTTACCGGTCCAGGAACATCGGCGATAGACCGGTGATGCCGCGGTCCCGTTGAGACAGCCGCCGGCGACCAGGTCGGCGCGATTGTCGTCGAAACGGCAATCCTCGAACAACGGTGCGCTGGCCCCGCCGAAGATCGCGACCGCTCCACCGAAGACGCTTGCCTGATTGTCGATGAAGTGCACCCGGCGAGCGGTGGGACTCGCCTCGTTGATCAGGAGTCCTCCACCGAGGTCGATGTCCCCCCCGGTCACCACGAGATCCTCGAGCACCGTGTCCGCGCCCTCGCCGTTGCGACACGCCAGAATTCCAGTCTCCCCCACTCCCACCAGACGCGTGGCGGGTTCACCTCGATCATCGACCGTCCCCCGGATGACGATGGCACGACCTCCCAGGGTGATTGCGGCGTCGACCGTGAAATCTCCGGCCTCCAGCTGGATCACGTCACCGTCCGCGACTCCGCCGTCGATCAGAGCCTGGATGCTCGAACCGGGTCCGGGCTTGAGGATGAAGGTCTCCGCCAGGGCGGTGTTCGCGAGCAGAACCGAGGTCGCGATGACCAACGATCGGAGGTGACGGATGTGATGATTGCAGATCATTGGTTTCTCGAGGCCTTGAGCATTCGATACAGCGGCACGTCGACGATGAATGCCACGAACGGCACCACGGCCCCGACCAGGCCGGCGAAGAAGAGACCGAGGGGAAGAGGTACGCGGACCTTGGCGATGAAGAGCATCACGACGAAGACGACGAAGAGCAGGCCGTGAATCGAACCGGTGATGGAAACCGCCGCCGGGCCGTCGGGATGCTCAAGCACCCGTTTCATGATCACTGCCCATCCCAGAACCAGAGTGCTGGTTCCTTCGATGAGTCCCATGATGATCAACCACTTGAGAAAACCTGGGTTGTTGACGGTCTTGCCGGAGTCGGACATGCGGTTGTCTCGCGTTGAAAAGGTGTTCGTCTGGCTTCGTGACATCATCGCACGGGGGGCCCACCCAGAAAAGGTATTCGTCGCGGAACGCCATGCGATGCGGCGGACTGGCGAATTACAGGTCCGGAAAAACACTCGGCGACATCGACATCCGACGCCGAGCCTCCAACCGGCTCCCGTACACTGTCCGGCGGAGCCAATCATATGAAGAAGCCTCGTCTCGACCTGTCCATCCTTGCCTTTTCGGCCATCTTCGCCCTCGCCCTCATCGGCTGTGGTGAAGCGCCGGCACCAAGTCCCTCGCGAGTCGCGGCCCCGACCACCGCGGTGGCGGTGGAAAACTCCCCCGAAATCCCCGATTACCCCCGGCTGGCGTTCGAGAATCCGCTTGTGGCGTTCGGGCGGATGGGCGATTTCGAGACCCGCAAGGCGACGGTCCGGTTTCGAAACAGCGGTGGAAGGCCGCTGCAGATCAAGAAGGTCGAACCGACCTGTGGCTGCACCAGCATCGGATTCGATACCAGCAGGATCTACGCGCCGAATGAGACGGGAGAGATCGTCCTTTCGTTCACGCCGAAGGGACAAGGTTCACAGACCAAGACGGTGAACGTGATCTCCACCGACTCCGACGAACCCCTGCAGACCATCTCCATCACCGCGGACATCGAACCGTCACTGGCCGCGGTCCCCCGAATCCTCCAACTGGGACGAATCCCCCACGGAGAGGCATCGACCGCCGACACCACGATCACCGCCCTGCGACCCGGAATCCGGCTTCAGAAGGTCAAGCTTTCCGGAGATGTCGGAAGCGGCGTCACCGCGACCCTGAGTCCCGTCGCTCCAGATCCCAACGGCCTGCCACGTTGGCGAGTCGACGTTCTCTTCGACCAGAATCATCGCTGGGGTTGGTTCGCGGGAAGCATGCTCGTCTCCGGCACCATCGACATCGACGGCCAGACCAAGCCGGTGAAGATGAACTTTGCCGTGAACGGCTCTTCCGAGGGCAGAGTCAACACCGAGGACAGCATGTTTCGCTTTCTCGTGGTGGGATCATCGGCCGCGATCGATCGATCCATCGATCTTCGTCGCAGCGACGGGAAGGCTTTCCGATGCCTGAACGCGACCGTGGTCGGCGGAGGAAGCGATGGACTGGCCGCGACGCTGATTCCTCTGGATTCCGCCGGACTCGCCTGGAGGGTCGATCTCCGCGGACGCTCTCCGCAGAAGGCGGGGTCGTTCCTCGGTGAGGTCTTCGTCAACACCGACGTGACCGGGGAGGAGACCATCCGCCTCAAGTACGGGGGCGTGGTCAGACGCTGATTCGGTTCCACGGCCGTCACCGCTGATTCGACCATGGAGTCTTTGCCCGGTTCCGTTCGTCGTGCTACGGTCATTTCGTGACCATGCTCACCACGAAGAAATTCCGACGGCGTGCCACCGCCACGACCATCGCCCTGACGTTCGCCGGCGTGGCCCTCGGACTCCCGGCCGAAAACCGTCCCGCTCCGTCGGACGAACGCCCGATCGACTTCGTTCGCGATATCCGTCCGATCCTCACCTCGAAATGCTTCGCGTGCCACGGTCCGGATGAAGCCGCACGAAAAGCCGGCCTGAGCCTGATTGATTTCGAGTCCGCCACCCGAAGGCCGGCCGACGGAAATCCCGCCGTGGTTCCGTTCGATCCGGAAGCCAGCGAACTCTGGAGGCGAATCTCCGACCTCGATGATCCGATGCCTCCCCGCTCGGCTCATGATCCGCTTGATGACCGTGAACGACGACTTCTTCGAAGATGGATCGAGGAGGGCGGTCTCCATTCGCCCCACTGGGCCTACGAGAGACCTCGACGTCATCCGATCCCTCGACGCCCTCTCGAGACCTCCCCCCTTGATGCCTTCCTCGCGGCTCGCCAGGCCGAGGAAGGCCTGAGTCCCAGCCCACCGGCCGATCGCACCTCCCTCCTCCGGAGGCTCTCTTTCGACCTCGTCGGGTTGCCACCCACTCCTGCCGCCATCGATGCCTACGTCACCGATGGCCGACCGGACGCCTTCCAGCGGAACGTCGACCGACTGCTGGATTCCCCGCATTTCGGGGAGCGCCTCGCGGTGCTCTGGCTCGACCTCGTCCGGTACGCCGACACCGTCGGCTATCACGGCGATCAGGAACATCGTGTCTGGCCGTACCGGGACTGGGTGATCGAAGCGTTCAATCAGGATCTCCCGTTCGATGACTTCACCCGACTTCAACTCGCCGGCGATCTCGTCGCGGCCGAGACACCGGGCCTGAACGCCCAGGCCCGCCAACGGGCGATGATTGCTTCGGGCTACAACCGCCTGCTTCAGACGTCACATGAAGGCGGCCTCCAGCTCGAGGAGTACCGAGCGATCTACATGGCGGACCGGGTTCGCAATGCCAGCGAGACCTGGATGGGTGCGACGCTCGGCTGCGCCCAGTGCCATGACCACAAGTACGACCCCTACACCCAGCGGGACTTCCACACTTTCGGTGCGTTCTTCGCCGACATCGACGACGAACAGCATCTCCGAGACCCCTACGCCGGATACAACACCACCCCGACCCGGCGGGAGCCTGAACTCCGGGTGGTGACCGGTCCCCTGCAGCTGGAGATCGATCGGATCCAGTCGCAGTTGGACGGGGCCGAGAAACGGCTGGCCGAAGCCGAACGCCGGAACCGGGTGATCGACCCGGCGTGGGAGCGATCCTGCCTCGAACAACTCGCCTCCGGACGTCCCCGCGTCGAGATCTGGGGCGACGACCATCCGAATCGCGGTGGCCAGCTCACCGGGGACTGGACCAGCCGGGTGGACGCCGCGATACCTCCCGCCAGCGGCGACGGCTATCGACTCCAGAAAAGTCCCGGCCGGATCCAGCATTACACCTTGGATGCGGTCCGACCCGTCGCGGTCGAATCCGGGTCGATGCTGGCCACCTGGATCCACCTCGACCCGAAGGATCCGCCCCGCGCCGTGATGCTTCAGGTGCATGCGGATGATTCCTGGGAACACCGGGCCGTCTGGGGATCGGATGCCATTGATTTCGGACGGACCCCCGAAGACACCCCCTCGTATCGCCGTCAAGGTGGCTTGCCGTCCGAGGACCGGTGGCATCGACTCGAGGTCGCCCTGGAATCGCTCGGTCTCGAAGCGGGCCAGATGATCGATGGCCTCGCCTTCACCCAGTTCGCAGGGACGGTGCGCTGGGACGCGACGGAGATCGTCCACCCCTCCGCCCTTCCCCCGCCGGCAGCCGCCGCGATTCAAACGCCGATCGATGGTCGAACCGATGCACAGCGTGAGTTGATCGCCCGATTCCGAATCGCCTCGGACCCGGAGATCGCGACCATCGAAAAGGAGCGAGAGCACCTTCGCCGGCAAGTTGAAGAACGTCGCCGGCTGGCGCCCCTCACCCTCTACACCCGGGCGTTGGAACAGCCTCGCCCGGTCCGCATCCTTCCACGTGGAGACTGGCTCGATCAGTCGGGCGACCTCGTGGACCCGGCGGTACCGGCTTTTCTAGGCACCCTCCAGAGACGCCACGCCGACCGAACTCGTGCCGATCGGCTCGACCTCGCCAACTGGATGGTCCGTCCCGCACGGGAGGGAGGCGTCGGCGAACTGACCGCCCGCGTCTTCGTCAATCGAATCTGGGCGATGCTCATGGGTTCCGGCCTCTGTCCCAGCCTCGAGGACTTCGGAGGCCAGGGCCGGCCACCGACCCACCCCGAGCTCCTCGACCACCTGGCCCTGGACTTCATCGAATCAGGATGGAGCATCAAGGCTCTGGTGAGACGAATCGTGTCGAGTGACTCCTACGCTCGCTCCTCTCGCCCCGTCGGGCAGACCGCGATGCTCGACCCCGACAATCTCTTTCATGCTCGCCAGTCCCGACATCGTCTGGCGGCGGAATTCGTTCGTGACGCGGCCCTGCACGCCGGCGGCCTGCTCCAGCAACGGCAGGGCGGCCCCAGCATCAAACCTCCGCAGCCTGAAGGTCATTACCGACACCTCAACTTCCCCCCGCGGCGTTACGAAGCGGATACCGATGCCGACCAGTGGCGTCGCGGCGTCTACGTGCATTGGCAGAGACAGTTCCTCCATCCGATGCTGAAGGCGTTCGACGCGCCGACCCGCGAGGCTTGCACGGCCAGTCGCACCGTGTCCAACACCCCGCTCGCAGCCCTCGTACTGCTCAACGACCCGGTCTTCCTTCAGGCCGCCCGAGGCCTGGCCCGCCGGGTCCTGACCACACCCGTTCCGGGCTCGAGCGAGGATCCGGATGAATTCCGACTCGTCACCGCCTGGAGAATCACCCTGGGCCGAACGCCGGCCCCCGGCGAATTGACGGTGCTCGAGAAACTGCTGACTCGATCTCGGGCCGAATTTTCCGCCGCCCCCGAACGAGCGGAAGCCCTTCTGGGAATCGGAGTCTCGGAACCCGGACCGCTCGAGAGGAACCAGCGACTTCCCGCCCCGGAGTTCGCGGCCTGGACGCAGACCTGCCGTGCGATTCTCAATCTTCACGAGACCTACACCCGTGAGTGATTTCAACCGACATCTCGAATCGCTCCCGATGGAACGACGCATCGGCATCGAACGCGCCACCCGTCGCCAGTTCCTCGGGAGCCTGTCCCTCGGACTCGGTGCCGCCTCCCTGTCCCAGTGGATGACTTCAGAGGCGGCGGCCTCGAATCGCCTGCGCCCGGGAAGCCCGGCGGAACCCCCGACCCCGCACTTCGCTCCCAGAGCCAAGCGGGTCATCTTCCTCTGCATGGCCGGAGGCCCGAGTCACCTCGAGACCTTCGACCCCAAGCCCCGGCTCCAGGAACTCGATGGCCGGCCGATGCCTGAATCCTTCACCCGGGGACTCCCGATCGCACAACTGCAGGGGAAACCGCTCACCTGCCTCGGCAGTCGCGCGTCGTTCCGGCAGCATGGGCGAAGCGGGCAATGGATCAGTGATCATCTTCCACACATCGCGACCTGTGCCGACGACATCGCCATCGTGAATTCGATGGTGACCGAGCAGATCAATCATGATCCGGCCCACACGTTCATGAACACCGGCTCCATCATTCCGGGCCGTCCCAGCATGGGTTCCTGGGTGAACTACGGCCTCGGATCGATGAATCAGGACCTCCCGGGATTCGTCGTCCTCACGAGCGTGGGCGGCCGCAACCCCCAACCGATCGCCGCTCGCCAATGGTCCAGCGGTTTCCTGCCGAGCCGACTTCAAGGGGTCGAATTCCAGGGTCGCGGCGAAGCGGTCCACTACGTGCGCAATCCCCCCGGCATCACCACCGACTGCCAGTCGCATCTGATCGACGCGGTCCGGGATCTCGACCGACTTCGACACGAGCAGGTCCTCGACCCGGAGATTGAATCACGAATCGCCCAGCACGAGCTTGCCTTCCGGATGCAGACCTCGGTTCCCGAGCTCATGGATCTCTCCGGAGAGTCACCCGAAACCCTCGAGATGTATGGCGCCACACCCGGCGACGGATCGTTCGCCAGCAACTGCCTGCACGCCAGACGGCTGGCCGAACGAGGCGTACGCTTCATTCATCTCTATCATCGTGGCTGGGATCATCATGGTGGGCTGAAGCAGTACATGGACGTCTGCTGCAGACACTGCGACCAACCGACGGCCGCCCTCATCAACGATTTGAAGCGGCGAGGGATGCTGGAAGACACCCTGGTCGTCTGGGGTGGCGAATTCGGAAGAACACCGATGTCCCAGGGCGGCGGCGATGACCCCGGACGGGACCATCACATCAAGGGCTTTTCGATGTTTCTGGCCGGAGGCGGAACGCGTGGAGGCCTCACCCACGGCGCCACCGATGAGCTGGGCTATCACGCCATCGAAGACGTGGTCCATGTTCGCGACCTGCATGCCACGATGCTCCATCTCCTGGGGCTCGATCACGATCGACTTGCCGTTCGTCACCAGGGACTCGACACTCGATTGACCGGGGTCGAACCCGCACGGGTGATCGCTCCGTTGCTACGTTGAAGGATGCCCGAGGGTTTCGCATCACCCCACAGGCCTGTCATCCTGACCCTGTGCTTCGCGCCCGCGGGGCACCGTGAAGAGCGTCACTCCTCCTCGGGAAACCGGTTGACCACCCCAAGAATCAATCAATGCCCGACGCCACCGACCACGACGAAAAACCGGCTCCCCTCCGCAGGTCCGCACGAGTTCGGCGAGCACTGCTTTCGGGCGCGATCTGCATCGCCGCGGCCGCGCCCAGTTTCGCGGTCGCGGCCGACCAGTTCAGCATTCCGGGAATGATGCTCGGTGTGGCGATCTTCGCCGTGGTCATGATGGTCGGCTCAGGTTCGGATCGTTTCCGAAGGTTCACCCGGATCCCGCACATGCGGCGTTCCCTCACCTTCGTCTACGGACTTCGCGTCCTGATCTCCGCGCTGATGCCGGTCTCCTTGCTTGCCGACCTGCTGCCCGGACTCGCTGCGACCGCCCTCGTCTCAGAACTCATGAACGCCGTCGGCACGGAGATCCGCCCCAACGGCGTCCTCGGAACCCTGATCACCGTTCTCGTCCAGGGCGTCCTGCTCAATCTGGTTCTCCTGGCGTTGCTCGGCCTGATCTGGATTCCGCAACGAATGTTCAGGCCCCCGCCCCAGCGTCATGGCGAGGCCATCTGTGCGAGCTGCGGGTACTGTCGAGATTCGATCCCCAACGCCAAGCCATGCCCGGAATGCGGCTCCGACGACCCGCCGGGCACCGAGCGCGCGACCTGGATCGACCGGGCCTCCCCGGCTCGATTTGGAATCTACCTCGGCCTGATGACCCTTCTGCCGATCCTCTTGGCCATCAATCTCATCTGGAGCTTCAATTGAGTCCCAGCATGCCACCATCGGATCCTGATTCGACCCGCCCCAGAGGGCCCGAAGATTCAGCCGCCAGGACGTTGCGTCGGTCGACCGGTGTTCTCGGGATCGAGTGCCATGAACCATGCCCCTGGTGCGGGCGGGTCGCGACCGTGATTCAGGTCCACGGCCACGGACAGTGCGCCCATTGCGGGGTCAATCGACACCCCTGTTGCCAACCCGACTGAACGCGTCCGCACGCTTCACTCCGGGCAGAGACCCCACCCGCCGATCAGCAGCCCCAGATCCGCCGCAGTGACGTCGCCGTCATCGGTGAAATCCGCGGGACATTCGCCCTTCGGCGGACACGGACCCCAACTGGCCACGAGCAGTCCGACGTCAGCGGAGTCGACCACGGCGTCCCCGTTCAGATCACCGATGCACGGCGACGCGGGACCATCGATCGGGGTGAACGTGAATTCTTCGACCTGCACCCCGGCGGGCTGGCCATCCTGAGGGGGCGAACCGTTCAGCAGCCACAGGTTCAAGTGAACCCGGGCATTCCCCGGACGGGGATGATGCGGCCCGTCGTAGAACCACTCCTGGAGCAGGGTCTTCTCATCGGGCGATGCTTCGCCGCCCGTCCAGGCGCGACAGTACATGCCTTCGGGTGCCCACCGGAATTCGGAGGTGATCCGGTTCGATTGCGGGTTGTTCGGGATATCGAAACGCTTGATGTTGCCCGGCCAGTCGTACGGCTGCGCGACGAATTGCCCTTCGAACGCTCCGGGGTCGCCCCAGCGACTGAATTCGATGTCGAATTCGTTCGGAGGATTCCACCACATGACCGACGACTCGTAGCAATTGACGTATTCCCAGATGAACAATCCGAACACGATGTTCGGATCCAGCTGATCGACTCGGCCCCGGGTGACGAACTGATAGGTGCCGTAGCCCAGATAATCCTCGAGCACGACCTCACAGCAACGCCAGCCCCCTTGCTGGTCGATTCCCATGTACAGGGAGCCGTCGGAGAGGGTTCGCACCACGTCCGGGGAATCCGAATACTGATTCGGACCGGGTCCCTGATAAGCGTTCTTCACCCGCCATTCATGACCGGAGAAATCGATTCGACGGCTTCCGAAGTCACCCCACTGGTCGACCTCGGGAATGGCCCGGTCGAAGCGAAACGCATCAAGCCATCCGCGGCCGGTTTCCTGAGCCGCGGTCTGGCGGAATGAAAATTCCAGTTCCATGGATCTCGTCCCCAGCGGAGCGGGGCCGAAATCGCGTTCCACCGTGAACATCTGATCCGTGGGATCGAGCGAGTTGAGAAGAATCACCGTCTTCTGATCAAGGTCGACTCCCGCTTCATCACGCCACCGAACCGTGAACGCGACCCGAGCAGCACCGACCAACGCGTCGTCGCCGAGGTGACCGACGTCGACTTTCAGCCGGTGGGACCAGCTGCCGTAGCACTCGACCAGACAGGAGACCCGCGAAGATCCGGCCGCGCCGTCGAACGGCCCGTAAAGCCAGAGCGCCCGGCGAGCGTGCGAAACCAGGTCGGAGCCGAGGCCGAAGTTGCCCGCGCCGGTCCAGCCGGACACCGGATTGTTTTCAAGACCCGGCCCGAGTTCGAAACTCGGATTGTCGTATTGACACTCCACCAGGTCTCCTTCTCCCGGATGCCCCATGGCCGGAGAGGAAGCCCAGAACAGAAGTGCCGTCAAGAAAACCGCGAGGAGGACTGTCGTCCTCCTCGCGGCTCCGGATTGATCCAAACTCGTCATGATCAAACTCGTTGTTTCCAGTCTTCGAACTCGACCATGAGACGAGTATCACTCGCAGTTGTCGTTGGCCAGCGACGCGCAGAATGCGTCCCAGTCCACCTTGCAGCAGATCGGGTCGATCGCACAGACGGTCTCCTGACAGTCGCTGTCGGTGCAACCAGGTCCATCGTGGGCCTCGCCACAGTTGCCGATGCCGTCGTCATCACCACCGCCATCACCGTTGTCGTCGGGACATTCGCCCCAGGCGGCGAGCAGGCCGCCGATGTCGGCGCCGTTCACGAAGCCGTCACCATTGANGTCCTCGGGGCANCCGGCACAGGCACCCCACGCGGCGAGCAGGCTGCCGAAGTCGGCACCGTTGACGAGACCGTCGCCGTTGAAGTCGCCTTCACAGGGTTCGNCCGGAGTGGCATCGGTCATGATCATCACNTTGTCGATGCGGACCGAACCGCCCTCGCAGTTTGGCTGGACGATCTGGGCCACGATACGGCCGGAGATCGTTCCCGCGGGAGCCACACCGGAGATCTCTCCGAGGTACCACGTGTCATCCGCGAAGTCACNGGTGCCGTCGAGCACGATGTTCGAGAACGAGGCGAGNGGATTGTTCGGGTCTTCGCCGAAGAACTGCACGATCTGGAACACGTAGTTGAGGGTTCCGTTGATCGTATCGAAGGACGGGGTGAAGGCCTCCATCGAAAGCGTGACGGTGTCACCTTCAGAGATGTCGGGGATGATCTGGTTGAGGCCCGAGACGCCTCCGGGATCGCACTCACCATCGCCGTCATAGTCGGGGAAGTTCCCGAACATGCCGGCGGAATAGGGCGGGCTGACGTTGAAGGCGTCATCGAAGAAGATGTTGCCGTACTGCTCGGTCCAACCATTGAAGGTGGGGAAGACCTGATATTGATAATCGACCCCGAGGTCGAAACCGCCGTTGATGACCGGGTTGCCAGGATTGCGAGGGGCTTCCGCCACGGACATCGCATCGAGGAAGACCGCACCCGCGTCATCGGACGAGGCCTGCAGGAACACCGGAACCACATTCATGGTCGCGGCGTTGTCGGGGGCGAGCACGAGAAAGTTCGCTTCCTCCCAGACGTTGAGTTCCTGATCCGGGTCGACACCTTCAATGATTCGTTGCTCACCGAGTCCGACGACCACGCCCTTGGCGTTCTTGAACTCGATCTTCATGCCACCCCAGCTGCCAGTGCCGACGATGGAATCGAAGTCGGGGTTCAGCATCTGAGCCGTGACTCTGTAGACCTGACCCGGATCTGCACTCATCGTGTAGGTGCTGACGGCTCCGTTGCCGTTGAAGTCGCCGCAGAAACAGCCGAACATCTTCAGGGAGTTGATTCCCTCGTAGGCATACTCCTGGTTCAGGAACGCGTTTCCAAACGCAGAGTAATAACCGTCAAGGCCCTGCTCGAAGCCGGGATTTTCAAGCAGGTTGGGGCCGTCCTGAGCAACGACGGTCGAGGTAACCATCAAGGCGGCGATTCCAGCAACGCGGTTAAGCGGGTTCATGAAACGTATCTCCGGGGTCGAAAGAGTTTGGAGGCCGATTGGGCCGACCNTTAAATCTAGCGGCCGNAAGGTCGGAAATCGACNGGAAATTTCGGGAAAGACAGAGTCATTCCGCTCTGGCGGTCATCAAGGAGACTCGGAATCAAAGCTCGGGCTTTTCCGTGTTGCGTTTGATGGATTTCGCGCCTACTTTCATGTTCTCGAAACACATCAGAAGGGACCCAGATTCGATGCTTGCTAGACCCCTCAAGGCGCTGACAGCCTTCGCCACCCTCGCCGTTTCCATGTTCGTCGGCCAGGCCGCGGCCCAGCAGGATGAAATGATTCCGGTCGATGTCATTCAGACCAAGAAGGGATGGGCACTGGAGCGTGGAGGAGAACCGTTCTTCATCAAGGGTGGATGCATCGTTCGTGGAACCATCGAAGACCCTGATCTTCCGCTGTTCCTGGACAAGATCCAGCAAGCGGGAGGCAACTCGATCCGACTCTGGGCCACGGGCACTGGAACCCGGGGCATTCTCGACGCCGCCCACGAGCGAGGCCTGGTGGTCATGCTCGGCCTCTGGATGCAGCATTCACCGAACCACGCCGACAGCTCTGGCGCCGCGTTCGACTACCTCGACGCCGACGCGGTTCAGGATCAGATCGAGTCCCTCCGTCTCCAGGTCAATCTCTACAAGGATCACCCCGCCCTGCTTGCCTGGGGCGTGGGCAACGAGCTTGAACACCTCAACGGTGATGGCGACGCCGACCAGGAAATGGTCACCGCCATCTGGCAGGCGATCAACACCACGGCCGCCATGGTGAAGGAAATGGACCCGAACCACCCGACCGTCGCCGTCACCGCCGACCTCGGAGATTGGCACCTGGTCGACAACGCGACCCAACTCGCGACCTACTGCCCCAACATCGACATCTGGGGCGTGAACGCGTACGAGACGCTCCCCGAGATCCGGGCCAAGATCGATCTCAGCGACTGGGATCGACCGTACCTGGTCCCCGAGTTCGGACCGAGCGGCTGGNGGAGTGCCTTGCAGACGAACTGGGGCGCACGCTTCGAGCACAACAGTTCACAGAAGGCGGTCTTCTACAAGGAGGGCTGGGACCTCTCGATCGAAGGAGAATCCGATCGATGCCTCGGAGGCTTCGTCTACCTGTGGGACGAGCTCTACCCGCCGACCGACACCTGGTTCATGATGTTCGGCCCCGGCATGGAAGATTCGGCCTGCGTCGACGCACTGTTCGAATCCTGGACCGGTGCCCCGCCGGCGAACCTCTCTCCAATCGTGACTTCGCTGACNGGAGTCGAAGGGCTCCGATTCGATCCGGGCGACCCCATCGTCGCCACACTCGACGCGACCGACCCCGAAGGTGATGAGCTGTCCGTCGATTGGATCATTGGAGAAGAGATCTTCACCGAGGAGGGCGTCTACCGGTGGAACGCCATCGGCCCCTGCAACTACGTCGAACTCGATGGTGAGCTGACACTCGAGATCACCGCGCCACTCATCCCGGGTGCCTACCGACTGGTGGCCATCGCCCGGGACGAACAGAACAGCATCGGTCTTGAAACCTCGCCCTTCTTCGTGGAAGGCGACATCCCCGAAGGACAGCCGATGCCCTTCCGCATCGACAATCTCTACTCGACCACCGGGTTCATGGGTGCCTTCTGGGCCGTTGACCTGGTCGGAATCGAATCCCCGAACGGTGCTTGCGCCGGCATCGGACACCGATTCACCTTCGACCCGCCGCCGATCGCCCTCTGGGCGGGCGTGGCGTGGCAGTACCCCGCGAACAACTGGGGCTCCCAACCGGGCCTTCAGATCGCTCCCGGGGGCGAGTACGTCGAGTTCATGGCCTGGTCCGACAAGCCCGGGACCAAGGCGACCTTCGCCGTGGGGAGCGAGGACATCGACGGATTCTCAGTCGAGCTCGCCAACGTGGAATTGACCACGGAGCCGACCTACTACCAGATCCCACTCAAGGGGATCACCTACGACGAGATCGTCATCCCCTTCAACTGGACCATGTCCCAGACCGCCGGCCCGACCGAGCCCCGGGACCTCTTTCTCGCGGACATCAACTGGGTCGGTCCCCCGCCCCCGCCGCCCTGCGATCCCGACCTCGACGGTGACCGACTGGTCGACGGACGAGATCTCGGAATCCTGTTCTCCAGGTGGTATGCCACCGGAGAGACCGCCGGCGACGCCGATCTCAACGAGGACGGATACGTCGATGGCCAGGACATGACCTTGATGTTCCTCAACTGGGGCGCCTGCCCGGAAACCCCGGAAGGCTGATCTTCCGACCCGCNGCAAGGCGTCTGGCGAATCAATTCCAAGCCTCCGTGACCGCTTTTCGGTCACGGAGGCTTTTTCATCGGCCCTGCCGGTCCCACCGATTCCGACCAGGGCGAAAAACGGAATAGACTGTCCGTATGAATCAAGACTCCCAGAACGTCATCCTCGAAGCGGAATTCGACGCGGCTGCGATCATCAAATACCGCTGGATCCAGTTGATCCCGATCGCCTGCTTCATCGTCACCATCCCGATCGTGTTGATCGTCGGGGTGATCTACATGTTCGTGTTGCAGCGAATCGTCGGATCCTGGTCCGCCACCCTCACATCGCAGTCCTTGATCGTCCGCAAAGGCGTGTTCGTCAAGATCGAAAAGACCATACCTCTGGAAAAGATCACTGATCTTGGCAGCACCCAGGGCCCGATCATGCGGAAGTTGGATTTGAAGCAACTCTCGGTCGAGACGGCCGGCCAATCCGGCCCCCAGGCGGGCGGTTCGCTGGTGTCCCTTCTCGGAATCAAGAACACCGATGAATTCCGTCAGACGGTCCTTGCCCGACGCGACCTGATCAGTGGCGGAGCGCCGAACCCTCTCGGGGCGGAATCTGTGACGAACGCGGCCGAGACCCCGAGTCCTCGGCTCGAACAGATCTCCGAGACGCTCCTTCGGATCGAGGCCAGCCTGGAACGGATCGCCGATCGATCTTCGAAAGACTGAGCCATTCAATCGCCCCGGACCGCGCCTCTTCCCCGGAGAGCCCTGATCAGCTCGGGCCCCGCCGAGGCCAGCGCTTCATCGTTCTNCGGAGACACGGCGGCCAGATGAAGCAGGACCGCCAGCACGCCGGTTCGGCGTCCTCGGCGAACCTCCACGGCGGGGGAATCAGGATTCGATGGATTCTCGGTTCGGTTGTCCACCTGAAAACGAGCCATGAATCTCGTTCCTGCCGGGACGATCCTCGGGGACTGGAGCACCAGCGTCTCCCGCTGATGATGATCCCAGTCGCCGATACGGAGCACCGGCCTCGCCGTCTCCGGTGATTCGCCGGGAGGGATCTCGAGCAGCTCGATGGTCCGGGTGATCTGAAGGGCTCGCGGGGTGAGCCCCACCAGCATCGCATCGACGGCCAGAAGCACCGGCTCACTCTGAATGACTTGCACCGCCTCGGCCGGAATCTGGATCCGTCCGATTCCAACCGGCAGCCAATGCAGGGGACGCGACTCCTCGCCGTCATCAACCAACTCCAGCCGGATCCTGGGCCGGGCGGCTTCATCGATGCCGGTGGGTCGATAGTGCCATTCGATGACGGCATCGGCCGCCGCCGGAACCGGAACGTGAAATCCTTCGGGCCAACGAAGTTCATTCGCCCCCCCCAGCACGATGCCGTGGGCACCACTGGGCGTCAGACCCGCATCAGCCGACATCAGAAAACCGACTCTCGGATCGCGATCATCCAGATATCGTCCCGCGCCGGTGTCGTCGAAGGCGAAGGAGGCCAGCCGGACCGCCTGAGGCGCGCCAGTATCGATGCCCATCCCTTGAAGCCGCAACGGCTCCAGATTGTCGAGCGGAATCGTGGTACCACGCTGGTCGATCACCCCCTGATGCCAGGCCGGATCNGACTCCGCGGGAATCTTGAAAGACTCGACCAATCCACGCTCAAGCCAGCCTTCGTGTCCAGGCGAAATGGTGTCAGTGTCAGTGTCAGTGTCAGTGTCAGTGTCGGCCGGAGTCAGCACGGAACGACCACTCGCTTCTTCGTCTCGATCACGAATCGCACCGGTATCGACCCAGCGACGCAGCAGCTGCTTTTCCGCGAGGGTCAATCGCCGATCATCCCGCCATCCGGTTCCGGTAGGAAGCCAGGGCGGCATTCGCCCGGCGTCGACCAACTCCAGGAGAAATCGCCCGCGACCCGCGACCTCCCGGTGGGATCCCAGCGAAAACGGGCCGGCTCCGCCATTGCGATGACACTGGCCGCAGCGACGAATGATGATCGGTTCGACATCGTGCACCCAGTCCGGATCCACCTGGGTCTCCACGGGTTCCGTGGTGGTGACTGGAGCGACCAGTTCCGGAGGATCGACCGCCCCCAGGACGGCCGAAGCGATCAGCGTTCCGATCGATTTCACGACCATCACTTCACACGCATCCGCTCGATCGCGCAGCCATGGGCCGTTCGAATCGGAATGCCGATCGGAGCGCCCGTTCGAATGCTTCGCACGGCCTCCACCGCGTGAAACGTGCTCGCGGCCCGCCGCCGACGACCGATACCGGCGTAAAGATCATCCACCGGGCCTCGATATCGAATCTCCCAATCCATGCCGTTTCGTTGGAGGACGAATGCTTCCGGAACCACCCTCGCTTCAAGATGACGCGCGAGTCGCTGCCGCGGGTCCAGCAGAATCTCCATCTGCAACTCCCGATCCGTCGCATGTCGCGACACGGCTTCCGGGGTCGCCAGCGAATCCGGATGAACGAGCAGCAACTCACCCCTCGCCTTCTTCACGACCGTCTCCAACCGCTTGATGGAAGGGATGGAGGCATTGGCGATCGGGCACGTCGTCGCCACGAAGACGACGACACACAGGTCGGGCCCCTCCGCCCCGAGGACCACTCGCTCCCTGACCGACACCGCACCCTCCGCCCCCCGATGAACGCCGGAGAGTTCGATCGAAGGCGTCGACGTGTTCGCCCGAACGGCCGCGAGGCCGACGGCCGAATCCTCNGGCATCGCGACCCCGTCGGGATCCACCCCACTTGCGGAGATCGATGCCAGAATCGCGATGAATGCAGATGCGAGAAGAACGATCGGACTCATCAGAAATCAGCCTCCACAGAACTGAGCGGCAGCCGCCTGACAAGCCGCATCCCAGTTCTGACAGCAGTACTCGTACCCAGGCGTGTTCTGGAGACAGTTGCAGACCGGGGGGGGGATCATGGCCTGCATACAGCCATTACAGCCACCACCACCACCGCCGCCACCGCCACCACCGCCACCGCCGCCACCGCCGCCGCCACCACCACTGAAGTTCGCGGCGTCAGGCTCACCGGCGAAACAACCAATGGTCCAGGGGAAGCCGTCTCCCGGAAGCCCGCGCTCGACCGCGAGATCCAGGGAGATCGCGTGATAGTGATATCCCCGCTCGGCATCGAAATGCCCGTTGCACTGATCGAGCGCTCGCTTGCCTTCGATTTCCGCGGCCAGCGTGTCATCCTCTTCCCAAGGACCGTAGACCGGGAAGCCATCGAACGCGTAGCCGATCAACGAGGAATGACCTCCGGACTCCGGTTCGATGCAAGGTGAATATTGGTGATAGTGGTATCGAGCGTCGGGCGAAGGGNGCGCGTTGCAGGAATCCATGCAGATCGTGCCAGGTGCTTCAACGCCTCCACCGTCGTATGGGTTGTAGAACGCCACGCCGTTCACCATCACACCGATCGGACCCATCTGGACAAGCGAGTCGACCGCAGGATTCGCCGTGGGCACCGGAGTGATCGGCAGCATCCAAGAGTCGTTCTGAGCACCGATGGCGTTCGGATTCCCACATTCACCCGGGAAGGCTCCAGCCTCGTGATCGGGCATTCCGTTCCCCGTCACGATCAGCCGATCATCATCAATAGCGATGCTGACGTTGTCATGGAAGGAATGACACGTCTGACCCCACTGCGAAATGAGAGTTCCGAGGTCNCCACCATCGGTCGCTCCACTGTGGTTGAAATCGAATTGGGTCCCCCCCCAATCGGCGAGAAACACGCCGATGTCGCTGGCATCCACCGCGAGGTCGCGATTGCAGTCCGCCAGACAGAAGAGTCCGCCGGGCTGGGTCTCCGCGAGGCCGCTCGCCCGAGCGGATCCGCCGGTCACCAGGGCGGATACCAGGCCGGAGGCCATCGAAAGAAAAAGGACCTTTGATCGAAACATGCTGAAAATGCTCCNTGCAGATTCGGCGAACTTTCGCCGGTTTGAAACTCGTCCGAAGCCTCGATGGGCCAGGCGGAGTTCAGGATGAATCTCTTCCGATCGATTGCTCGGAATCGATCGCGGTTCTCACGAAATGAACCTCCGCCGGAGGCGGCGGAGGCCCCTTGACCCCCGGACCGGCCGGGCCCCCCGNCCGTTGCCTCGTGGGTCGCACACCCTCGAACGGGAAGTCTCCCGGTCCTCCGGGTTTGGAGTCGGCACCCGGATGATGGCCAGGCTTCACCGGACGCCCGGGACGTCTCGGAGGACCGCCTGGCCGCCGCGGGCCTTCTCCCTTGGGAGTCAAACGCCCCGGTCCAACCTGGCCTCTCTGGCCACGGCGACCTTGTCCCATGCCGGGGCGATCACCGTTGGATTCAGGAGCATCCCACTTCAGCACCAGAGACTCGACCCGCCATGTTTCCGGGTTGAAGGTCAGATCCACGGTGCTCGGAGCCATCGGATCTCCCTCGCCGTCCCGGTGTCGGGCGACCAGACGAGGCTGGGGCGATTCGATCATTTCCACGATGTCGTAGTCGCGCTGGACGAGTACCAGAAGGGACGGCAGCGGATCAATGAGAAGATCAACCCCGCCGATCAGCAGATGACGAGAAAGATGCCGGGCGGGGAAATCTCGAAGCTGCTGTTCCCGGTCGAGAATCCATCCACCAACATCATCGATACCCATCGAATGGCGACGTTCTTCGGGCTCCTCGACGTCCATTCGAAAACGTCGTTCGCCGTCGTTCGAATCTTGAATGATCACCCGGCCTCGAAGTTCACCTCGGTGGACCGCATGGTCATGGGGAACGATTCGAAGATCGAATCCGCGCATCTCCTCGCCGATTGATGCCGCCGCCTTCACCGCCCGCTCGAACCAGGANTCCGCGGTGGCCGCTCCGGGTTGCATTCCAAGCACCACCGCAATGGCGATCGCTGCCGCCAGCCCCGCACCACCGGCGCCGGCCANCCGACTCCACGAGTGGAAGATCGATCTTCGAAGAACCGGGCTCTCGACCATTGATCCGCCGATCGCATCGAGGGCACGACGAATCCGGCGTTCACGGGCCGAATCCTCGGCAACGNTGATCGACTCCAACATCGCATCGAGCAGGCGGTGGTCCGCCTCGTCACGAAGAGAGGACGACTCGTTCAGGTTCTGGGGTCCCGTGTCATCCGAACTCATTCGAAGACTCCTTTCTGCCGCAGGCATTCTGCAAGGTGCCGCCGACCTCGTTGGAGTCGTTTCTTGACGACCTCGATTCCGAGCCCCACCGAGCCCGCGATCTCGCGAATGCTCCGGGTCCCGCGAATCTCACATTCGATGCAGTCCCGGTAGGTCGCTGGAAGTCGCTGGACACAATCCCTGAGTTCCCGAAGTGGGAGCTCATGCTCTTGGAGNTGNAGCCGCTCGAAGGTCGCCNCCCTCCGCTCCAGGGCCTCCATCAGCGCGTGATCGATCGGTCGTTCCCGCCCCGCCTTACGCACCATCGACAAGGCCGTTCTCGATGCGATGCCTCGAAGCCAGGGCCCGAAAGGCCGTTCGGCATCAAAGTCGTCGAATCTCCTCCACGCCACCATCATGGTTTCTTGAAAGACATCGTCCACGATGGAACTGCGTCCGAGCAGGGATCGAATGAAGACCACGAGCATCTCCGCGTTCTGACGCAGCAGTACCTCGAACACTCGCTGAGGGTCGGGACCGGAATCTTTGCCTGGGAACTCCATACCGAAGATTGCCACTTCCTTCGGACCCGGGACACTGGGATTCGCACTTCTTCTTCAAACTTCGGGGGTCCCGGTCGCCCCGATAACAGGAACAACCCCCAAGGATCGCGAAAGCGTCCTTGGGGGTCGTGTGATTTCGCAGTCTCAGGCCGGTTGTCGGCCCGAAGAAAGACTCAGCCGCGACGACGACGTCCGGCAAGGCCGGCGAGACCGAGCAGGGCGAACGCACCGGGAGCGGGCACGACGCTGCCGTACATGTTCGACGCCCACGCCGCACCGGACTCGACGCCATCGCCGGGGACGTCGTTCTGGACGTAGGAGAAGTCGAGGCTGATCCGGGTCGCACTGGCGGCACCCGCGTCAAGCACGTAGTCACTGTTGAACGAGTAAAGCTCGTTGGTGTTCGAATTGGCGGTCAGCGTTCCGGCCGCGACCGCAAAGCCGAAGTCGTTGCCACTGCCGTACCAGAAAGTGATCTGAACGCTCGCGTTGTTGCCACCGAAGAGCTGCTTGCCATTTTCGATGAACATCTCACCGCCGAAGCTGATCGTGTCACCTTCGGAAAAATCGCCGGCCACGGCGAGGTCCTGGGTGTAGCCGCTGTAGTTGGGGACTCCGCCGAACGTGCCGTAGGCCACGACGCCAGCCGAACCACCAGAGAAGAACCCGACGCCGTAGGGGCCTTCGGATCCGCCGTACTGGGCCCAGCCGTTGGAGCCGTCACTAAAGTCACCATTGACGATGTCGGCGGAGGCGAAGCCGGAAACGGCGGCCGCGGCCATGGTTGCGATCAGGACATTCTTCATCTTCTTTTATCTCCGGGGAAAGCGGGAATTGATAACCATGCGGTTGGAGCTGACTTGGGGAACGCTCCGAACGTTAAAAATATCAACGCTTGCCTTTGAGGACGATGGCAAATCTGGAATTACCGTTAAAACCACCATTCCGAAATCCTCTTGGTGCCAGACGAATCACGGCCCGCTCCGCAGCGCAAAACCCAGACACGAGCATCACGAATCCAAATCTTTCTGGCAAGGTGGACTTCAACCCTCAAGGAGCTGATTCCGTTCGCATCCCCCCTCCCAGGACTTTGCCCAGCACCGCCCCCGAGGTCATCAAAGCCGCGGATTGGATGATCGCCGACGAGCGTCCGATAGTATTTTATTAAGGCCTCTCTCGAACCAACGAGCCGATCTCGCACCGGCCTGGTCGTCTCTCGTAAGATCGCTCACGTGCCCGAAGACACCCTTCAAATCCCACTGGACCACGACCTCGAGCGACTCCTCACCCTCGCCGCGGCCACTGGTCAGCCGGGCATCTCGACCATGACGCCGGCTCGGGCCCGGCAGTGGGCGGATGACTCCTTCACTCCCGCGGGGGAGCGACGAAAAATCGCGTCGGTTCAAAGCCTCACCGTGGCCGGCGGTGATGGTCCGATCCCGGCTCGAATCTACGACCCCGCGCCGGAATCGACGCTTCCGCTGCTGGTGTATTTCCACGGCGGTGGATGGGTACTGGGCTCTCTGGATCAATCCGACGACGCGTGCCGACGTCTGGCGATCGAAACCCACGCACGGGTGATTTCGGTCGACTACCGACTGGCTCCGGAAGCGCCGTATCCGGCCCCATGCGATGATGCGATCGCCGCCACTCGGGATGTCATTTCCCGAGCATCCGAACTCCGCGGACGCCCCGAGCGAATCGGTGTCTCGGGTGACAGTGCCGGTGGACATCTCGCCGCCGTGGCCGCCATCGCGATGCGGGACCGCACCGACCACCCCCCGCTGGCCTGCCAATTCCTCATCTATCCAGTGACGGATTGCGATTTCAAACGCCCGAGCATGATCACCAACGCATCCGGAAGGCTTCTCGAAACCGCCGGCATGGAGTGGTTCTGGAATCACTTCTGTCCCGACCGGGACCAAAGGACCGAGTGGAAGGCCTCACCGATTCGAGTTGCCGACCCGGCGGGTCTGCCACCAGCGATCATCGCCCTCGCTGCGCACGATCCTCTGTATTCCGAGGGCATCGCCTACGCCCGACGACTCCAGGATGCCGGCGTCACCACCACGGTCCGAACGGCTCGAGACCTGATCCATGGCTACTACGGCCTGACCCAGGCCAGCCCGCGGGCCGACTCCGAAGTGTCGACCCTCAACCGGCTGGTCCGCGATGTGCTCCATTCGAGTTGATCCCGCCGCGCCACGGAACCATGAAAAACCCCCCGGAGCAGACTCCGGGGGGTTCTTCGAACGAATGATTCCGACCCAGGGTCTCAACCACCCTCCATTGGGTCCGCACCGGCCGGCATGGCCTTGGCGGCGCGACGTTCGAGTTCCTGAGCCGCGTAGAGCATCGCGTCGCGATCCTCCTCCGGAGCCGATGCCGCCTGAGTGCGAAATTGCGTCGCGATCGCTGGGTACGCGAACGCACGCTGCATTTCCGGGACCTGCGATTCTATCTGCGTGAAGACCTCCTGGATCTTCGCCCGCTGGGCTTCATCGAGTGCGTCGAAGGAGATCGTGGTCTCCACGACGGCCGGTGGTGCTGACGCGGGGTCCCACGCCTTCACCCCTTCGAAATCGAGCCCACCGAGGTTCCGAAGCTGGGCGGTCGAGGCGGCGATCTCCCCCACCATCGGCTCGACCCGACCACCAAGGTG
The DNA here is from genome assembly GCA_002683195.1 of Phycisphaerae bacterium. The sequence goes on from NYSW01000066.1 coordinate 23,171, forward strand.
CTCGGCCAGGAACGCCTCCACCACCGCGTTGAAGGCGTTGTTGTTCTCCGGCTTGGCGAAGCCGTGACCTTCATCCGGGAAGACGACGTAGGTGACGGGAATTCCGCTCGCTTCCATCGCCTCGACGATCTGATCGCTTTCGGAGATCTTCACCCGCGGATCATTCGCGCCCTGCCCGATGAGCAGCGGACGAGAGATCCGATCGACGTGCATGAGCGGAGAGATCGAATCAAGGTACGCCGGATCGTCCTGCGAGCCGACGCGGGTCTCGAACATCACCTTCATCGGGGCCCAGTACGGCGGAATGGTCGAGAGCAGGGTCGAGATGTGTGACGGGCCGACGATGTCGACGCCGCACGCCCAGAGTTCAGGGTCCCGAGTCATGCCCGCGAGCGTCGCGTAGCCGCCGTAGGAACCGCCCATGATCGCAAGCCGCTCGGAGTCCGCCCAGCCCTGATCGACGGCCCACTGGGCGGTGTCGTTCACATCGTCCTGCATCTTCGCGTACCACTCGCGATTACCCGCGTTGAGGAAGTCCTTGCCGAAGCCCGTCGATCCGCGGAAGTTCACATTGAGCACCGCGTAGCCACGGTTGGTGAGCCACTGGTGGTACGGGTTGTACCCCCAGCTGTCGCGGGCCCACGGACCACCGTGCACCATCACCACCAGCGGAAGCTTCGTCTTCCCGTTCCAGCCAGCGGGAAGCGAGTAGTAGCAGGGAAGCATCAGCCCGTCACGGGCTTCGATCTCGACCGGTGTCATCTTGACCAGCGGAAGTCCTTCGAGGCCGGGCCGACTCGTGAACAGGTATCGCCCCTGCTGTGCATCGCGATCCCAGATCCAGTATTGCACCGGACCGTCGTCGACGAGGTAGGCGACGATCCACGTACGGTCGTCTCCGGAGCGATCGATCACCTCGACTTCGCCGTCGACGAGCGTCGCCAACGCCTCAAGATCCGGCTTCACCGCGGGATCGAGGATCGTCCAGGTCTTGCGGAGCCGATTCGTCGCCACCGCCTCGGGCTGCTGGGTGATCGGATTGATCATCAGGTCGGCGACGTCGCTTTCTTCGCTCGCGAAGATGGTCTCGCGTTCGAAGGTCCCGTCGAGGTTCGGACGGATCGCCACGAACCTCGCCTTGTCGCCGCCGCGGGCGTCGATGCCCCACATCGTCTTGCCGGTCTTGTCGAATCCGGCGGTGCTGGTGGTCATCGCATCCTCGAGGCCGACGCGGTCGAGTTCCCGCCATTCACCGTCCGGCGAATCCCGGAACTCGCTCATGCTGCCACCGTCGGGCGTCATTCGGGTGCGGACGCGGATGTTCCAGTCGTCGTCGGGAACCATCCCGACGAAGCCGTCTTCGTTGAGGAAGATCGGCTCGGCGTCGCCGGTCGTCGTGTCGATCCGGACCATGTCCATCGCCTGGGGATCACGGGCGTTGGTCTGCACCAGGATCTGATCGGGCCGATCGCGGTGACCGCCCACCAGGCTTGCCTTGACCTCGTCGCCGGGCGTGAGGTCCGTGGTCGTGCCGGTCTCGAGATCGACGGCGTAGACGTGGGTGTTCTCGTTGCCGCCCTTGTCCTGGACGTAGAGGATCTGCTCGTTGTTCCACGACCAGCCGTAGGAGCGGATCGGGCGATCCGTCGAGTCGGTCACCGCCCGCGCATCACCACCGTTGACCGGCATGACCCACACGTTCAGCACGCCGTCGAGCGGCGCGAGATACGAGAGCCACTTCCCGTTCGGCGAGATCTGGACGCCGGCCCGCTCGGGGTTCCCGAAGAGCGTGTCCCGGGGAATGAGTGGCACGTCGGTGGTGCCCGCGATGGTGGCGGTGGTGGTGGTCATGCTGAGTGCGGTGGCCAGAAGTGCGGTGCGGATGGACATGAAAAAAGATTCCCGGAGGCATGCATGAGAGAGACAGGGCGACATCGAACTTCCCGCAGCCCACCATGCCGATTGGTTGGGCGGCAGGCCGTGGCGATTTCGTCGAAGCGAGCATTATCTACGGAATCGGCCCGACCGCCAGTCACGGGCCCGGGATTCACCGACCGGCCGTCAGTCCCACCACCAGTCCAGGAACCCATCGGGCCCGAGCTGCGTGAGCCCGAACCCGAGCGCCCAGGCGATCGCGACGATCCCGAGGTAGTGGACCCCCGCCTGCCACCGTCGCACGACGGCGAAGACCACGACGGCGATCGGCCAGGTGACGAACAGGATGAGCGAGGGGAACCAGAAGCAGTGCTGCGCGATCTCCACGTGGAAATTCAGGGGCGATGAGAACCCCGCGTTACCGATGTTCGCCGGCCAGCCACCAAGGCTCAGGTACATGTGGATCGCCAGCGTGTAGAACGAACCGGCCAGGATGATGGCGGGGATCATCGAAACCGCCACCAGCCTCGTGGACGGCGGGCGACGCAGCAGTGGTATGCCGCCGAAGAAGGCGAGCA
>NYSW01000123.1 GCA_002683195.1 Phycisphaerae bacterium
CGGAAGAAGACTCTCCATTCCGCCTGCCAGAGGTCCGCGTCCCAGGGGGACTGATGGCTGGAGATCTTCCGGGTCGGATCGAGCTGGAGGCTTGACCGCGGAAAATCCCCGGCTGAGGCGGGGCCGGGAAGGGGCGAGGGCGAGGTTCGGGGAGGAAGAATGGACATGAGTCAGAGGAGAGGAGTCAGCAAACGGACGGCGACGTCGAGGCCCTTGCCTCCGCGGCCGATGAAGCGGTCACTCAGGCGATCAAGTCTGCGAAGGGCGTCATGCATTGACTTGAGCCGATCGAGGTGGGCCTTGGTTTCTTTCCGGTCTTCCTTGGGGGCGTCTTCGGCATCGGATGCAAGGGCTCGTGCATCCTCCAACGCGGCCAGCAAGGGTTCCAACTCACGACGCTTTCGGGCTCGGACGATGAGGCTCAGAAGATTCCAGACGTCTTGTTCCGCCTCGAAATAGTCCTTCCGATCCCCTCTGACTCTGACCCTGGTGACGATGCCCCATTCGGAAAGCTGACGAAGGGTCGTGGACACGTTGCCTCGGCTCACGCCTCGCCGTTCCATGATCTCATCGGTACAGAGAGGTCGTCCCTCGATGAACAGGAGGGCATGGATCTCCGCCAGCGACCTTGGGACGCCCCACGATGTTCCCATCTCACCCCAGTGGCTGATGAAAGCCTCACGGGAACGAGACAGTGCCGACCCGGAGGCGTCAGCCGGTTCGGATTGAACTGAGGATGTCGTCTCGGTTGACACATCAGAAGAATATGGTCTTCCAGCATGGCGGGCGATCGGATTTTCAGAAACTACTGAAAATAGATTGGCCCCCTCAGCACAAGATGGGTGGATTTGGGATCAAGAACGAGGCCCCATCCGCAGGAAAGCGGACGGGGCCTCGTTGATGTGTTGGACTCTGAACTCGAGGATCAGAGGGGATTGTTCTGGCCGTTCACGTCGAAGATGATGGCATCCCAGAATCCATCGAATCCGCCATTGATGAATCCGAGGCCAAGGGTGTAGATCCGAAGTTGAATCGCACCTTCTTCGTCGAAGTAGACCGACGGGGCGGTCGAACTCCCGAAGAGCCCGAAGGGATACAAGTGCAGGCCCGGAGCGATCTCGAGGAGATCGACACCCATGAGGTCCCAGCGGCCAGTGTTCTGATTGAGCGCGAAAGGCATTTCGAACGCGGGGGAATTGGACCTTGACACGGTGGCGAGGCCCGCACTCACCACATCATCCGGGAGCAGGTTCGAGAAGATCTTCGCACCGAAGTCGATGGTCTGGCCGTTGCCGAAGTACACGAGGCCAGCAGGGCCGGGACCCTGGAAGGACATTTCGGAGCGGACGACGAAGAGGTTCTGGTCGACGGCGGCAAGTGCGATCGATGCGCCTCGCACCACGGTTCCGGTGTAGACCTCGAGGTTGCCCCGAGTGGGGTCCGAGACCACCGACAGGGCACCGGCAATCGAACCCGCAAGAATGCAGGACGGGCCAATGTTGGTGATGGTGCCCGCAGGGTCTGCCGGCGGCGGAGGCAGGAAATCACCGCAGATACCGTTGCATCCGTCGCCATTCTGGGCCTGAGGACATTCGGGCGGGTAGCCCAACGCCTGGCAGTTGGAGGGATCGGCACCGCTGTTGGCGACCAGGGCGACCATGGTGTCTCCACTGACTCCCTGATCCCAGAACATGCGGACCGCACCCTGTGCGAGGGTGGATGCTCCAGCGATTTGAGGACCGGCGAAACTGGTTCCACTGAAGCCACCCTGGGGGTTGAACGGGGTGGGGCCGGTGTAGGAGCGGGTGTGCTGTCTCTCGACGAAGTTCAGGCCGGCTCGGTCGTCTTCCTGAGTCCAGAGGTCGCCGTAGCCGGTGGTCCCGCCGCAAATCCCCCACGCGTTGACGGAAATCGCGAGGCTTTCACCACTGTGGGTGCTGAAGAAGATTCGTCGGGGAAGGTTGCAGATCGAATTCACGAACTGCCCGGGCTCGCGAGCACCAACGATGATGCCGCCAGAGGGGATCTCGGGGTTGGCTTCCGGAACGAGGCTGCAACCGTCGTTGCCGGCGGAAAGGCAGACCACGAGGCCGGCATCGGTGCTGGCCCTGATCAGTGTGTAATAGGCGGGGATCGCGGTCAGGCACTGGCCCGGTGCGGTCGGTCCCCAGGAGTGATTGATGACGGCACCTGGTTCAAGGTCCAGAATCATCGAAGACATCGCGGTCTCGGCTCGGGAGCCCTCTTCAACACTTTCGATCGGGAAGAAGAACGCTTGAGCTCGGGGGGCGATGCCGATCACCCCGAAGTCGTTGTCAGGCGCGGCGATCACACCAAGGCAGGCCGTGCCATGTTGGGCATTACCGATGTCGAGCAGGTTGAGGGTCTGGCCCTCTTCGCTGATGACCGACGTCGGCTTGGCACTGGTTCCCGGTGTGTTTCGGGGAAGGTCGTAGCACCATTCCTCGTGGTTGATGAAGGCGGAGAATTCGCACACGGCGATCTGCTCGGTGTTGCCGGTGGGATTCAGGCGAATCGTGGAATAGTCGAACGAACGATCTGCGGCGAATCTCGGGAAGGGATTGCTGAAACTTCGCGGTTCGTCGGGGAAGATCTGGACGCAGTCGGCGGAGGTGCAGTCTGCGGCGGCGACCACTTCGAATTCCGCGCCGTCGAGCCAGACCATGGTGGGGTTCGGAAGAACGGGGTCACCGTTGATCGCACCGGAGCCGTAAAGTCGCCAGATGATGCCGACGGTTTCGTGTGCCCCTTCGATGTCGAGTCCGCCACCTCGGAAGCCGGAGCCTCGGAAGTAGGTTCCAGGATCCTCGGGGTCGACGGGGAGGGGTTCCACGCCCTGCATCAGATCCGCGGTGAGGAAGGCCTGGAGACCGACCGCGAATCCATTCGCGGGATCCTGAGGATCAGCGGGGTTTTCGAAGATCGTGATCTCGCTCCAGTTGGGAGTGGGACCTTCCTGCGGGTTTTCACAACCATCGCTCTCGTTGGCGATGGCGACGCAGGTGTCATCCCAGCCTTCGGTGCAGCAGACCGGGTCGACAAGGCAGACGGACACGCAGCACGAAGGGATCGAGCAGCCGCCGAACGTGTGAGCCTCGAAACAGCTTTCAAGTACGAACCCGGCCACCGTCTGGAAGACGGGAAGGCGGATCGCTTCGAGGGGGTTGTCGGTCCAGGTGAAGGGTTCCACGCCGGGGGCGGGAGGGGCAGGCTGGGGCAGGAGCGGATTGAGCGGGTCCGCTCGGTAGTTCGAGAGGCAAGGGTCGTACCGTTCCTCTTCAGGTGCGTTGCCGACGTTGTCGTAGATGGAGCCGGTGCAAAGGACGTTCGCGGCGGCCGCACAGTAGACGTCCCAGCCCTGTCCGTCGCCCTGATCATCACACCAGGGAAGGAAGCCGCTGATGGTCCCGCAACAGCCTTCGTCGCTGCAGCCGACCTGAGCAGCATCCGGATCTTCGGTGTTCGGATTGCAGGTGCCAGGAAACAACGCTGCTTGATCGGCGAAGCCGGTCCAGCAGGCGTCCCCTTGACGACTGTTCGGGAAGTTGCAGGTCGTACCGTTCCCCGGATCGCACTCTTGATCCTGCATCACCGAGATGGCGGGTTCAAGGTTGACCCATTCGATTTCGGGGATGTCATTGATTTCCCGGGCCACTCGAACGACTCGATTCCAGTCGACGGGGCCGGGAAGTTCGATGACCATCATCGCCGAGAGGTCGGGCTGGACTCGGCCGCTTCGTTCGAAGGCCTTGGTCCGGATTTCTTGAATGGCCGCTTCAGGATGCTGGATCAGCTGCCGGATGGTGCCGCCCTCGCCCTGGAGCAAGGCGTTGATGCCACCAAGTGGTGCACCGGCGGTGCTCAGGACGGGCGTGGTGCCGGCAAGACTCGCTCGGGCGCCGAGGCCGTCCTTGAACTTCAGGGTGATCCGACCCGTGGCCGCGACGTTTCCCTGGATGTCGTAGGGCACGACGATCGCGTTGTTGGCGGACTTCGGGATTCTCACCGGGGGGAGAATGGTGCCTGGTGTCTGCGTCACATCTTCGCCGGCTTCGCGAGCTTCGGCGGCGGCCTTCAACTTTGAAGCGCCTTTGGAAAGTTCGTCAAGCATGCCGCCTTCCAGCAGTTGCTTGGCGGACGCCGTCCAGACCGGAGTCTTGGACTTCGAGCGGACTCCGCCGAGGCGAAGATCCTGATCGATGTCTTTGGCATCCGTCATCTTCTTCGAGACCGTCTTCGTTCGATCTCCACCTTCGGTGGCGGTGAAAGACGCGACGGCGGTCGTGGCAGCCAGCGTTCCAAGACTGAGCGCGGCGAGGGTTCTAAGCATCATGCTTCCTGATCTCCAGATCACGAGGGATCTCTAATGGGGTACCCGGTGTCCTGACTTCACTTCACTGGTCGCGGTGAGGGCGACCGTCATCGAGCTCTACGAGAAGCGTCCGTTGACTTGGGACGTTTCTGCGATTTTCCGTCACAAATGAACTTCTGCATTCGGATGGTGGCCTGAACCATCACCGCTTCGAGAGCCCCTGCTGAACGGTTCCTCGCCTCCTGCGAAGAAACCCTCCAACAGACAACGAAGTGTACCCCGGAGTTCCCTGAAACCGCAATGCGAGCTCTGGGAGAGGGTCTGTACTCGTCGTTTTATCAACCAGTTTCGGCGGGTAGAACCCGACCGCCAATGTCCCGGCGGAAAAAAGCACCCGCAAACTCGATTTTTTCGGCCGCTTCGTTGGCCAATGCCTGGGCCCGGGGAAGGTCGGCGGCGGTGGCCGTGACTCCGAGGACCCGGCCTCCGCTGGTGACCAGATCCCCATCGGCGGAAGTCGCGGTGCCTGCGTGGAAGACGACCACGTCTTCTCCGGGCTCGCCACAAGCCTCAGCCGCCTCGATCCCGGTGATTCGATGCCCGGTGGTGATGGGTCCCGGATATCCCTCGGAACAGACCACGACGCAGCAGGAGGTCCGTTTATCGGCGTTCAGGCCACCTTTGATCCCATCGAGACCCCCGGCGGCCGTCGCCCAGATCACTTCGAGCACATCGCCCTCCAGCCGGCTCATGATGGGCTGGCACTCGGGATCGCCGAACCGACAGTTGAACTCGAGAACCTTCGGCCCGCCGGCGGTAAGCATCATTCCGGCGTACAGAACGCCCTGATAGATGATTCCCTCCCGCCGGAGGGTGTCGACCGTCGCCACCAGCACGTCCCGCTCGATCTGTCGCATGACGTCGTCGGTGGCCAGGGGGGTGGGGCAGTAGGCACCCATACCGCCGGTATTCGGTCCCACGTCACCTTCGCCCAGTTGCTTGTGGTCCTGGCAGGGGTCGAGAACCCAGATCGATCGGCCGTCGACCAGGGCCAGCACGCTCATTTCCTGGCCCAGAAGCTTTTCTTCGATCACGATCGTGCTGCCTGCCTCGCCGAATTCGCCTCGACCGAGGCGTTCCGGATCCTCGCCCATGATTCGGCGAACCGCGTTCACCGCCTCGTCGGGGGTGTCGCAGACGAAGACACCCTTGCCGGCCGCGAGGCCGCTTGCCTTGACCACGCACCCTTCCTCTCGGCTCTCGGCGTAGGCGATCGCTTGTTCGGGGCGGGTGAAAATCCGCCCTTCCGCGGTGGGAATCGAGCCTGCTCGCATGATTTCCTTCGCCCAGGCCTTGTCGGACTCCAGTTTGGCGCCAGCCTTTCCGGGGCCGAAGACGAATCGACCATCCGCGGCGAGTTCGTCGGCGAGTCCTTCGGCCAGGGGTACTTCCGGACCAATGACGATCAGGCCGATCTCTTCCCGCTCGCACCAGCGATTCAGCCGAAAACGCGTTTGATGGGAGATCGGTTCGGGGCAGGCACGCCCTTGCGCGAGGATCCCGGGATTGGCCGTGGCGTCGACCCAGAGCGTGCCGAGGCGGGGCGATTGCCGCATCTTCCAGGCGAGTGCGTGTTCGCGACCCCCTCCGCCGATGAGCAGGACGTTGAGGCGATCGGGACAGATTGGGGTACGCGGCATGGGGAGGCTCCGGTGCAAACAGGCGGGGGGGAAGTGTAGCGGCGACCGGCTCTCCCCCCCCGGGGGACCAGAGGCGTTCGGTGGTTCTGGTACATTTCCGAACCCTGTCCGCGGCTTCAAGGCCGTACCGATTTGCCTCGAACCGGAGCTCGCCCATGGCGCTCGCCCCGTCACGTTTCGCCTTTCGTCGTCGCCTCGCTCTCCTCGCCCTCTCCGGCGTGGTCGGAACGATGTCTCTCAACCCGTCCCAAGCGGCTGCCGCCGACGACGTGGCTCGCAGCCTCAACGCCATGATTCCGAGTGTCAAGGAGGAGAACAAGGCCTGGGAAGGTCTGTTCGACGCCTACCTCGATCTCACGCCATGCCCGGAAGAGATCGGAGCCGACTTCGGTCAGGTCGACGTCTGGACCGGCATGGACGGTTGGGAAGCCATGTCGGATTGGGCGTCAGCCAACGTCGAGACCGTCAAGGCTCTTCAGGAAGCGGCGAAAAAAGTCATCATCGGCCTCCCCTACGGCGAAGACAATGTCGACGCCCGCTTTCGTGAGGCCGGACTGGTCGCCCGGGTCAGAATCGAATCCGGTGGTGACATCGATGTCGCCTTCCCGTACCTGAAGGCCTTTGAAACCTTCTCGACCTGGTCCGCGGCGGAAATGTATCGCCGCTTCGAGGCGGGTGAGTGGGAGGCCGGATTCACGGCCGCCATCGCCAATGCCCGGGTGCTGAGGCACCTTTGCGATCGACACATGCTGGTCGAGAAGTCCGGCGCGATGCTGATGCTCGCCGAGGCGATGTCCATCATGCGGGACGCCATGTGGACCTACGTCGAGAAGATTCCGGCGGAGGAATACCGTCGGTTCTCGATCGAGGAACTCCCGTTCCTTCGCTTCTCCGACGCCGAGCGACTCAAGCGACTGGAGATGCCGGAAGGCGACCGGGTCGTGGTCGAGGCGATTCTCGAGGAGGTCTTCGACGGCTCGAGCAGTCCGAATCCCGAGCGATTGGGCGAGGTCTTCGGAGCCATGCAGGCCGATACCAGCGAACTGTCCCGTTTCGGCGCGACCAAGCGATGGGTACGGATCGCCGACGTTCACAGCAGCCTCGACGCTTCGAAGGAGAAGCTCACCAACGTCTATGACGATTGGTGGCGTCGATGGCGGATTCGTCCCTACGACCCGATCCAGGAACTTCCGACCGACTTCTCGCTGCTCAACGAAGTCCGGTACGCGATCATCACCGAATCGATCTCGGATCTTCAAGATCTCTTCGGTCTGCGGAAGCGACTGATGGTCGAGATCAACGGAACCATTCTCGGCTGCGGTCTCTGCGGCTACCGAGCGGAATTCGGCAAGTGGCCCCGTGACCGGGAAATGGCGTACGCCCGCTTCATTCCCAAGCGATTCGACTTCGACCCCTTCGACAAGCAGTACGGTCGATTCCTCTTCGACTATCTCGGCAGCCGCAAGAAGGCGGTCGACACCGACTACGGACGAATCTTCATCGAGGAGTGCGTGGTCTACGCTCGTGGTCAGGATCATGAGGACTCGAAGTTCTCCGAAGCCAGCCTTGATGGATTGACCGGCGACATGATCGTCTGGCCACCCTTGCGGGCCCTCGCCCGCGAGCAGGACCTGATCGACTGACTTCTGCTCGCATCGGGATCGGGCGGTGTCGTTCCGATTCCACCTCTCAACTCGCCTCCATCGGAATTCCCATCCATGACGGATCGCGCCGCGGATCACATCGAGAACGTCGTCATCATCGGCTCCGGCCCTGCGGGCTGGACCGCCGCGATCTACGCGGCCCGAGCCAATCTCGAACCGCTCTGCATCATCGGAACCCCGCGACAGGATCCGGCTCCGGTCCTCCCCGGCGGCCAGTTGATGCTCACCACCGAGGTCGAGAACTACCCCGGATTCCCCGAGGGTGTGACCGGCCCCGAGATGATGCAGCTGTTCCAGAAGCAAGCGGAGCGTTTCGGAACTCGCGTGCTCGGCGCCGACGTCGACCGTTGCGACTTCGGCGAACAGCCCTTCACCCTGCATCTGTCCAACGGTTCCACCGTTCGTACGAAGACCGTGATCATCGCCACCGGCGCGACCGCGAACTGGATCGGTCTGGAAAACGAACTTCGACTCGCCACCACCGGCGGCGGCGTCTCGGCCTGTGCGGTCTGTGACGGAGCGCTCCCGGTGTTCCGCGACAAGCCCCTCGCGGTCGTGGGTGGTGGTGACACCGCGATGGAAGAAGCGGCCTACCTGACGAAATTCGCGTCCACCGTCCACATCATCCACCGGCGGGATGAATTCCGAGCCTCCAAGACCATGCAGGAACGCGTGCTCGCGGCCCCGAACGTCAAGGTTCACTGGAACAAGTCGGTGGTCGACGTGCTCGGTGAGAATTTCATCACCGGTGTTCGACTCCGCGACACCCAGACCGGTGCCGAAGAGAATCTCGACGTCAACGGGCTCTTCATCGCGATCGGCCATGCACCCGCGACGAAGTTCCTTCTGGAAAGCGGCATCAGCTTCGATGACAGCGGCTACGTGGCGTTGCCGGACGGGGGCTCGAGCCTGACCAACATCGACGGCGTCTTCGCCGCCGGTGACGTCGCGGATCACGTCTACCGCCAGGCCATCACCGCCGCGGGCATGGGCTGCCGAGCCGCGATCGACGCGGAGCGTTGGCTTGCCGAACACGAGGACTGATCGATGAACAAAGACCGACTGATCACCATGCTCATCCTCGTCGGGCTCGTTGCCGGCGCGATCCTCGGCGAGATCCTTCACGGGACCTCGGTTGATCCGGTCGGCACGGGAGAGAGTTGGATGGCGTTGGGCAAGATCGTGCTGGTCCGGCCGCTGATGCTGCTGGTCCTGCCTTTGGTCTTCCTTTCGGTCATCGTGGGCGTGACCTCCATCGGCGATCCTTCGAGACTGGGAATCGTCGGTGGTGCGACGCTTGTCTACTACTTCGGAACGATGCTGGCCGCGGTGATCCTCGGTGCGGTCCTCGTGACGGCGATCGCCCCGGGTGAAGGACTCGATCCGGAGGCCGTTGCCGGACTGCAGACCCAGGGAGCCGCGGAATACGCGGAGAACACGGGGCTTCGTTCGGCGATGGGAACCGCCAACGACAAGGGGCTCGCCGGGGCCTGGATGAACATCCTCGAGCAGGTCATTCCCAAGAACTTCTTCGCCGAGCTCGCTGGCGGACGAACCCTCGGGGTCATCGTCTTCGCCCTGCTGCTGGGACTGGCCCTCGCCGCGATCGGCGAACCGGGCCGGCCGGCGGTCGAAACCCTGCGTTCGTTGTTCGACGGCGTCATGAAACTGGTTCTCTGGGTCCTCTGGCTCACGCCGATCGGCGTCTTCCTGCTGGTCACCGGCACGGTCGCCAAGATCGGAGTGGGGGCGCTCTCGGGGCCGCTCGGGGCGTACATGATCACCGTGCTTCTGGGCCTGGCGATCCATGCGTTCGTGACCCTGCCCGCGGTGCTCGTCTTCTTCGGACGGGTCAATCCCTACCGTTTCATGCTTCGAATGCGAAAAGCCCTGCTCACCGCCTTCGGTACCGACTCCAGCTCCGCGACCCTCCCGGTCACGATCGAGACCGCGGTCGACGAAGGCGAATGCAGCAAGCGAAGTGCGAACTTCGTGCTGCCGCTCGGGGCGACGGTCAACATGGACGGCACCGCCCTCTACGAGGCGGTCGCGGTGGTCTTCATGTTCCAGCTCTGGGGCATCGACCTCGCGATGGGCGAACTGGTGATCGTGGTCGTGACCGCGACCCTCGCCGCGGTGGGCGCCGCGGGTATTCCGAGTGCGGGCCTGGTCACCATGGTGATCGTGGTCGCAGCGGTGAACACCAGTCTCGCGGGACGTGGAATCCAGCCGCTGCCTCTGGAGGCGATCGGCGTGATCATCGGCGTCGACCGCATCCTCGACATGTGCCGCACCACGGTGAATGTCTGGGGTGACGCGGTCGGAGCCCGACTCATCACCCGCCTCGCCCCCGACGAGGAAGAGGCGTCGGCCTGATCTGAATCCGGCATCCGCAGGATGAAGACGGGCCCGCGTTGAACGCGGGCCCGTCTTCGTCTGGTGATTCGGATCTCGAGCCGGTGTCAGGAAGGCATCACGCTCTTGACGTGCAGCTCGACCATCTGGGAGGCATCGATCGGGCCGGGTGCCTCGATCATGAGATCGCCGCCGGACTGGGTCTTCGGGAACGCGATCACGTCCCGAATGTTGTCGGTACCGACCAGGTGCATGATCAGACGATCGAGTCCGAAAGCGATGCCGCCGTGCGGCGGCGCGCCGTGCTTCAGGGCTCGCAGCAGGAACCCGAACTTCATCTGGGCCTCCTCCGGGGAGAGTCCGATGAGGTCGAAGACCTTCTGTTGCACGGCGGGATCGTGGATACGAATCGAGCCGCCACCGATCTCGCTGCCATTGCACACCAGGTCGTAACCGGCGCTGATGCAGTTGCCGGGGTCGGTCTCCAGCAGTCCCTCCTGGCCCGGGTTGGGAGCGGTGAAGGGGTGGTGAAGGGCGACCCAGCGGTTTGATTCCTCGTCGAGTTCGAACATCGGAAAGTCGATGACCCAGACGAATTTCCAGGCGTCTTGGTCGATGAGTTCCAGATCGCGGGCGACCTTGATTCGAAGTTCGCCGATCGACTTGGTCGCCACTTCCCAGGTGTCGGCGGTGAAGAAGACGGTGTCGCCCTTCTCGCAGCCGAGTCGTTCGATGAGTTCGGCCGCGATCGGCTCGACGAATCGGCCGACCCCCGACTCGAAGCCCTCGCCGTTGCACTTGGTGGTCGGCACGCCACCGGCACCGAAGAGCTTGATCCACTCGGAATAGCCGTCGGTCATCTTGCGGGTGAGCTTCTCCACCCCGCCCGGCACGCGGAACGCCTTGACCACGCCCGAACCCATGGGGCTGGACTTCTCGAGGGCGGAGGTGAAGACGCCGAAGTCGGTCTTCGCCGCGAGATCGCTGATGTCCGAGATCTCGAGGCCGAATCGGAGGTCGGGACGGTCGATGCCGTATCGCTCCATCGATTCGTGCCAGGTCATCCGAGGAATTTCGCCCACGTCGACGCCGAGCATCTCCTTCCAGAGCGCGGTGGCGAATCCGCCCATCGTCTCGAGGACGTCATCACGATCGATGAAGCTCATTTCGAGGTCGATCTGGGTGAACTCGGCCTGGCGGTCGGCCCGGGGATCCTCGTCTCGCAGACACTTGGGCAGCTGGATGTAGCGTTCGCATCCGGCGATCATCAGGATCTGCTTGAAAAGCTGGGGACTCTGTGGCAGGGCGTACCACGCGCCGGCTTCGAGACGGCTCGGCACCACGAAGTCGCGTGCGCCTTCGGGGGTGGACTTGATGAGCAGCGGGGTTTCGACTTCGAGGAATTCACGTTCGTGGAAGAACGCCCGCGTGTACTGGGCGACGCGCGAACGGGTCTCCAGAATTCGTTGCATCGAGGGACGTCGAAGATCGAGGTACCGATTCTTGAGTCGAATCTCCTCGCCGATCTTCGAGGCTTCGTGATCGTCGGGCAGGATGGGCGGCGTTTCCGCCTTGTTGAGGATCTCCAGTTCCGAGGCGAGCACTTCGATCTCACCCGTCTCGAGCTTGGGGTTCGCACCGCCACCGCGGGCACGGACCGTGCCTCGAACCGCGATCACGTATTCGCGTCGGAGCCCCTGAGCCGCATCCACGACCTCGGCCGGGACCTCTGCGGTGTCGAAGACGATCTGGGTGAGTCCCTGGCGGTCTCGGAGATCGATGAAGACGAGGGCCTTGGAGTGATCACGGTATGTGTTCACCCAACCCGCGAGAACGACGGTCTCGCCGATGTGTTCGGGCCGAAGAGCGTTGCAGTGGTGCGTCCGCTTGAGCATGATGGAGGGCAGCCTTCCGGTGCAGGGCAGGAAATCGATTCAGGCGAGAATCCTACCGGAGCCGGTCTCCCCGCGGAGCATCCAGGTCCGGACCAGCGGTATCCTTCGAGAATGTCCGTTCCGGAAATCACGCTTCCCGTTCCCGGCGCCGGCTCCGAGCCGGGAGTGGTGCTGATCACCACCTTCGAACCCAGCGGCGATGCCCACGTGGCCCCCGTGGTCCGGGAGATCCGCCGTCGGCGGCCCGATCTTCGAATCGTGGCCTGGGGTGGCCCGCGATTGGAAGAGGCCGGAGCCGAGATCATCGAGCGAACGGCCGATGACGGAGTGATGGGGCTGGCAGGGTTCCTGAAGGCCTTTGAAATCAAGAAGGTGATCGATCGAATCGATGCCTGGGCCGCGGAGAACCCGGTTCGTCTGCACGTGGCGGTCGACAGTCCTTCGGCGAACTTCCCGATCTGCGAGCGGCTTCGAGCCCGCGGGGCCAGGACCGTCCACTTCATCGCGCCGAAGATCTGGGCCTGGGGTTCCTGGCGGGTCCGACGACTCCGCCGCAACACCGATCTGGTCCTTTGTCTCCTGCCGTTCGAGGAATCCTGGTTCGGTGATCGAGGGGTGGAGGCCAGGTTCGTCGGTCACCCGGTGATGAGAAAGGTTCTTGATCCCCGCGTCCTTGAGGTGGAGGCGGAGTCCCTTCCGGGAGGCGAGCCACGGATTCTCATCCTGCCGGGAAGTCGAAGCGGGGAGATCCACGCCAACCTCGGCCACCAGCTCGCGGCCTTCACTCGAATCCGCGATCGTCATCCCGGTGCGGTCGCGTTGATCCGGGCCACCAACGACGGCATCGCGGCCCTGATCCGAGCGCGATTCCCGACACTGCCCGACGGGGTCCATCTCCGACAGGACCGACTGGAAACCACCATCGGCTGGGCCGACCTCGCCCTCGCGACCAGCGGCACGGTGAGCCTCGATCTTGCTCGCCAGTCCTGCCCGATGGTGGGGAGCTACGCGATTCCGGCCTGGCAGATGCCGATCGCGAACACCCTCGTTCGTGCGGCGTTCAAATTGCTGCCGAACATCGTCCTCGACCGGGAAGTGGTTCCCGAGTTCGTTCCCTATCGAAACGGTCTTGCGGCGCGACCGATCATCGAGGCCGCGCTGCCGATCCTCGAAGACGACGGAGTTCGAGATCGCCTGGTCGCCGGACTCGACGAGGTCCGGGCCGCATTCGAGGGCTTCGAACCTGACACGCGGTCCGCGGACGCGATTCTCGAAGTCTTCGATCGGGAAGATTGATCACGGCCGGAGTTCGATCCGGGCGATCGGGTTCTCCCGAAGATCTTCCGCGAAACCCTGTCCCAGATCCCGTCTGAATTCGACTCGCAGATCCCTTCGGACGGGGTGAAGGGGGTTTTTCATCGGCGGTCCATGAGCCATGCTTGGTATTTTCGACCAACCGCCCTTAAATTCTGGGACGATCGATCGCAGCGGAGGACGAGTCGACATGCACGATGATGATTTCAAAGACGCCCCGATGACGCAGTGGCTGCAGGACGCCCAGGCGGGGGATGACGACGCCCTGGCCCGGGTGTGGGCCGCAGGAATCGAAGAACTGCGGTCGCTGGCGAGCGCTCGGCTCTCGCGGGAACTTCAGGCCCAGGATCTCCAGGCCACCGACATCGTCAACGAAGCGTGGATGCGAATGCATGGCCAGGGCGTGGTCGGAGAGTTCGACGACCGCGGGATGTTCTTCGGGGCCGCGTGGCGGGTGATGGGTCAGTTGCTCATCGATCACGCCCGGACTCGCGATCGGAAGAAGCGGGGCGGCGACCGGGCCCGGGTCGACTTCGAGTTCGCCGAGGGCGCCCTCGCCAACACCGCCACGGTGGGCGATTCGGGCCTTGAGATCGAGGCCGCGATGCAGGCGTTGGCCGAGCACGACCCGGCGAGCCATTCGGTCGCGGTCATGAAGCTCTGTTTCGGTACCGACCGTCGGCACAACGCGCTTCTGCACGAGGTCGATCCCACCGAGATCGACCGCCTGTGGCGCTACGCCCGCACCTGGCTCCAGGTCCGATTGGAAGAGGCTGGTGACGATGATCAGGATGACCGGGGTGATCGAGATCAGGGGGCGAATCGATGAAGCCACCTCGGGCTCGTGACATCTTCATGAATGCGATCGACCTCGGAGGACCGGCCCGCGTGGCGTACCTCGATCAGGCGTGCGGCGACGATCTGGATCTTCGGGCCGAGGTCGAGAAGCTGCTTGCGGAGGATGACCGCCAGCAGAAACGCCAGCAGGATGGCCGTTACGACCACGCCACGACCCCGGTGCAGCCCGGCTCCGCCGGGCATCCCGAATCCAGCGAAGCCCCCAGGATGATCGGCCTGGACGTCGGCGATTCGATCGACGGGTTCAAGATCCTCGAAGTGATCGGCGAAGGCGGGATGGGCGTCGTCTACCTCGCCGAGCAGGTGACCCCGGTCAAGCGACGCATCGCGCTCAAGGTCATCAAGCCGGGCATGGACACGAAAGCGGTCCTCGCGCGGTTCGAAGCCGAACGCCAGGCCCTCGCCTTGATGGACCATCCCGGGATCGCCCGAGTGCTCCAGGCGGGCACCACCGACCGCGGTTTGCCGTACTTCGCGATGGAGTACGTCAAGGGGGTCGCGATCACCGACGCCGCGGACCATCACCAGCTCGACACCGCCCAGCGGATCCAGTTGATGCAGAAGGTGTGCGACGCGGTGCAGCACGCGCACATGAAGGGCATCATCCACCGTGACCTCAAGCCCTCGAACATTCTGGTCACGAGCGGTGAGAACGACGAGATCGTCGCCAAGATCATCGACTTCGGGGTCGCCAAGGCGACCACGCAGCCGTTGACCGACCTGACGGTGCACACCCAGGTGGGCCACTTCATCGGGACGCCGGCGTACATGTCACCCGAACAGGCGGACCTGACCGCGGCGGACATCGACACCCGGACCGACGTGTACTCACTCGGCGTCATCCTCTACGAACTGCTCACCGGCCAGCTGCCGTTCGATCCGGGTGAACTTCGCGAGGCGGGGCTCGAGGAGATGCGACGGAAGATCCGCGAGGACGATCCCCCGAAGCCGAGCACGCGGCTCACCAGTCTCGATGAGAAGACGGCCACGCGAATCTCGAAAGCGAGGCGCACCCGACTCGACCAGCTGCAGAAGAGCCTGGCGAGCGAGCTCGACTGGATCCCGCTCAAGGCGCTGCGCAAGCTTCGCAGCGAGCGGTACGCGACGCCCCACGACCTCGGCCGCGACCTGCAGCGGTACCTCGACGGCGAACCGCTCGAGGCGGGCCCGGAATCGACGGGATACCGGCTGCGGAAGTTCGTGAAGCGACGCCGCGTCCCCATCGCGGTGGGCGGCATGCTCGCCGCCACGCTGGTGGTGGCGACCGCGGTGAGCGTGTGGTTCGCGGTGGAGGCGTCCAAGGCACGGACCGATGCGGAACGACGAGCGAAGGAACTGAAAATCCTTTCGAGCTTCCAGTCCGAGCAGCTCGAACGCATTCAGCCCGAGACCATGGGAACCGGGTTGAGGTCGGATCTCCAGGAACAGGTTCGCCTGGCCACCGAAGGCATGAATCTTCCCGAGGAAGACCTCGCCTTGATGGTCGCCACGCATGACGACCTTCTGGCCGGCATGGACTTCACCGGCCTTGCTTCCAGGTCGATCGATTCCAATCTCCTTCAGCCCGCGGTCGAGGCGATCGACGACCGCTTCAGTGAACAGCCGGTTCTTCAGGCCCGGTTGCTCCAGGCGGTGGCGGAATCGGCGATGAATCTCGGACGATTCGAGCGTGGGATCGAGAATCGCCAACGATCCGCCGATCTTCTGGCCGGCGCCCTGGGCGAGGATCATCCCGATTCGATCCAGGCCCGACACCTCCTCGGCCGTGCCCACCTCAAGGCAAGCGGCTATCCCGAGGCGCGGGTCGAACTCGAAGCCGCCCTGGAGTCGGCGAGGCGGTCGCTGCCCCCGGGAGATCCGATCGTCCTAGTGACCAGGGTCGACCTGGGCCAGATCGACCGGATCGAGGGGCGTACCGAGGAGGCACGCATGCATCTGGAGGAGGCGCTGGCTGGTCTCAGGCGCACCCGAGGCGACGTGCATCCCGAGACTCTTGCTGCGGTGGCCGGGCTGGCCCGGGTCCGCCGGGCCGAGGATCGTTACGACGATTCGAGAACCCTGTACCTCGAGCGCCAGGAGATCGCCCGCAAGCTCCATGGCGAGGATCATCCCGAGTCGATGCGGGCCGTCTCCGATCTCGCCGATCTCCTGTTGATCAAGGGGGACTTCGCCGATGCGACCATCATCTACGAGGAACTCGTGCCCCGGGCTCGACGCGTCCTGGGCAACGATCATCCCCGCACGCTTCGCTGGATCTCGAACCTCGGCATGTGCTATCGCCTGACCGGTCGGTTCGAGGAGACCCGTCCTCGATACGAGGAGGCGCTGGCGGGTTGGAAGCGGACCCGTGGGGGAAACCATCACTCCACCCTTCGAACGATGAGCGGTCTGGCCAATCTCTTTCTGATGCAGCAGGACTACGAATCCGCCCGGCCCGCGTACGAGGAGGCGTACGACTGGTATTCGAGGTCGCTGGGACCGAATCATGCCGACACCCTGCAGGTCATGAACAACCTCGGGCAGGTCCATGCTCGCGACGGTCGTCCCGCTGAAGGGGCGGAGCTGCTGGAGACGGCGCTGGCCCGGTGTCTTTCCTCCGGATTGATCGGGGCGGATCACCAGGTGACCCTGTGGGTCCGGAGCAATCTCGGTGATTCCTACCGAAGACTCGAACGGTACGACGAAGCGATGGCCAATCTGAACCAAGCCCTCGACGGCGCTCGCCGGCTCCATGGCGACGTTCATCCCGACATCGCCAGCGCCCACGATGGCCTGGGAAGGGTGCTGTACGACCAGGGCCGGCTGGAGCCGGCCTGCGGTCATTTTCGCGATGCCTACGAATGCTCCCGCCAGGGACAGGGAGAAGCGCATCCGACGACCGGGATCCAACGCCGGCTCTACCAATCGATCCTGCTGGAACTGGTGGAGCGGTACCGCACGCTCGAACGCGAGGAACCCGGCGAGGGATTCGGCGAGAAGGCCGATCGATACGCATCGGAGCTGGCGGCTCTGCAGGGCTGATCGAGCCGTTCGGTCGTCGGCGTCGATCACGCAGGGAACGAATGAGAAGCGAGGCTCGTTCGAAGATGAACGAGCCTCGCTTCACGATTCAAGCATGGACGATCGATCTATTCCGGGCAGGGTCCCCATCCGGCCAGCAGCAGTCCCAGATCGGGCGAGCAGACGATGCCGTCGCCGTCGATGTCGGCCTGGGGGATGTCCTGGCCGTCGGTTCCCCGAAGGGCGAGGAGGATGCCGAGATCCATGGCATCAGTGACGCGATCGCCGGTGAGGTCGGTCGGGCAGGGAGTCTCGGGGTTCTGGCAGTCATCAAGCTCACCGTCACCGTCCAGATCCTCGGCGGTGCCTTCCAGCAGGTCCCGCCAGTCAGCCACACCGTTGCCGTTGCAATCGACGTCGTGAAGTTGGAACCGTTCCTGGCTCGGCCAGTCGCACTGGCCGACACTGTTGCTTCCCCACGTCGTCAATGAACCGTCGGCGTGGATCGCGGCGGAGAATCGACTGCCCGCGGCCACCGACCGGACGTCCTGGAGCTTGGCGGGCGGGTCGCACTGCCCGGCATCGTTGCGGCCCCAGGCCGCGATGGTGCCGTCGAGGTTCAGGGCGAGCCCGAAGTACGCTCCCGTCGCGATGTCGGTCCAGCCGGATCCCGAAGGAACCTCGAGCTGGCCGAAGCCCCCCCAGCCGAAGGCATGAACCGTGCCGGAGGGGGAGAGGACGCACGACCACGATTCGGTCGCTTCGAAGTCCGCCGGAGCCTGGGCATTGCCCGGGACGTTCCATTGGCCGTTCCAGTTGCAGCCGCGACCCATCACCATGCCACTGGCGGTTCGATAGAGCCAGTGAGCATTACCGCCGGCGATTTCACGAATGTTCGACTGGACGGGCATGTCCAGCGAGCTGGTGCCCGCGCCGCACCAGTAGTCGTCGCCCCAACCCGAGACGGAGCCATCGGGGTGCAGGGCGAGTGAACCGCGGCTCAGGCCGGCGACCGACACCGCCGGGGCGAGATCGCCGGGCACCTGACACTGGCCGTAGGTGTCGGCTCCCCAGGCGATCACCCGACCGTCGGCCTGCAGGACCAGGATGTGTCCTTCCCAGGTCGCGACCTGGACCGGGTCTTCGATGCCGGCGGGGACATTCAGGATGCCGTTGTTGCCGCTGCCCCAGGTGATGACCCGTCCGTCCTCGGTGATCCCCACTCCGAAGCCTCCGCCCAGAGCGATCTTCGGGGCATAGATCGATGTGGGAGATGCCTCGTCGCAGGCGAGGCCCGCATCGCAGCAGTCCAGCGTCCAGTTGCCGTCGAGGTCCTCGTAGGAACCGTCGAGGATCTGGAGTCGGTCCTCGATGCCGTCGCCGTTGCAGTCGTTGGACGCGGATTGGGCGGACAGCGTCAGACCGAGAACGGGCAGCAGTACGGCCAGATGATTCGGATGGATGTTCATGTCGATACTCCGGGGTTTGAGGGGTGTTCACGGGGACTGCGACATCCGAAGGCGGTTTGAACCGAATCTCGAAAGAAATCCGCCGACGCTTCGCACCCTCCCGGTGAAACACCCATCAAAGGAGCAGGGCCCGCCCGCGTTGGCGGACGGGCCCTGAACGATCCACTCACCCGGCGGATCGATGTTCGTCTGGTGGTCGGGTCGGGATCACTCCGGACACGGTCCCCAGTCTCTCAGCAGGAGACCGAGGTCCCCCGCGTCCAGTTCGCCGTCCTGGTTCAGGTCGCCCTGGGGGAAGCCGGCGTAGTCTCGGTAGTGGGCCAGCAGGACGCCGAGATCGGCGGAGCCGACCACGTCGTCATCGCTGAAGTCGGCCGGGCATCCGAGGTCGCAGCCTCCGGGTCGGAAGTCGTTGCCGCCGCCGTCCACGAAACCGCCGCCGATGTCCGCGGTCGAGTGGCCGCAGAACAGTCCGTTGACCGACGTGGCGGTTCCGCCGAACTCGGTCGACCAGAGCGGGTCGCCATCGGCTTCGTTGTCTTCAAAGACACAGTCGGTGAACACCCGGGATCCAGAGAAGGAGAGACCGATCGCCCCTCCGGTCGCGGCCCAGTTGCCCACGAAGCGGGAGGCACGGACATCGCACCCCGAGCCGACGTGCAGGCCGATGCCTCCGCCGTAGCACGGGCATTGGTTTTCCACGAAGTCGCAGTCTTCGGCGTCGATGAAGGAGTTCACGTAGGCGTACATCCCGCGGCCCTGGTTCCGGGTGAAGGTGGTGCGACGGAACTCGCCTCGGGCGGCGGTGTGGAGGATCACGCCGGCATCCCCGCAGTTTCTCACGATGCAGTCCAGGAGTCTCAGGCCCGATCGATCGACCGTGAAACCGTAGGCGGGACCTCGGGCGATGGTGACGCCTTCGAAAGTGATCCAGCCGTTGAAGGGCCCCCGGACGTCGACGATCGCATTCGTTCCGCAGCAACCGGTGAGTCGGATGGTCGACGGATATTCCGGAGCACCGAGCACTCGGATGTTACGAGCCGGAAACACCAGTGATTCCTGATAGTCGCCGGGCGCGAGTCGAATCGTGCCTCCGTCCGGACAGGCGTCGATGGCCGACTGGATGGTGGGATATTCGACCGGGACGTCGAGATTCGGGTCGCAGTTGGTGCCGGCATCGCAGCAATCCGGCACGCCGTTCTGGTCGAGGTCCAGGAAGGTGCCGTCGAGGATCTGGCCGTGGTCGACGATGCCG
>NYSW01000067.1 GCA_002683195.1 Phycisphaerae bacterium
AGGAAGCCGATCGAAGCGAGAACCGGGGTTCGTCCGGCGGCGAGGATCGACGGCAGCAGGGCTGCTCGACCACCGGCGACGGTGCCGACGGCGCCGGGATCGAAGTCGGCCGTGAGAGGGGCGATGATGATGCCGTCATCGTCACCCACGCGGAGGCCCACGGCCGCGACCCCCCGCCTTCGAAGGTCCGCGACCAGCATGGTTCCGACCTGGCCGACGAGGACCCCGGCAATCTCCGGCATGAGGTCGGGTGGCGTGAGCCGGATCCCATCGATGCGTTCGGTCCGGACGCCGATTCGTTCAAGGTGCCGATCCACCGCGGCACCACCTCCGTGGACGAGCACCATGGGCCGCGCCCGGTGGGCGGCCGCGACTCGGGAGAGGAACTGGATCCTTGCGAGGTGGTCGTCGAGGATCGCACCTCCGACCTTCACCACCATGGGACGAGACGACGAAAAAGCGGCGATGCTCATGCGATGTGGTCCTCCACGGCCGCGAGGGTCGGATCGAGGCCCAGATTCATGGGCAGGCCCAGTCGCAGGTTCAGGCACTGCAGCGCCTGCCCGGCCGCCCCCTTCACGAGGTTGTCGATGGCACTGGAGATGAGAAGGCGACCGTGTTCAGGCCGGGCCTTGAGCCCCAGATCGCATCGATTGGTGCCCACGACCGCCGCGACGCTGGGCCAGGACCCCGCAGGAAGCACCTGGANGCCCCGATGNGCTTCGTAGGTCGAGNNGAGGAGCGCNCGNGCNNCCTGTTCNTCGACACCCTCGGNNAGCTTCACNTGGATGGTCGANAGGATCCCGCGGTCAAACGCACCGAGGTGNGGAGTGAACATGACGGCGAGACCCGCATGGGTGGCCATCTCCGGTTCATGTCGGTGGGAAAGCACGCCATAGGCCTGNAGGCTNACCTCGCAGAANGAAGTCGCGGCCTTCGGGCCGCGGCCGGCGCCACTGACCCCGCTGNTCGCATCGACGATGGCGGGTTCGCGNNCGTCCAGGAGTCCGGCTTCGGCNAGGGGCCTCAGGGGCAGGATCACCGATGTCGGGTAACACCCGGGCACGGCGATGAGCGACGCCGTCGCGAGTCTCGAAGGCTCGAGCTCGGGGAGGCCGTAGACCGCGGCCTCGAGCAGATCGGGACGGTCGTGTTCGAATCCGTAATGGGTCGGGTAGAGCCTGGGGTCGGGAAGACGAAAGGCGGCGGAAAGGTCCACCACCGGGATGTCCCGATCGACGAACCAGGCAGCGAGTTCGAGGCTCGCCTCATGAGGTGTGGCGAGGAGGATCGCATCGGGTCGCTCGGCATGGATGGANTCGGGATCAAGGGGTGAGAGTGGAAGTGGGATCGCGCCACGGAGTCTCGGATGGAGATCGGCGAGATCCGCCGCGGCGACNTCGATCCGGCCCGAACCCGTGAGGGTGGAAATCGCGATCTCGGGGTGACCGACGAGCCGGGAGACGAGTTCCGCGCCGGCATAACCGGTCGCACCGATGACGGAGACGGTGGGCATCGTTCAGGCATCTCCCGCGGTCGTACCGGTGGGAAAGAGTTCAGCGGCGAGTCGACGGGCGCTNCNTTGGTCGCTGGTCGCCACGAACACGGTGTCGTCCCCGGCGATGGTCCCGAGAATCGACGGGTCATGGAGGGCATCGATGCGTTGGGCGACCGGATGAGCATGAGCGGCGGGTGTTCGCAGCACGAGCAGAGTGGTACCGACCTCGGCCCCCAGTACGAGCCCCCCCAGGTCGTCGCTGGCAGGGCCGGCGTTTCCCGGCGTGGAGGCATCGGGTGGGTGGTATCCCGAACTGTTCCTGACAGCGCCGATACTGGCCAGGTCGCGGCTCAAAGTGGTCTGGGTGGCGACGACCCCGACTTCCTGGAGGCGAACGGCAAGCTCCTGCTGGTTCGGGACCGGCCCCTTGCGAAGGAGTTCGAGGATCAGGGATCGGCGTCGGGCTGGGTTCATGGCATGATTATGCCATAGTTGAATTATTATGTCAAACAACGCCCATCCGGTCTCGTTCAGAGCGATTCACCCCACTGAATNCGTCGGGAATTCGACACCGCAGAATGTCGATTCTCCTCGACACCGAAGAGGTGATCGAACGGCCCGGCCTGGAAACCTCGCTCGAGGAAAAGAGCATCTGGATACAACTCGCAGGCATGCCGCTTCCGTTCGGCGGGGCCCACCAGTGCGGGCGGGATTCTCTTCCACATCGAGGTGCAAGGAACCTTCGAGCTCCGGATTGCGGCGAACCGCGATCGCGGTACCGATATCCCTTCTCAAATCGATTTCATACCCCCCAAAGAGGTGGTAGCCACGAGGCAAAGCGAAACGAAGCCAACGACATACGACAAAATCCACGCCCCACACGTAACGCCGNTTAGTTTGAAAAATCATCTCGATTCGTCGCTGCCATTTCACGACGAAGACTCAAACCCTGACCGGAGATCGATCCATGCGTGCGTTCCTCGCCAGCACTTTGTTCGGCTTGACCCTGGGCCTCACCTCCACCGCCACGTTTGCGAACGGGGGTGATACGTACTCGTCGGTGATCGTCGGTGGCGACTCTCCGGATGGAGAACCACCGCTGACCAACCTCGCGATGGGACCCTTCACCAATGCCACGAGCCTGAAGAACCGGGCCCACGTCAACGGCGGGCCCGTTCGACTCGCCCGGCCGACCAACGGAACCCTGACGCAGCTCGAGGTCGAGGTCGAGCAGACGTTCTCCGGTGACGAGACCGACATCGCCATCACCTGGCGGCATCGCAACGGAGGCACCATCTGGAGCCAGATCCAGGGTTTCGTCTCGAACCTCCCCGACGGCACACAGTCGAACGTCATCGGATTCGACATCGGGGATCGCCTCTCCTTTCTCGCACCGGCGGACGGCATCGACTGCGGCGCTGAATGGGAATTCGACTCCGGTACCGCGGTCGCCACGTTCCAGAATGGGGATGTCGGTGAAGTGGACTTCGAATACGGGGATGGTGGCGTCGAATCGCCCGAACCCACGAGTCTCTTCAAGACTTCTTTCTTTCCGAGATTCATCGTCGAGAATGGNTTCCCTTTCGACTTCTCGCCTCCGAGCGCCATCACCTTCAACTTCAAGCTGCGAATAGTCGAGGAGGACTGCCTTGGGGATCTCAACCACGACGGCCAGGTCAGCTCCGCCGACCTCGGCCTTCTGATCGCGCTGTGGGGTACCGACGGCGCCGACCTCAACCAGGACGGCCAGACCAATTCGGCCGACCTGGGACTGCTCGTCGCCTTCTGGGGCCCCTGCCCCTGATCCTGATCCTTTCAGGGCGAATCAAACCCACCAGACCCTGCCTGTTCCCTTCGGAGCAGGCGGGGTCTTTTTTTTCCCGGAACCCTCCGGTTTCCCGAATGCCCGAAGTGATTCGCTCGCCGTCGTTCAATCCGTCATGCGCTGGACGAACTCCGCCTTCGATGAGACGCCGACCCGCTTGTAGATCTCTCGAATCGCGGACTTCACCGTGTTGACCGAGATCCCGAGCTTCTCCGAGACCNCCGCCGCCGTCGAACCATCAAGCAGGAGCGAGGCGATGTCGTTCTGCCGTGGTGTCAGTCGACCACGAATGGCCTTGAACGTCGACTCCGCCTGCTCGAGATCCTGCCGATCGAAATAGGCCAACGGAGCGAGCAGCGGACCTTCGCAGGCGACCTTCGTCATCCGCACCATGACTCGGATCGGCGTTTTCGTCGCCTCCTCGGAATCGGACTGGCCGATCCGATCCTCCAACGCACGACATTCCCGACAGGCCCGGTAGAGCGCTGCTTCGATGTGCGCATACTCGCCCGGAGTCAACATGAAGACGCGATCCGTGAGGATCGAATCCGCTCGCTCCTCCTCGACGGCGATCGGCATCCCGTCGTTGAACTCACTGACCATCGCGCGATAGCGATCGAAGAATTCCAATGCTGCCTGCGTACCGTCATGAAACACGCAGAGCACGTTGTCCACCGCGAGGAATCCGGATGGGGTCTCCTTCGTGGCGGCATGATGGCAGATCATCCCGAACGCCTCGAGACGATCCAGCCGGAGGGTCAGTTCCCTCAAGGGACCGAAGCCGGCGTCCACGAGCGAGGCATGACACTGGGGNTCCGAAGATCTCCTGATCGCATCAAGCAGGTGCATCACCTGCAAGTCCAGCATGATCTCCGCGACCCCGGGGTCGTCATGGAACCACACCCGGTTCCGACCCAGCATCTCCTGCAGATGACGACGCCGGTCCTCCCGGCTTCCCTCGCACTCGAATCCAATCACGACGATGACTCCATGATGACGAACTGCCAGGGCAACTGAAACGACACGTCGCCTCCGATTTCAATCGTAACACTCATGCTTCCACGACCAAGGCAACGATTTCGAGGAGCGGGTCGAGACCGGCACTCCGGATCGCGACCGATGCCGACGGGGCATCGGTCGCGTTCAAGGCCGGCTCCGAGCAGTGGACGGTCATGTGGCGCGACTCGACCGAGGTCGGTGAAAATCATGGCGTATGAGTCTTCCATGGTCGGCCCGATGGAACGATGGACATTCGCGTTGCCGAGGCATTCTTCTCTCGTGATTCCGGCCGAACATGCTACTCATCGCAGCTCGCCATCGCCTCTCCCAACGAAGGCTCCAACGCCGTCGGCACCCTCCTGTTCATCATCGGGATCAGGAGCAGCGTCCCTGCGATCAGAGCCGCGAGGGCACCGATCAGGATCGGATACTGGGGGGCGAAGCCGGCCAGCACCCCGCCACCGAAGCAGAGCACCGCCGAGCCGAAGACCCTGACGGAATGCGCAACTCCGAGCATCCTGCCCTGCGCCGTGTCACCGGCGGTGTCCGAGAGCAGTGCGGACATGTTCGTCGTCGCCAGCGACATCGCCCCACCCACCAGCGGCAGAATCAGGATCAGCCACTGCCAGCGATCCGGCGCGACCTGGAACCCGAGAAGCACGGCAAGGACGATGGCGCTCGCGGCCGTCGCCGCGCGGGGGGCCAATCGGCGGCCGACCGGCCGGATCAGCAGCCACTGCGTCGCGACCATGGAGAGGCTCGTGTAGGACATCAACCAGCCGACTTCCGACGAGGTGAACGACCACTTCTGCACGAAGAANACGGAATTGAACTGAAAAACGAAGTCGATCCCCAGGTACAGGAAGAAGTTCACCAGCAGNAGCATCCGGAAGGATGGCAGCCGAAATGCCTCGCCGAATTCGACCACGGCGCCACGACGAACCGGGGCCGTCGCGGAATCGACCGGCGTCGCCGGGAACTTCCAGAGCACGAGCGCGACGGCACCGACGTAGACCAGGCCTGCGACCACGAATACCAGTGGATACGACGCCCATTCGAAGAACTTGCGGTCCGCGAGGTGTCCACCGATCACCGGGGCGAAGACGTACGCGAGACTGCTCGCGAGGTACACGTATCCGAAGCGGCGGGTCTTCTCGACCCCGACCCAGCGGTGCGCCACTTCGGCTTGCGCGAGTACCAGGAGCACCCCGGTGAATCCGATCAGGAACTGACTGAGCACGACCAGCCAGACCTGGTCGACCGCGATCGACCAGGCGATCACGAAGTTACCGAGCGCGGTGACCGCCATCGCCGCGGCCAGGACGAGTCGTCTTCCATGCCGATCCGAAAGGCGACCGAGCAGAGGGGAACCGAAGAACTCCCCCAGGCGCATCATGCCCATGGCCACGCCGAGCAGCAAGACCCGCCGTGCCATCGTCGTTCCGTCGGGAAGCACCCCATGTTCGACGGGATGGAGGAACATGGGCGACAGCACCGGCGAAACCAGAGCGCCACCGAAAAAGCCGAGGAACACGAGAATGCAGATGATCGGCACGGATCCGGTCCTTCCGGTGATGCCGAAGAGGTTGCGTCACATTATCAGGAGGCGATGATCCGGATCAGAACAGCGTGTCCATTCCCGATCCGCGAAATCCCCATGGAACGTTCGAATACCGNCACTCCCGTTTGTCCATCGAAAGCCCCGATTCGCCGCGACTTCTCGCGTTCCGGGCATGGCCGACGCGTGCTGAAGATCGACGGCGAGGCCATCACCGGCTTCGGCGAACTTCGCCGACTCGGCCCGACGACGCTCAGGGACGCGGATGCNGAAAGCGACGGCGCCGGCTCGCAGGCCTCTTCTTGAAATCGATTCCTCACGAACGACACTCCAACTCGCAAAGGATCGATACTTCAGGAACTGGTGGGATCCACTAGGCTGGTTCCGATGTCTTCCGTCACGGCTTCANCATCGAACTCGGACCCGAGCTCCGCCGCCCCCCCCGTGCTCTTCGTCCACATCCCGAAGACCGCGGGCACGGCGCTCTTCGCGATCGCAGCGTCGATTCACGGACGGATTCCGGGAATCGTCGATCCCAGGATTTTTCATATCCCGCTCGACTGGAACGGTTCCGACGATCAACCGGCGGCGATCGCCGCCGTTCAAAGTCGCAGTCCGAGCTCCCTGAAGTATTCCAGCGGACATTGCAGCATTCGCTTTCGCGATCATCTTCCTCCCGAGACCCGCGTGATCACGATGCTTCGCGATCCAGTCAAACGGGTGGTTTCCGCCTACTCGAACCTACTCAGGGATCCGAGGAACGGCTACCACCGGATCGCCAGTCGCTCGACGCTCGCGGAGATCCTCGAAGCACGCTCCCTTCCCGAACTCGACAACGGCCAGGTCAGGCGGCTCGCCGGCGTTCAGCCCGACGCCGGCCCCACCACCAGGTCGCACCTCGAGCTCGCGATTCGAAACGTCGACGAGGAGTTCACCGCGGTGGGTTTCACGGAACGCTTCGACGAGACGTTCCAACTTTTTCGTACCGAACTCGGTTGGCCACGGCGAGGGTACATGCCGTGGAACGTCGCACCGAAGAAGGGCGGCGGATCTTCAACCCCGCCGGATCTGCTCGCCCTGATCGCCGAGCGAAACGCCTTCGACCTGGAGCTCCACGCTCACGCCATGCAACGCTTCGATGCTCGAATCGCGGAGCTCGGTCCGAGTTTCCAAGCGGCGGTCGAGCGGAGTCGTCGGTTCAATCGGAACTGGTATCGGCACTGGCACCGATTCGGGATCGTTCCCTTTCGTTCCACGAAACGCAAGCTGGTCTCGATTCAAAGGAATCTCTCGTCGCCGCCGACCGGCTGATCCCGCGCACGATTTCGCCGCGACATGACCGGGAGACGGGATCCCAGTTCGGCTCGATCCAGCCCCGGGATCCCCCCCGCCCGTCCTTCGAATCCGATTGCCCGCACCCGGCGGCCGGCACTTCGCCGGTGTCGGTTTCGAATTCCAGCCACGATCCCGACGAGCCACCACACCGCATGTCAATAAAACTTGACAACGACGCCGTGTCAAGTATCTTTGACATCATGAAGCCAGACGAACACCCGACCATTGAAACCTCGTTCGGAGAAAAAAGCATCTGGATACAGCTTGCAGCCATGCTGCTCGTGTTCGGCGGCTACCTGATCGTCGCGGGCACGATGCTGGTTCGCGATGCGGGGGCCATCGGCCCGTTCATCCCGTTGTTCATCGCCGCGACCATCCTGATGATCGTGGTGAACGTCGCTGGCCATGCGGTCGCAGCCGCGATGACCAGCCCCGAAGATTGTGACGAACGCGATCGACTGATCTCGTGGCGGTCCGAAGCACGATCGGCATGGATGCTCGGCACTGGCGTGATCATCGCCATCGGATGCCTGGCCCTGTCGATCACTCCTGCATGGATCGCCAACATCCTGCTCCTGTCGATGTTCCTCTCCCAGGTGATCTGCTACACGCTCCAGCTCGTCGCCTATCGACGGGGCTTCTGAGATGGGCCGGGACAAGACCAGAATTCGCAACCGCATCCGGACCCTTCGCCGTCTCGCCGACGGGATGACCCAGCAGCAGCTCGCCGATCGAATCGGCGTCACCCGCCAGACCGTCAACGCCATCGAGGGTGAAAAATACTCGCCGTCCCTCGAAGTCGCCTTCCGCATCGCCCACACGTTCGGGCAGCCACTTCACGATGTCTTCGAGTACGAAACGCCGAAGCAGCGAAAATGACCGTCTGCATCGGGCCGGCCGACGGGTTCCGGCCAGGTCGCGTCCGGGGAAGATCTCTTTCGAATCCTGCTTCATGTCGATGGCGGGCCGGGACCGTGCCGCAGCCGCATCGAACCCGGTCGAGCCTGACACCCTGCGATCCCGAGTTCAGTTTGGTTCAGAGATCCGTGTTCTCGAGTCCGA
Source organism: Phycisphaerae bacterium (assembly GCA_002683195.1). Next base: position 8,278 of record NYSW01000067.1, read on the forward strand.
GCGCTCGGCGGATGTCGGCGACCTGCCCGAGATGCACGCCCTCGTGCGCCGTCATGGCGTAGGTCGCGAACTGCCCGACTTTGGCGTACCGCCGGCGAACGAGTTCCATTTTCGGTTCGACCTCGAGGTCCTTCGCCGACAGAGTCGGAATCAGGGCTGAGAGTCGAGCGTGGGAGATCTCCAACTGGGCGAGCAGTTCAGGGAGCGGCGGATAGGCACCGACGTCGCTGGTGATCGGCATCCCGGGGAAGAACCGCTCCATCCACTCGGGAGGGAACACCTGCGCTTGACCGAGCTCCATCGCCACGACGTCCGACGTAAGGGCGAGGTGGCCGATCGACCACGCGACATGGTTGACCAGTCCACCGGGCTGGGCGACTCCCTGCTCGGGCGTGAGGCCCTCGACCAGGTGACCAGCATGCCGAAGATTGAAGGCGTAGACGAAGAGCAGATGATCGATCATGAGGCTTTCTCCAAGGTCTGACCGGTTGAGGCTAACACAACCCACCATCGCCTTGGTCTCACGGAATTCACCTCGGCGAAGTCTTTCCGGGAACCCGCCCCCGGAACTCCTGCTGACGCCGGTGATTGGTGCCGGCGACGCTGCGCGATCCCCGTTTTCTGGTTCGGCTCGAAAAATGACGACCAGGGTCCAGAACCGATCGCCGGTTCCAGTCGACGAAGCCGTCGACTGAAGCCTCCAATCCTTCCTCTCGCGTTTACCGGCCTCTACGGGGGCTCCCCCGGGGAGATATCACCGATTCGCTTGCGGCACGGCTGCGACAGCGGACCGGTTGCGTGAGACCCACACTTCGATCAGGACATCACGGTGTCCCTCCCGGCATTATCCGGGAGACGACTTCCGAGCCGCCTCGCCTGAGGTGGCGTTGGACGCGACAGGGTCCGAGGGCAGGGATTCCACGAAGGGACATGGAACGACGGTAATCCATGGAGCCTGAGGCGAAACGGAGATAACATCTGATGCATGAACCACGAACAGAGAGTCGAACAGGCCATCGAGCGTCTCGAGCGCGACAACGAACGGGATGCCGCTGTCGCCAGGAGCCTGCGAAAGGTCCTCGACGGACTCGAATGCAAGGAAGACCGCGACGGCATGATGACCGTCCTTGGATTCCTGGCGATCCCNNCCGGGATCAGCGAGGCATACGAGCAGAAGTACGCCAAGGAGCAGCAGAAGAAGGCCCAGCGACGAATGAAACGGACGCTTGGGGGTGATGGTTTCGACGATCTCATGGAGTCGGCCAGGTGGATCGAGCGTTCCATGGTCCCGCATCCGACGCGCATGGATGGTCTGACCACGGTCCTTGGATTGACCGGCGAGCTCGATGCCGGCGACTGCGCCTGTTGCCAGCCCGGGTGAGCAGGCTCGACTCCTGAAGATTCCCTATCGGGCGTGAGCACTTCCGACCCACGACGATCCTGAACGGGAGGGCAGATCAACGACGATTGAATCAAGGTCGACGACCTGCCGCCGTTCCATCCGCGAACGACGAGCCGCCCCCCCGCCTCGCCAATCAACCCATCATCCGAGAAGTCGATGTGCCCGGCAGGCGAGTTCGGCAGGACGACGCGCTCGCAGTCGCCCGCGTTCTCCACGACCTTCGAGCATTGAATCACTTGCAAACAGTTCTCATGGACACGATCACCGCGTCCGAAGCACCCAGCCTCTTTTCTTCTGGGAGAAGACCGGCATGACCAACCTCATCGCACCCCTCCCGCCAGAACAGACCGGGAAGATATCGGCGACCATGAAAACAATCAGTACTTGAAGACTTCGAAGTACTCCCCGTCACTCGAGGTCGCTCTCCACATAGTCCGGGTCTTCAGGAAGCCTCTCCGGGAGGTGTTCGAATACAAAGCCGACCGAAGATGAACGCAGCCGTCGACAATTTCGGCCGGACTCGGAGCCCTGACCCGACCTCCGTCTCGGCCGGTACGACCCAAGGCCGTCCATGATGTTCCCCGCCGTGGCGTGATTCATCAGAGGCCCGTCCTGTCCGGCCGCGGACCGGACCTCCGTTCGGTCGTTGGGGCGGCTCCGCCTGGAAGACCCCGCCGACCGAGCGCAGCACTTGGCCGCCCTGGAACGCTGTCACGTCAACTTCCTGCCGACACAGGCTGACATGTGCCCGCTCTCGGTGGCGGAGGCGAGCAGTTCCGGGATTCCGTCGGTGGTCTCGAGGGTCGGAGGCCTTCCACTTTCGGTCATCGAAGGGGAGACCGGACGCCTGCTCGACGTCGATGCCCCGATCAATGAATGGGTGGACGCGCTGGAGTGGACGGTCTCGGATCAGGCCCGCTACCAACGCCTCTCACAAAGCGCCCGGGAACACGCGAGAACCAAGCTGACCTGGGATGCGTGGGCCGAACGAGCCTCGAAGGTCATCGACGAACTCCTTGAAAACGCTTGACGTCGACTCGCGATCCACTCGTAGACACCCGAGCCGCTCCCGAAGACCACCGTCTCGTGAACACGGAGTGAGGATGGGATGACCAGGATCGAGACCGCGTATTCGTGTTCGATGTCTGAAACCAGCGGCAGCATCCTGCCAACCGACTTGAATCCCGGTCCCGGACCGATGCTTGCACGAAGCCGGTTTCAGACCAAGGCCGGCGCGGAAAAACAGGTTCCTGCCGGTGCATTCACCATCGACGACGTCACCCGCGTTCGACGTGTGGCTCGAATGGCTGCAGACGGCCACGCTCCCGGAGAATCCGCACCCCGCGCCAGAGGTACGCCAGAAAGATCACGCCGGAGATCAGAAAGCCCGGGACGAACCAGATCTCGGAGGGCCGGACCAGTCCCATCCGGTTGTTGCTGGTGGTGGAGATGCCACCATTGAACATCGACTGACCTCGACGGTCACTGACGCTTGAGGACACCCCACCAGCGGGGTTCGCATAGGTGGCGATGGTCCGAGCGAGAATCACGGCATCGTCCGGGTCGTGAAGGATCGGGGCGAAGGGCGAATCGCTGTCCGGGGCGACCTGCAGGCGAAGGGCGTCCACCGCGTCCATCCCATCGATGATGACGCCCCCCACGGTCGTTCCCACGACCGGTCCGATCGCTTTCCAGACCGCGAGTTCATCGTCGTCCGACCGGAGGGTGACCTCGACCTCACCGGTCGCGTTGGAGGCGTTCTCCATCACGAAATTCGCGACACTCGCCACGGACATCCGATTCGATTGATCGATGCCGACCGTGACCACGCGGTCCAGCTCGACCACCGTCTGAATCAACCCCGCCCATCGGCTGATGTCGTTCCATCGGGCATTGATCACCCCCAGAAAGGCCCAAGGCACGATCACCGCCAGCAGAAGGACCACCACGCCCAACCAGAGACCGTGTCGGGGCCGGATCCTTCCCACCCCGACCACGCCCGCCCCGAGGTCCCCTCCACATTCAGGACACCGCGGCTCCGCCAGACCGTGCACGGGGTGGCCGCACCCGGGGCACGCCTCGCGTTGCACTCTCAGCCTTCCGGCCACCCATCTCAGCGCGACATGGATCGCCGTGATCAACAGCAGAAGCCCGACCGGAAGAAGAAGAACCATCGACGTGTTCCCCCAAGGTGATATCCGAGCAGGCCTCAGTTGACCTGGCCGATTCCCTGTCCGGATGCGCCAAGGCTACCGGACGGAAAAACGATCGCCTCACTTGAAGGGTGGGATCACGCGGAAATCCGGGCTCGATCCGCCCGTCGATCCCCGGAGAGGGCTTTTGAAGATCTCGATCACCTGTTTTTTCACCGCGGCGCGGACACCCACGACACCCGACCGCCCCGCCGGGATCTCAGATCGAACCATCGGTCTGGGCGACCTCATAGCGCTCGACCATCTCTCCCAGACCCTCGCGAAGCGGATCGAGCGTCGCCCCCCACGCCGCATGTCGACCAGCCGCGTGAGCATAGAGCGGTCGTCGCACCTGATCCGCGCTCAGGGTCAGGACGGTGCGACCGGTCTCCCAGAATCGAAGACAGCGATCATCCCACTCGAGACCGCAGAAGTCGATCAGACGCCGGGCTTCTCCATCGAGATCGTGCACCAGCGACTCGTAGCGGACCTCGAGGATGGGAAGCGGTAGTACCACCCGCCAGTGCGCCATCCAGGCCTCGCACTCGCGGTGGAACTCGGCGATGCCCTCGAGCGTCCCCGTCCAACCGTTGGTCCCCGGCGCGAACTTCCGGATCCAGCAGGAGAGGCCGGCGTCCATCGGATGGCGCCGACAGTGGATGATCCGTGCCTTGGGAAACAGCATGGCGACGAGCCCGAGCAGGCCGAAGTTTCCGAGTTGCTTGTCCACCCGTCGTTCCGCCTTCGGCGCCAGGCGTCGGGTCACCTCGAGATAGGAATCGGCCGCCCGGGTCAACGACGTCGCGTCCATCCGCCCGAGACACTCGGGGTACGACGCGCCGTCTCCATCGGTCTCCGGGAGCTGCGATGCCAGGATCGGCAGCGCGTCGAGTTCTCCGAGTCCGGCTGCCTGTGGATGGGCATCGATGATCTGTTCCACCAGGGTGGAACCGGTGCGAGGCATGCCCACGATGAAGATCGGTGACTCGTCCTCGCATCCCGATCGCGGGAGCGCCGCCATCGCGTCGGCGGTGAAGAACCTCTCGGCCTGCTCGCGCTGCTCCCGGGCCTCGGCCGGATCCCAGTCACCGGGCGCAACCCCATTCGCCGCCCCGTACCGCGACGCCGCCGACTCGAGATCACCGATGCCCGCGGTGGCGTCGGCCCCCGCGAAGTGGAGCGAACGACGATGCTCCGGCGACAGACGGTCGCCCGGCAGATGTCGGTCGACCAGCGACCGTGCCTCCTCGAAGCGTTCCAACCGAACGAGCGTCCTGGCCTTCACGATGGCGAGCATGGGCTGTTCGTCGACCGAAGACGGCCGATCGTCGAGGAATCGAATGGCCCGCTCCGGCTCACCCATGCGAAGCAGCGTCTCGGCCTTGCCGGCCACCGCACCGTCGTATCGACCATGAAGCTTCAGGGCTCGGTTGTATCGATCAAGAGCTTCGCGATGGCTTCCGAGATGGGCCAGGATCTCTCCCATCAGGGCCTGGTAGTCGGGCCGCTTTGCTTCCCGCCCGAGGGCCTTGGCGAGGGTCGTCCGAGCTTCCTCGAGGCGGCCGGCTCGAAAGAGGATCTGGGCAAGCATCGCCGTCGCCTCGTGGTCACGACGGCGTCTGGTCAGATGATCGCGACAGAGGTCCTCCGCCATGCCGACATGGCCGGCCTGCAGCATCTCCATCACCTGATTTCGAACCATGCGATCCTGATCGAGGGTCATCGACGACTCCGGACGGTGTTCACTGGATCCGGCATCGTACCGACCGTAGAAAACAGCCTCCGCGACC
>NYSW01000068.1 GCA_002683195.1 Phycisphaerae bacterium
ATGTCGGATGCCTCGAGCGTGGGCGAGGCGGGCGAGATCGACGGTGACCCGTTTCGGCAGGGTGGAGAGGTCGCCCGCATCTCCGAGGTCCCGACAGGCGGCGCCGGTCTTCAACTCCAGCCAGAACGCCTGCTCGGGGTCGAGCGGTGATGGGGGATCCGGCTCGAGCTCGGCGAAGAGACCGGCGGCCTCCCCATCCTCCTCGTCGATCTCATCCCCCAGGTCCAGCGGAACGTCCTCGGGCCGAAGCACGAAGTCGCACCGAGTGCCGACGCTGCGAATCGGTTCCCCGGCGCGGTGGGGGAACCGAACCTCTCGCAACGGATGAAGGCCGGCCTTCTCGAAGCCGCCCGCCAGAATCGCCTGGATCTCCCGCTCGGGCAGGCTGTCCACGCCGCGAACCTCCTGTCCGAGGTCGTGTTCCTCGCACGCGGCGCGCACCGCCGCGACCGCGGCATCAGCCACGGTCGCGGCGGGAATGGTCGCGAGGGTCGGGTCGGTCACTCCTTGGCCATGTCCTCGACGTTGCGAGCCTCGTGGCTCTTGAACTCGCCGGAACGCAGGCGACGACCGTAGTCGTGGTACGCCTTCATGGCGATGCCGCCGAAGATCAGCATGATCGGGATGTTGGCCCAGAGCATGACCCCGGTACCGAGTGTGGTCAGGTTGTCGAGTTCCGTGATCGTCGGGATGATCGGCAGGGTCGAGACGATGATCATCAGGCAGTAGACGACCTTGTAGGGCATCACGCTTCCCTTGCCCAGCATGAAGACCATGCCCTGCTCGCCGTAGTAGCTCCAGGAGATCATGGTCGAGATCGCGAAGAGCCAGGAGGCAATGAGCACCATCCACGTGCCCAGCCCCGGGATCGCGCGATCGAAGGCATGGGCCGTCAGGGTCGCACCTTTGTAATCCTTGTAGATCTCAATGTCCACGAAGGTCGGCTTGGTGGCGCTGGTCATCACCGCGGGTTCGAAGACCGCGACGAATCCCCCGCCCTGGAGTTCGTCGACTTCTCCCATGACGTGGACCCGGGCGGTGCCTGTCTTTTTCTCGTCGAGCTGATCGGTCTCGGCAACCAGGAACACGGTGTCTCCAGTACCCCAGTTCTTTCCGGTGATGACCTTGGACTGCTTGGTCTTCCCGGGTAGTGGCACGTACCAGGTCTTGGTGTCATCGTCGTCGGAGGGGTCCGCGTCGCCGAAGGTGCCGACATGCCAACCGTATACCGGGTCCGCACCCTCATTCGGTATCGCGTCGCCCTGAGTGACCACCGGGGTCGACGCGAGCGTCGCCTCCCCCTTGGCACCGCGATCCCACGCCCCGGTCGACAGGATGACCAGGGCGGTCAGGGTGCACACGATGATGGTGTCGATGAATGGCTCCAGGCCGGCGACCACCGCCTCGCGGACCGGTTCCTTGGTCTTCGCGGCGCTGTGAGCGATCGGTGACGACCCTTGTCCGGCCTCACTCGAGAAAAGCGCCCTTTTCATTCCGAGGAGGAATGCGTATCCGACGGTTCCTCCAACGAAGGCTCCGACGGCATCGGTAGGGTTGAATGCGCTCCTGAAGATGAGCATGATCATCGATGGGATCTCACCGATGTACATGACGAGTACAACGAGCCCAGCAAGGACGTAGAGCACGCACATGAACGGCACGAGGATTCCGGCCACGTGGCCGATCCGCTTGATACCGCCGAGGATGACCGCGCCAACCACGANGGCGAGGATGATGCCNACGCCGNNCNNNGGANCTCCNAGGGCCTCNTNNGTGNNGNCCNCNACGTTCCAGGCCTGGAACATGTTGCCGCCGGTGANCGCGGAGATGAGCAGGGTGATGCAGAAGATCACGCCNACCNCNNTGCCNANCGGGGCNAGACCCCANTNNGCGAACGCCCTNCTNGGCNACGTACATCGGNCCACCCNNGNGGTTCGTCGGGNTNGCTNNNGTCGCGNTAGAGCATCGACAGCGTGACGCTGGTGGTCTTGAGGGCCATGCCGGCGAGGCCGACCATCCACATCCAGAAGACCGCGCCGGGACCACCGAGGGCGATGGCCAGAGCGACCCCGCCGATGTTGCCCAGTCCGACCGTGGCCGAGAGGGCNGCGGACAGCGCCTGNAAGTGATTGATGGCGCCGGGATCGTTCTTGTCGTCGTACTTGCCGGCCGTGACGGCGGTGCCGTGGGCGAGCGCCCGGTACTGGCAGAAGCCGGACCACAGCGTGAAGAGGACGCCGACGCCGAGGACGACATAGAGCACCCAGTCCGCCCAGATGACGCCGTTGATGGCGCCGAGGACGTCGTTCATTCGATCGAGGAAGGTCATGTGTTCGGTTCTCTCAGGGGAGTCGAAAAGAGCGGATGGAATGGGCTCAGGCGTCGCCGGCANCGGATGTCGATGAGGAGACGTCGTTCAGGTCGGGATCGNTGGTCGNAGTTTCCGCGAAGAGGGCGTCGACGTCGAGNACGCCGATNGCCTGGAGGAAGACCAGCAGGACCGCGGCGGGTGCGACCCAGCGGAGCAGGAGGAGCCAGACGACGTAGAGGTTGCGAAGTCTCGCACCCTCCATGAAGCCTTCGTGGCGGGCCTTTTCAGTCACTTTCCAGCCCATGAACAACGCCACCCCGAGGCCCCCGATCGGAAGCATCAGGTTCGAGACCAGCCAGTCGGCGGAATCGAACCAGTTCTTGCCGGTGATGTCCGCCACCCCCTGGTTGAAGACGCCGCCGAGGGCCGAGCCGTTGGAGAGGGCCGACGGAAGGGCGAAGAGGATGATCGCGATGCCGCAGCCGATCGTGGCGGCACGACGGGAGACACCCTTCTCATCGATGAAGTAGCTCGCCGCGACTTCGAGCAGGGAGATCGCGCTGGTGAGGGCGGCGAAGAAGAGGAGCACGAAGAAGATCGTGGCCCAGGCCGTGCCGCCGGGAAGATCCATGAGCGCGATCGGCATGTTCTGAAAGACGAGTCCCGGTCCGGCCGCTGGATCGAATCCGGAGGCGAAGGTGATCGGGAAGAGGACCAGGCAGGCGACCAGTGCGATCACGGTGTCCAGGCCACCGATGATGATTCCGGTGGTGATGGCGTCGTCCTTGCGGTGGAGGTACGAGCCGTAGGCGACCATCGCCCCCATGCCGATCGACAGGGTGAAGAACGCATGGCCCAACGCNTCNAGCACGCCGCCGGCNCTGAGTTCCTCGGCGTGGAAGCCGAAGACGAAGTCNACCGCCNTGTCGAATCCTTCACCGACCAGGGCGGCCCGGATCGCCAGGACGATCAGCATGATGCCGAGGGCGGGAATCATGATCTTGCTGGCGGTCTCGATGCCTCGCTTCACGCCGCCCGCGACGATGCCGATGGTGATGGCCATGAAGACCAGCATCCAGAGCACGTTGCTGGTCGGGTTGCTCGCGACCTCTCCGAAGTACGCCTGTACGTCGGTGTTCGACATGCCAGCGAAGCCGCCTCGGATCGCGGCGACCGCGTATTGCATCGTCCATCCGGCGATCACCGCGTAGTAGGACAGCAACACGAAGGCGGCGATCACGCCCATCCATCCGAAGGCCATCCAGGGACTGCCGGGTCCGGAGTGCTTTCGGAAGGCGGGGACGGTCGAACTCTGGGTCGACTTCCCGAGGATGACCTCGGCCAGCAGGATCGGGATGCCGACCGCGGCGATGCAGACGAGATAGACGAGGACGAAGAGCCCGCCACCGTTCTCTCCGGTGATGTACGGGAACTTCCAGATGTTCCCCAGTCCCACCGCCGAGCCGGCGGCGGCGAGGATGAAACCGGTCCTGGATCCCCAATGGGCTCGTTCGCTCATGCCGCTCTGATCTCCGGGGTGTCGATGGCAGCGGGTCACCGCTCTTCGGCAATATATCCCGAACCGCTGGTCTTATCGGCTCGTCTGCCGCCCGGCCCCCTCGTAGAATCATGGCATGCGGGAGTTTCTTCTTCGTCAGGATCTCGATCGGCTCGTGGTTGGGGGCTACGCCCTNCCTCTGGGGGTCGANCGTCTGGACGCGCCGCCGCCCCGCCAGGGATGGGTGGTGGAGTTCGTGCCCGGCGAGGATGAATCACCGGATACCTACGCTTTTCAGGTCGCCGTGAGCCATGAACGGCTCCAGATCATTCTTCATGAGCTCTTAGAGCTTCTTCCGGGCGAGGTCTCTCCGGTGGTGGAGATCGGTTCGGTCGATGCCTACCGGTCCATCGACGTCTACATGGCGTCCGAACCGCTCTTCATCGATGACTTCATCGCGACTTGGCGGGATTTCGAGCCGATTCTGCTCGAAGAGGTCTCGATCGGCGTGGGCGCCACCTCGGACGAACCGTTTCTCGAGGTTTTTCTNGATGCCTGGAAGTCGATCTCCGTGCATTGCCAGGTCGACATGCGGGATGCGGTGGAAGGCATTCTCGAGCAACACGGTCTCGAACCAGTGTCCGAGACCTGGGATGAGGACGCCTTCAACGGGGTGGATCCTCCGTACCGCATGCGTGAAATCCTGGTCATTCAGGATGAACATTCGCCGGATCTGGACGAACTTCTGCTTCAACTTCGGGATGATTGGCGCCTCCAACTCGACGTGGATCCCCATTCCAACGTCGATGATGGTGGACGAGAGCTGGGCTTCACGCTCTGGCATTCGATCGCGATGGCCGATCCGATCGATGGCAAGATCGGTGGGGCGTACATCGCGGTGTGGGCCACGGCTCGAAGTCTCGAAGAAGCGGAGGATCTGATCGAAAAATCAGTCGAGGGAAGTGGTGAGTGGTTNCTGGATCGGGTCTATTCGATCGAGCGAGTGGCGTTCGACGAGCGGCCCGAGGAACTCGCCGATCTCCCCCCTCGGCGAAGCCAGGCNGAAGTGCATTCCATCGCGATCGATGAATGGGGCGATGGAGATGCCCCGAACTCCGGATCCGGTGGAAGCCAACCACCTCCGGGAGGCGGATCTGATGTTTGGGGCACGCCCGGTGGACGGCTCAGTTGANGTGGTACGGGAGCATGCACGGTGACTGACGAGCGACGAGTCGGAACGACGAATGGATCGCCGGATGGTGGCGAACCTCGATGGTTCGAGGACGGCCGTCGCTTTGAATGCACGAGTTGCGGGAACTGTTGCACTGGCGGCGAGGGTGCCGTCTGGTTCGACGACGACGAGGGAAGAGCGATGGCGGAGGTCCTCGGTCAGACCTACCCCGAGTTTCTGGTGCGTCACACTCGAATGATCGATGGGCATCGGTCGCTCAACGAGCATCTCACCGGTTTCGGCCACGACTGCGAATTCCTCGACCGGGAGAGCATTCCCGGCAAGGCGATCTGCAGTGTCTACGGAGCCCGGCCGAGCCAGTGCCGAACCTGGCCGTTCTGGCCGGAGCTCATGAAGAGCAAGAAGGCATGGGCGCGAGCGAAGCGGAACACGCCATGTCCAGGCATGGACTCCGGGCAGTTGTTCACGGTCGAAGAGATCGTCGCTCGTCTCGAACTCGAACGTGGCTCGGAAGAAAAGCCGTGGTGATGGACGCCGATCCAGAACGGGTTTCCGAAATCAAATCGTGGTTCGCCGCGATCCAGAGGCCGGAGATCCGGAAAGAGATCGCCGACATTCATCGGGAGATCGCCGATGCGATCCGTTCGCTGAAACCACTGTGTCTGGCGAGCGGCAATTGCTGCCGCTTCGAGGCTCATGGACATCGTCTGTATGCGAGCGGACTGGAAGTCGCCCGATGCGTCGAGATCTGCCGAGCCGAGGGGCGTGGCATCACATCTGAACAGGTCGAGGCCGCGGTCGAGCGGGGGAATTGTCCCTGGCAGGAGGGCCGACTCTGTACCGCGCGGGAGGGTCGGCCGACCGGGTGCCGGGTGTATTTCTGCGATCCCCGGGCATCGGAGGTGGTACCGGAACTCGCAGAGACGGCCCATCGACGCATTCGGACCCTTCATGACGAACATGAGATCCCCTATGCCTACGGGGAATGGCGGGAGATGCTTCGGCAGGTGATCGGTTCGGATCCGGGACGGCGAGATGAAACCGGTTGATCTCGTTTCTCCGGAGTCGGCTTGCGGGGCCGCGGCCCGGCGCGGAATGAGTGGAAGAAGAATCGATGGAACCAACCCCTTGGCGCGACTCCCTCAAGACTTCTCCAGGACCGGGGACGTGGCCGTACGCTCCGGACTGAAATCGCGTTCCGGTCCGGCACGGTTCATGCTGCCCGGTTGGTTCCAGTCGGCGGCGATGTTCCGGGCGCGGTTCGCGGATCTGTTCAACGCAGGAAACCGTCCAATGAAAAGCGGGGAACGACCGGCTGGTNGTTCCCCGCTTGAATCAACACGGATGGGCTGCCGGGATCACTCCACTTCGGAGACGATTTCCTGCAACTTCTCGGGGGTGAGCACTTCGACCACCGCGTCGCGGCGTTCGGCACCCATTGCTTCGGCGGCCATGGCTGCTTCCTGACGCATCGCCATCTCTTCGGCGAGGTCGATCTGCGGCTCGTCCACCAGCTTCTCCACTCGCATGCGGGTGTAGTCGCTGAAACCGGTACCGGCGGGGATGAGGTGACCGAGGAGCACGTTCTCCTTGAGTCCCTGCAGCGTGTCGACGGCACCCTTGAGTGATGCTTCGGTGAGGACCTTGGTGGTCTCCTGGAAGCTCGCTCCGGAGAGGAACGATTCGGCCTGCAGAGACGCCTTGGTGATCCCGAGGAGCAAGGGTTGGGCCTTGACCATTTTGGGCTTCTTGGTCTTGGCGATCTGCTTCTCTTCATCCTTGGCCTTGTCGTTGGCCTCCTTGGCCTCGACCTTGGTGACCATGGCACCGACCGGAAGGTCGGTATCGCCGGAGTCTTCCACCCGGAGGCGTTCGGCGAGGCGAACGTTCTCAAGGCGGTGCTGCCACTTGTCGACGATGTCGTTGGGCAGGAATTCACTGTCACCCGGCTCGACGATGCGAACCTTGCCGAGCATCTGGCGAAGGATGACTTCGATGTGCTTGTCGGAGATCGGGACGCCCTGAGCTCGGTAGACGTTCTGGACTTCGTCGAGCATGTAGAGGAAGAGTTCTTCCTCGCCCTTGATCTTCAGGATGTCGGCCGGAACCAGCGGGCCTTCAGTCAGGCGATCGCCGGCGTCCACGCGGTCACCGGTGTGCACCCGGAGGGCGGTGCCCTGCGGAGCGTAGTGGGGGACCGGATCGAGACCTTCGCCATCGGGATGGATGAAGATGGTCATCTTGCCCTTGCGCTTGTCCGGATCGAGTTCGACCCGGCCGGTGAATTCCGCCATGACGGCGGGATCCTTCGGAATCCGGGCTTCGAAGATCTCGGTGACTCGGGGCAGACCACCCACGATGTCCGCCGAACGACCGGAGTCCTTCGGCACTCGGGCGATCATCTGACCCATCGAGACGGTTTCGCCGTTTTCCACCTCGATGCGGGCCTTGGCCGGAAGGTGGTGGAAGTCGAGCGTGGTGTCCGTCGCGGTGTCGACGATCTTCACCTGAGGGGCTCGGTCGCCGGTGTGACTGGTGACGATCCGCTCGATCTTGCCGGCCTTGGTCTCTTCGACCTTGAAGGACTGGTCTTCTACGAGATTCTCGTACTGGATCACACCGCCCTTTTCCGCAAGGATGGGGGCCACGTGCGGGTTCCAGGTCACCACGATCTGGCTCTTCTTCACGGTTTCGCCGTCGACCGCCAGGATCTTGCCGCCGTAGGGCACCTTGAACTTGTCGATTTCGCGGCCCTTGGCATCGAGGAGGNGGACCTCACCGTTGCGCTTCAGGGCGACCAGAGCCGTTCCATCTTCATCCGTCACTTCGACCGCATTACAGTCGACGTGCTTGATGATGCCTTCTGCCGGCGCACTCCAGTTGGTCTCGGCCAGCGAACGAGTCGCGGTACCACCGGTGTGGAACGTACGCATCGTGAGCTGGGTGCCGGGTTCACCGATCGACTGAGCGGCGATGATGCCGACGGCCAGACCCTTCTCGACTTCCTTGCCGGTGGCGAGGTCTCGACCGTAGCAACGGATGCAGACGCCGCGAGGGGTGTGGCAGGTGAGCGGGCTGCGGACCTGGACCGACGGAATACCGAGCGTTTCGATGCGATCCGACGCGGTTTCGTCGATGATCTGGTTCTTCTTGACGATCAGGACGTCCAGGATGGGATCACGGATGTCCATGAGGCTGGTTCGGCCCACGATCTGATCGCGAAGCGGAACGTCGACTTCCTCGCCCTTGAAGATCGCCCGCTTGGCGATGCCCTGGGTGGTTCCGCAATCGAGCTCGGTGACGACCACCGACTGGGCGACGTCGCACAGCTTTCGGGTGAGGTAACCGGAGTCGGCCGTCTTCAACGCGGTATCGGCCAGTCCCTTTCGAGCACCGTGCGTCGACGAGAAGTACTCGAGGACGTTCAGGCCTTCTCGGAAGTTCGCTCGGATCGGCGTCTCGATGATCTCCCCGCTCGGCTTGGCCATGAGGCCTCGCATGCCGGCGAGCTGCTGCATCTGCGACTGGTTGCCTCGAGCGCCAGAGTTCATGTAGAGGTAGACGGGGTTCAGGTACCGCTTGCCGTCCTTCTCCTCGATCGAGGTCTCCTCGAAGGTCTCCGGATCCCGGCGATCTTCGCGAAGGGCTTCGATGAGCTTGTCGGTCAGGTCCTTGCGGCAGGTCGCCCAGATGTCGAGCAACTGGTTGTGGCGTTCACGTTCGGTGATCGCACCACTCTGATACGCCTTTTCGACCCGGTCGACCTTCTTCTGGGCACCGTTGATGAGCTGCGTCTTTTCCTTGGGGATACGCAGGTCGTTCACGCCGAAGGAGAGCCCGGAAGTGGTCGAGTGCTTGAACCCGACTTCCTTCATCGCATCGAGCAGATCGATGGTCTCTGCCTTGCCCAGACGTTCGAACGTCTCGTCGATGACGCGGGCGCAACCCTTCTTGCCGAGAGGGCAGTTGTAGAAGGGCATTCGGGCGCGATCGACGATGATCTCGTTGAGGTAGATCCGGCCGACGGTGGTTCGGATGCGGCGATTGTGCGGCATCTCGGTCGCCGGAGACTTCTCGCCTTCGGTTCCCTCCGGGCCACCGACCACCTGCTTGAACTCGGCGAGTCGAACCAGAATGTGTTCGTGGATCCCGATCTCGCCGAACTCATGGGCGAGGAGGGCCTCCGTCTCGTCCTTGAAGACGCGGAGTTCCTTGACGGGGCGTTCCGCCTCATCGCCGTCCTGGGCGGTGAGGAAGGCGACACCCATCACGATGTCCTGCGACGGTGAGACGATCGGATTTCCGTTGGCCGGGCTGAAGATGTTGTGCAATGACAGCATCAACACATGGGCCTCGGTCTGGGCCTCCACCGAGAGGGGGAGGTGAACCGCCATCTGGTCGCCATCGAAGTCGGCGTTGTAACCGGTGCAGACCAACGGGTGGATCTTGATCGCGTTGCCTTCGACCAGCACNGGTTCGAAGGCCTGGATACCCATTCGGTGAAGGGTGGGGGCGCGATTGAGGAGCACCGGGTGGTTTCGAATCACCTGCTCGAGAATGTCCCACACTTCGGGTTCGCGACGTTCGAGCATCCGCTTGGCGCTCTTGATCGTGTCCGCATATCCGTGCTGCTTGAGCTTTCGGATGATGAAGGGTTGGAAGAGTTCGAGGGCGATCTTCTTGGGGAGGCCGCACTGCCAGAGCTTCAGGTCGGGGCCGACCACGATGACCGATCGGGCGGAATAGTCGACTCGCTTGCCAAGNAGGTTCTCTCGGAAGCGACCCTGCTTGCCCTTGATCATGTCGGTGATCGACTTGAGGGGGCGGTTGGACGAGCCGAGCACCGGGCGACGGCAGCGACCGTTGTCGAACAGCGCGTCGACGGCCTGCTGAAGCATTCGCTTTTCGTTACGAATGATGACCTCGGGAGCGTTGAGGTCCATCAGCTTCTTGAGGCGGTTGTTCCGGTTGATGATCCGGCGGTAGAGGTCGTTGAGGTCGCTGGTCGCGAAGTTGCCGCTCTCCAGCAGAACCAGCGGACGCAGGTCGGGCGGAATCACCGGAACCACGTCGAGGACCATCCAGGTGGGATCGTTTTCCGAACCCCGGATCTGTTCCACGATCTTGAGTCGCTTGGAGAGATCCTTCTTCTTCTGCTTGCTGCGGGTCTCGCTCAGCTGCTGACGCAGATCGAACGACAACTCGGTGAGGTCGAGCTGGTCGAGAAGTTCTCGGATCGCTTCGGCGCCCATCATCGCGGTGAACGCGGCGGAGCCGAACTTGTCCCGGGCTTCGCGGTATTCGTCCTCGGTCAGCACCTGGCGAACCTGGAGTTCGGTGTCGCCCGGATCGACGACCACGTAGTCCTGGAAGTAGATGACCTTTTCGAGGTCACTGGTCTTCATGTCCAGAAGGTTGCCCAGGCGGGAGGGCATGGCCTTGAAGAACCAGATGTGCACGATCGGAGCGGCGAGGTTGATGTGCCCCATTCGCTTCCGTCGAACACGGGAGTGGGTCACCTTGACGCCGCAGCGGTCGCAGATGATTCCCTTGTACTTGGTGCCCTTGTACTTGCCGCACGCGCATTCGTAATCCCGTTCGGGACCGAAGATGCGTTCGCAGAACAGACCGTCCTTTTCGGGGCGGTAGGTGCGGTAGTTGATGGTCTCGGGACGCTTGACCTCGCCGAAGCTCCAGCTACGGATGTCGTTGGGGCTGGCGAGGGTGATCTTCACCGAGCCGTAGTCATTCACGCGATCAAAGACGTTTTCGGACATGATCGGGGGTGCTCCCGAGGGCGGGCTGTACTGTCACCGGCCGAGGCCGGTCGTGGTCCCGGCCGATTGGCCGGGGGCGATGAGAAGGACACTGGACGGTCAGAGGACCGAGCCGGTGTCCTCCTGTTCCTTCTCAAGGGAGATGTTCATGCCAAGTCCCTTGATCTCGTGGCAGAGGACATCGAACACCACCGGCATTCCGGCCTGCAGCGTGTTCGTTCCCTTGACCATCGAATCGTAGATCTTGGTACGACCCTCCACATCATCACTCTTGACGGTGAGGAGTTCCTGGAGGACGTAGGCGGCTCCATAAGCCTCCAGGCCCCAGACTTCCATCTCGCCGAATCGCTGGCCTCCGGTTCGGGCCTTGCCGCCCAGCGGCTGCTGGGTGATCAAGGAGTACGGTCCGGTGGAGCGGGCGTGAATCTTGTCGTCCACCAGGTGGTGGAGCTTCAGCATGTACATGTAGCCGACGGTGGTGCGTTCCTGGAACGCTTCGCCGGTACGGCCGTCGAAGAGCTGGATCTTGCCGTCGACCGGCATCCTGGCCAGGAGTTCCCTCGGATGACCGGGGTTCTGCCCGTCCTCCTCGAAGGAATCCAGTCTGGCCTGGACGTGGGCGTTGGCTTCACGGACCGCATCGAAGATCTCCGATTCGTGAGCTCCGTCGAAGACGGGGGTCACGGCTTGGAAACCGAGGACTGCGGCGGCCCAACCGAGGTGAACCTCGAGGACCTGTCCCACATTCATGCGGCTCGGCACGCCGAGGGGATTGAGCATCACGTCGACCGGCGTTCCGTCTTCGAGGAACGGCATGTCCTCTTCAGGAACCAGTCGGGCGATGACACCCTTGTTGCCGTGACGTCCGGCCATCTTGTCACCGACGGAGAGGGCACGCTTGGTGGCGAGGTAGACCTTCACCATTTCCAGCACGCCGGATGCGAGTTCGTCACCACGCTTCATGTGGGCGAGTCGACGCTGCTTCTCCTTCTCGATCCCTTCGATGCGGGGCCAGAAGCGGTTCTTCTCGTTGATCGCGGTCTCGCGAGCTTCCTTGGAGCCCTTGATCCACTTGTCGGAGAAGTTCTCGAGCTGTTCGAGGATGACCTCGGGGATGTCGCTCGCACCAACCTTCTGACGGGTCGAGGGGTCGACCATCTCGGAGCCGGTGAGCTCGTTGATGCGGCCGACCATCTCCTTGAAGAGATCGATGGCTCGAGCGTCCATCAGCTCTTCGAACTCCTGCATGTCCTTCTTGAGCTGCTTCTTCTGGTCATCGCTGAGGTGCATCCGACGACTGAAGTGCCGGGTGCCGATGACGATGCCGTTGGTACCCGCGGGCACCTCGAGGGAGTCGTTCTTCACATCCTCGCCGGCGCGACCGAAGATCGCGTGGAGAAGCTTCTCTTCCGGGCTGAGTTCGGACTTGGACTTGGGACTCACCTTGCCGACCAGGATCTCTCCCGGGCCGACCTTGGCTCCGACTCGAATGATGCCCTGGTCGTCGAGATTCCGAAGCATCTTCTCGGAGACGTTCGGGATGTCGCTGGTGAACTCCTCCCGGCCGAGCTTGGTCTCTCGAATTTCGACTTCGAAGGAGTCGATGTGGATCGAGGTGAACGCGTCGTCCTTGACCAGTCTCTCGTTGAGGACGATGGCATCCTCGAAGTTGTAGCCGTCGAAAGTGTTGAACGCGACCAGTGCGTTTCGACCGATGGCGAGTTCGCCCATCTGGGTCGAAGCACCATCGGCGATGAGCTGNCCGGTTTCGACCTTGTCGCCGAGCTTGACGACCGGCTTCTGGTTCTGGCAGGTTCGCTCGTTGAGACCGACGAACTTTCGGAGTTCATACTCGTCCGCATTGTCGATGACGATGCGGGTCGAATCGACGAACGTCACTTCTCCGCCGCGACGGGCGGTGACGAGCATGCCGGAGTAAGGGCCGATCTCACGTTCCATGCCGGTGGCGACCAGCGGGGGATCGACCTTGATCAGCGGCACGGCCTGCCGCTGCATGTTCGAGCCCATGAGGGCTCGGTTGGCGTCGTCATGCTCGAGGAACGGAATGAGCGAGGCCGAGATGCCCACGATCTGCTTGGGCGAGATGTCGACGTACTCGACCTCCTTGGCCTCGCAGAGCAGAAGATCGCCGTCCTTGCGGGCGAGGATGCTGCCGGTGGTGAGCTTTCCGTCCGGGGAGATCGCGTCACTGGTCGCGAGGACCCGCTGCAGTTCCTCGTCGGCGCGAAGCAGTTCGACCGTCTCGGTGACCTTGCCGGTCTTCACGGTTCGATACGGGGTCTGGAGGAAGCCGTAGTCATCGATCTCGGAATAGATTCCGAGTGACGCGATCAGGCCGATGTTGGTGCCTTCCGGCGTCTCGATCGGGCAGATCCGTCCGTAGTGCGAGATATGCACGTCGCGTACTTCGAAGCCCGCTCGCTTCCGGTTGAGTCCGCCAGGCCCGAGGGCCGAAAGGCGACGCTCGTGGACGAGCATGGAGAGCGGGTTCGTCTGGTCGACGACCTGCGAAAGCTCGGAACGTCCGAAGAAGAAGTCGATCGCGCTCGAGATGCTCTTGGAGTTCACGAGGTCGCTGATGCGGCTCAGCTCGTCGGGGTCCTTGACGCTCATCCGCTCCTGGACGGTGCGGCGGAGCTTCAGGAATCCCTTTCGCATCTCTTCGACGGCGAGTTCGTCGAGGGTTCGAAGGCGTCGGTTGCCAAGGTGGTCGATGTCGTCCACGTGGGCTCGCGAACGCTTCGAGCGAAGGTCCATCATGTAGCGGATCACGGCGAGGAAGTCTTCGCCGTGGATGTACTGTTCGGTCTCTTCGCGGACCTTGTAGACCGCGTCATCCTCGAACTTCCGGTTGATGCGGAAGCGACCCACGCGACCCAGGCGGTAGCGGTTGTCGTCGAAGAACTTCTCGGTGAAGAGCGACTTGGCCTTGTCGAGCTGCGGCGGGTTGCCGGGTCGGAGGCGTCCGTAGATCTTCAGCAGGGCGGCTTCGTGCTCGGTGACCTCGGCCAGGAAGTCGAGGCGTTCCTCGGCGAGGGTGTTGAGGATCAGCGGATCGCTGGCGTCGGTGATGACGCGAACGCTCTTGAGCTCCGAGGCCTGGATGGCCTCGAGGGCGTCGCCGATCATGCGACCGACGGTGCAGAGTTCCTCGCCGGTGTCGGTGTCGACGATCAATTCCGCCGAGTAGTGCTCGGGCAGGATCTTCTCGACCTTGACGTCCTTGACGTCATAGAAGAGCTCGAGGATCCGGTCGGTGGATGAGAAGTCGTCGTGCAGGGCACGAAGGAAGGTCGTGGCCGCGAGCTTGGTCGACTGGTCGATTCGCATCGCCAGAACGTCCTTCTTCGTGACCTCGAGTTCGATCCACGATCCGCGCTCGGGGATGATGCGGGCGCTGTGCAGCGGCCGGTCACCAAAGCTCGAGGCGATCGAGAAGTCGACGCCCGGGGAGCGGTGGAGCTGGCTGACGATGACGCGTTCGGCACCGTTGACGATGAACTCGCCGCCGCCGGAGAAGTTGCTCGCTCGGGCGATCTCCCAGGGCAGGCGGACGCCGGCCATGATCGGGATTTCGCCGAGATAGATGTCTTCCTCGGGGGTTTCGGCGACGCCGTCCCGGTGGAATCGGACCCGCACTCGGAACGGCATGCCGTAGGTGAGTCGAAGCTCACGACATTCGTCCGGGGTGTAACGAGGCTCGTCGAGCGAGTAACTGACGTACTCGAGACGCATCGAGCCGTCGTAACTCTCGATCGGGAAGACTTCCCGAAGAAGTCCCTCGAGGCCGTAGGCCCCGACGCGATCCTCGGACGGGGTGTCTAGTTGCAGGAAACGTGTGTACGCGTCTCGCTGGACTCGAACGAGATCAGGGATCCGGAGTCCGTCCTTACGCTTGCTGAAGTCACGGGGCGTTCGGGTGGTCATCCAGTGGCATCCTCGACTGGGTGTGCACCGAATTCACGGTGCTTTGGGCAAGGTTGTCAACACGGGGCCGTGGACGCGGCACCCGTGGTTCAGGTCATGGAGGCGGGCGCCCCCATGACGGGCATCAGGCCGCGTTCATGATGGCGTTGGCCTTCGCGGTCTCGACGAGCCGGTCGAACAGCGCCGGGTCCTCGATCGCGATCTGGCTCAGCATCTTCCGGTTGAGGAGGATGCCAGCCCGCTGCACGCCGTTGATGAACACGCTGTAACGCGTATCCCGCATTCGACAGGCAGCCGTGATTCGTGTGATCCAGAGTCGGCGATAGTCACGCTTGCGGGCACGACGGTCACGGAATGCAAAGCGGCCGGCGCGCCAGAGGGCGACCTTGGCCTGTTGCTTGTGACGACTCTTTGTTCCGTAGTAACCGCGGGCATTCCGCAGCAACCGTCGACGGGCCTTGGTGCGAGCAGCACCCTTGCGTACGCGTGGCATGGGTCTTTCCTTCGGACCTTGAGGGTCGATGTGCTCGGCGGGGGCCTCCAGGTGGAGACACTTCAGGCCCGACGGGCGAAGAGGACGGAGTTGTTGAGCGGGCGATCAGGCCTCGGCGGCGGAGTTGGCTTCTCGAACCAACTCGTTTGCCTTGGACTGCTCCTGCGACCGCAGGGGTCGACGCAGCAGCATGCTGTACCGCTTCATATCGCCGGACCGCGCGTAGCGGGGGCGGCGATAGCTGCGGACCTGTTCGCCGGTCTTGTTGCTCTTGATATGACGGCTATTGGGACTACGAAAGCGGATCTTGCCAGACTTGGTGATCTTGATCCGCTTGAGCAGACCCTTGTGCGACTTGCTCTTGGGCATTTCGGCACCGGAGGGACGGAGGTAGGAGCGTGAAGACCCTTTCGGATCGAATCGAGAATCATAGGGGAGACCAGCAGGATTCTGCAACCCGTAACAGGGGTGGATCCGGCAGGATAAGGCACAAATTTTGCAGTCAGTCTGGTCCGAATAACAAGAAGCCCGGTGAAACCGGGCCCTTGGAGTTCGATTTCGGGCTCCAGAGGCCGCGAATCAGGCCTGCGTGCGGGATCTGGCGGCCTGGGTTTGATTCAGTGAGAGAGAACCGCGTCGAACGGGCTCGAAGGCATGAAGGCCTGGTCGAGCCGATCGGGATCGTAGTTTTCGTGGACCCAGAGGGANTCCCCGTCCGGCAAGACCGCACTTGGCAGAGTGTCGAGACTGAGGTCGAACCTGAGCACCACCACATGATTGAAGTCATGAACCGAAGACCCGGTCTTGCTGGAGCCGGGTCTTTCGGATCGCCTCATCGCTTCCGCGATGGGATTGGGGTCGGACAGCAGGATCTCGTTCCCGACGTGGGGNCCGCCTTGAAGTCGGAAGGTCTTGCGAGANAAAGGCACCCGATAGGCGACCTGCGATCTTCTGGAGCCATCGTCGGCGATGGCATGAAGGAGTCGGGCGTCGCAGTAGCCCTGATCGGAAAGCAGCTCGAGGTTCTGGCTCCAGTTCCCTCGGATCGGACACGGCATTTCNGGATCGATTTCACTGCCCTGCTGGTTGCCGGTGAGCAGACCTTGGTGGAGTGGAAGCAGGTCGCTGAAGTCCTCCGAGAATCCAGCGATCGCCTGGCCGACTCCGTGGAGTCGATTCTCCGATTGCATCAGTCTGTCCTGGCCTTCGATCACCTGGTAAAGCGGGAGCCCGATGCCCGCTGCGAGAAACAGGGCGGCCGCGACGGCAAAGAAATCCGGAATCTTCGTTCGTCGCTCGGAAAGTCGAGGGGTGTTCTGGAAAGACATCCGGGAAGCGAGATCCGCCTCTTCCCGAGCGACCCTGGCCAGGGTCGCATCGACCAGCTCCTGCGGGGCGGATTCGACGGGATAGTCATCCAACAGGCCGAGGAGTTCAAGCACCGCGGTGTCGCGGGGGTCGCTCGAGGGTGGGGCTTCTGGATCCAGCCCCGATTCGAGAAGTCGGTCCACGGCTTGGGAATCAGCATCCGAGAGGTATGCGACTCTCTGGTCTGTTCCGCTGGATGGGTGGTCGTCGGAAGGCATCTAGGTGTCCGGGCTGGTCAGTTCGGAGCCGACAGAACGTCAAGTCGGTCGGAGTGGGGATCAGTCGCGTTCTCGACGCCGGACTTCACGTTCGGATGCCGCTCGCCAGGAGTCGGCGAAGTGAGCGACGGCGGCATGCAGTCGGCTCTTGACGGTTCCGAGTGGAATCTGGAGAGAGTCGGCGATCTGGTTGTAGCTGAGCTTCTGAAAATAACTCAGAAGGAGGATTTCTCGGTAGTGCGGCGGCAGGTCGTCNACCACGTCCTTGACCAGTTGCTGCTTCTCCTGTCCCAGGAGGCCGGCATCCACCGACTCATCTTTTCCGGACAGGAGGTCGACGAGGCTGGTTTCCCGCCCATCGGCGGAGCCGACCGGGGCGGAGAGGCTGACCGCCGACCGTCGACGTCGTCGACGATGGAAATCCCGGGCCTTGTTCGCCGCGATGGTGTAGAGCCAGGGCTTGAAGCGGCGGTCCGCATCGAAGCTGTCGGCCGAAAGGTGAACTTGAAGGAACGCATCCTGGAAGACATCGTCCGCGGCGGCACGGGATCCAAGAAACCTTTGCAGGAAGTGGACCAACTCGTTCCGGTAGCGATCGACCAGGGTGGCGAAGGCCTCGGTTTCTCCCGTCCGGTAGGCCACGAGAAGTTCCTCGTCGCTTCGGGTCAGGTCCGACATGGGGATGTTTTTGCTTGCTTCGGTCACGGGCGTCTCGGTGCGCCGGGGCAGAGTGCGCCCGGTCGAGCGGAAGGTACCCGATCCAGATCGGCTGTTTCCGGGCCTCGGCATCACCGTGAATAGCTTTGGCATCTGGCGAGCGAGCGACGCCAGCGTTGTCCAGAGGCCGAAGTGAGGGTGAGGAAACGCGGTCATGATGGTCGACTACGCCACGAATCCCGGAAGAGATCGCGCAAACTCGACTAATTTTCTTCCTCCTTGGAGGCCTCGCAGGCCTCACCCCGGTCGGGGTCCGGGGAGGGCTCCCGGGCCCGGTGGTCCGGTACTATTGGTTCGGGCCGTCTTCGCCGACGGATTCGCCCCGTGAGGGCGGGTCGGTGGAGGGTCCGTTCGGGAGTCTTTCATGCCGGTTCCGGTCTCGCAGATGTGGACAGTCGCCAGTTACGTCATCGGGCAGCGTCTCCGGAGAAATCGTCGCTACCCATTGGTCCTCATGCTGGAGCCGCTCTTTCGCTGCAATCTCGCCTGCGCCGGATGCGGAAAAATCCAGTACCCCGCCCACGTTCTCAAGCGTCAACTTTCGGTCGAGGAGTGCCTGAAGGCGGTGGATGAGTGTGGGGCCCCGATGGTGTCGATTCCCGGCGGCGAGCCACTTCTTCACGACGGGATGCCGGAACTGGTTCGCGAGCTCGTGAAACGACGCAAGTACATCTATCTNTGCACCAATGCGATCCTGCTTCAGGAGAAGCTTGAGGCGGGCTGGTTCAAACCCAGCAAGTATCTCTCTTTCAGCGTCCACATGGACGGGCTGGAGGACAACCATGATTTCGCGGTGTGCCGGGAAGGCACCTACCAGAAGGCGATCACGGGAATCCGATCGGCCGTGGAGCAGGGGTTCCGGGTCACCACGAACACCACGCTTTTCGATGGGGCGGATCCCAACGCGGTTCGTGGTTTCTTCGATGAAATGATGGACGTCGGGGTCGAGGGCATGATGGTGTCCCCGGGGTACGCCTACGACAAGGCGCCGGATCAGACGGGATTCCTCCAGCGCCGAGCGACCAACGAACTCTTTCAGATGATCCTTTCGAATCGAAAAAAGGGGTGGCAGTTCAACCAGTCGCCGCTCTTTCTCGAATTCCTGATGGGCAAGCGGGATTTCGAGTGCACGCCCTGGGGTAATCCCACGTTCAACATGTTCGGCTGGCAGAAGCCCTGCTACCTCCTTCAGGAAGGCTACGTCGACAGCTTCAAGGAACTGATCGAGACGACCGAATGGGATCGTTACGGCGTGGCCAGTGGCAATCCGAAGTGTCAGAACTGCATGGTCCACTGCGGATACGAACCGACGGCGGTGGACTACACCTTCAGCGGATTCCAGGGCATCTGGGCGAACATCAAGGCGATGGCCTTCAACACCTACGCGAATCCGAAGGCTGCGAAACGGCTCGACGAGGAAAAGGCGAAGCCGCATGGACCGATGCATCACCTCGTCCAGCTCGGCTTCGGGGTGGATGTGAAGTCCGATGGCACCCGGGAAGTGGTGCGGCGAGAAAAGGACGAAGCGGCCGCCTGAACGTCTTCGATGGCCGGGAGCGGGCTGATCCTGGCGGTGCACAACCTGCCGGAATCGCCGCCGCGACCCGTCGCCCCCGCACAATCCCTCCATGCCGTTTCTCAGAGGATCCGTGACTTACGCTCGATTCCGGCTCGGTGGCGACGCCCCGGCCCGGATCGATGAAACCGTCCTTTCCGCCTTGAAGGCCGGGGTGCTTTCCCCGACCCTCGGGGTGCCCGTGGAAGTCGAGACCGGCTGGACCGCCGGCGAACACATCCTCGACCATGATTTCGGATGGGAACGATGCGTCTACGAATCGTGCCTCCACGCCGCGATGCGGATGGATGCGGTTCGCGTGCCCGCCGAGATCAAGGCCGCCTACGTCGCCCAGGAACAGACCGCCCTCCGCAAGGCGGGGGCGGATCGNCACGGAGACGATTCGGGCATGCCCGCTCGCCCACTCGGTCGAAATGCCAAGCGAGAGGCGAAGGAGGCGGCGGAACGCCGCTGGCTCGAAGAGGTCTCCGATGGTCGGTATCGGTCGAGCAAACTGGTCCCGATCCTCTGGGATCCGGCGCATGCGACGATTCTGGCGCCCGCGACCTCCGACAAGGTGGTGGATGCCCTTCGTGATCTGATTCAGGCGACCCTCGGGGCTCGCTTGCAGGCCATCGGCGCCGGGGGCATGGCCCTCGACCTGCTGGCCAGCCGGGGTGAAACCGCGGTGTTTGATGATGCGATGCCGGATGCTTTGAGTGCCGCGCCCGCCCCGCGGACCGCCGAACTGGCCGCGATGGTCGGCGATCGGCCGGAGATTCCCTGGGCCCAGGCCGGGCCGGANCCCAAGGACTTCCTGGGAAATCTCTTCCTGATCTGGCTCTGGTACCACGCCGAGCGCGGCGAGGGCCTCATCGATCTTCCCGACGGACGAGGAGTCTCCTTCGTGGTCGATCGAATGATCGACATGGAATGTGCCTGGGGCGTGACCGGGCGGCAGTCGCTTCGGGGTGACGGCCCCGGTCGCAGCGCCGAGGCCGCGAAGGCCCTGCAGCAGGGGAAGTGGCCCCGCAAGCTCGGCCTGCTCCTTTCCGACGGTGAGTTGGAATGGGCGTTCGATCTGCAGGGCGACCTCTTCCGGGTCGGCGGTCTCAAGCTGCCCCGTCCCGAGGAACGCCCGGGGAGTGAGCGAGAAGCGATCGAGCAGCGGATTCAGGCCACCCTCGACCTCGATTCGATTCTGCTCGGACTCTACGACGTCTTTCTCAAGGAACGTTTCAGTGCGGGGTGGAACACCCGACGGGGTGAGCTCCGCGACTGGATCGCCGCCAAGGGCGGCCCGATGGTTCCCGCGACCCCGGTGGTCGAGATGACCACCGGCTGAGCGAGCGGGTCGCGCGACTTTTGAAATCAGCCCCGGGCCGCGGCGACGAATCCGCGGATGCGGTCGTGATCCTTGACCCCGCGGGTCGACTCGACTCCGCTCGAGACGTCGACTCCGAACGTTCCGAGTCGACGGACCGCGTCCGCGACGTTCTCGGGGCCCAGTCCGCCCGCCACGATCACCGGCGTGGTGAGTTCCGGAAGCACTTCGGCGAGCCGTGAATGATCGAACGGCTCGCCGCTGCCACCCCGCGGGCCGTCCACCAGGAGCATCGACACCGCCGGATGTTCATCCCAGCGGCGGCACTCTTCGGGATCGAAGCGAATCGCCTTGATGATCCGGTGGCCGGTCTCCGCGGCGATCGAAGCGACCCTTTCCGGAGTCTCTTCGCCGTGAAGTTGGATCCACGAGCCGGGCCAGACCTCGATCACGTCCATTTCCGGCTCGACGAACAAGCCGATCGGCTCGAGCTCCGATGGCATCCCCGCGAAGAGTCCCAGGGCTTCGTGAAGATCGAGTCGGCGAGGCGAGCCGGGCGCGAGAACCAGTCCGACCGCGTCGACCCCGCAAGCGGCGCAGACCGCGAGGTCCTCCGGCGTTCGCACGCCACAGATCTTGACGAAGGGCCGGCGGCCGGTTCCCGGGTATTCGATCATCACTCGGTCTCCCTGCTGNAATCATCGTCGGAATCAAGGCCGGCTTCGACCCGCAGTGCCAGGAGCAGGGCGGTGGCATCGGATTCCAGCCGCTGGCCGGTGAGCTGTTCGAGGTGGGGGATCGCCTCCGCGGGTCGGCCAAGTCGTCGCACCAGGATCGACGCGAGAAGGAGTTGGAAGTCATTGCTTGGACCGCCCGGCCCCATCCTGCGATCGCCTCGTTTCTGGAGCAGGTCCGCGTAGGCCCGGGCGGCGAGGGCCGCCTCGCCCGCCCGGAGGAGACGGTTGCCCAGGTCGGCCTGGTCCGCATCGTTGAGGACCACGGAATCGGGAGCCGCCTGATAGAGCGAGCGGAGGTTGTCCTGGTCATCGGCGAGGAGTGCCTGTCTGATCGCTCGGCGGGTGGGTGCGTCGGGATCCTCGCTCGGTCGGCCATCCGGGGAGAGGCGGGACGGGACCGGTCCGCCGCCGGAAGGAGTCTCGAAGCCACTGCCGTAGGTCCGGGCCACCGCTCGCATCTCCCGCCGCCTTCGCCACTGCTTGAGAAGGAAGAGCATGTCCAGATCGGTTCGGGGGAGCTTGCCGGCGGCGAGCAGGATCATCGCGGTGGAGAAGCCGAAGGCGTAGCCCCCGAGGTGAGCCGCGTTGGCGACGTCGTTGGACCGCCCGAGGAACGAACTGGCCTGGCTGAGAAGGTCGATCGCGATGTAGAACGCGATGAACCAGATCGCCGGGACGTTGTAGACCCCGATGAGCAGGAAGATGAGAAGTACTCGGACCGAGGACCGGGGGAAGAGGACCAGATAGGCCCCGCTCACCGAGGCGACGGCTCCGGATGCCCCGATGGCGGGCGCCGGAGTCACCGCCATGTGGGCGAGGCAGGCCATCGCACCGCCGAAGAGGTAGAAGAGGCCGAACCACCAGGATCCCAGCCTCGATTCCACGGCCTGGCCGAACACCCAGAGGAAAAGCATGTTGAAGCCCACGTGCCCGAGCCCGCTGGGATCGTGGAGAAAGACGGAGGTGACAAGGGAACGAAGGTGGAAATCGCCCCGACTCACGGAACCCCAGCGAATGATTTCTTCGTGGCTGGTCAGCCCTCCACGGACCGCCAGAGCGATTCCAATGAAGACCAGAAGGTTCAGAACGATCAGAATGAGCGTGGTCGTCGGCCGGCGAGGAGGCAAGCGGTCGGTACCGAGTGGAATGAACATGGCGGGAGTCTACGGTCCCGGCGATTGAGTCCGGAGGCCCGAGGGCTTACACTTGCCGATCCGTGAGAAATCCGGATCGGGACCTTCACCTCCGTGACGGGACGCCCGAATCCGGAATCGTGGCCTCGACGAAGCCATCGGTTCATCGAGAATCGACGTCGATCCATCCGTTCAGACACCTCCGACCTCGTCTTCGAGTCGGACACCCCGGAGTTTTCGTGCCATGAGCACCGCCGCCGAGAAGCAGTTCGATCAGGGCCTGGTCAACACCATCGCCGCTGAAACCCAGATGTCCTTCATCGATGGCGAGCGAGGTGTCCTCGAATACGTCGGAATCGACATCGACTCTTTGGCCAGAAACTCCACCTTCGAAGAGTCGACCTTCCTTCTCTGGAACGGGAACCTTCCGAACGCGGAGGAACTCGCGGCCTTTGAANCGCGACTCCGAGCGGAATACGAGATCCCGGCCGGCGTGATCGACATGATCAAGGCGATCCCCGCCGACGCCTCGCCGATGCACTCCGTGCAGACGCTGGTGTCCTCGCTTTCGCTCTATGACTCCGAAGCCGACGACCCGTCACCNGAGGCGAACGTTCGCAAGGCGATCCGATTGGTCGCGAAGACGCCGACCCTCATCGCCGCGTTCGACCGGCATCGCAAGGGTCACGAGATCATCGCCCCGGATCCGAAGCGATCGATCGCCTCCAACTTCCTGTACATGCTGCGCGGCGAAGAGCCCACCGAGACCATGGTCCGGGCCCTCGANGTGTGCCTCGTGCTCCACGCGGATCACGGCTTCAATGCCTCGACCTTCACCTCGCTGGTCGTGATCTCGACCCTGAGTGATCTGTACTCCGCGTGCTCCGCNGCCGTCGGTGCCCTCCGCGGACCGCTGCATGGCGGAGCGAACGAAGGCGTGATGGTCATGTTGAACGAGATCGGGGACATGTCCAAGGTCGATTCGTTCATGGCCGGCAAGTTGGAACGCAAGGAGAAGATCATGGGCTTCGGTCACCGCGTCTACAAGGCGTACGACCCGAGGGCCACGTATCTCAAGACCTTCGCGGAGGGACTTGCCCGCGATACCGGCAATCTCCCGCTCTATGAGATGAGCAAGAAGATCGAGGACATCATGCACGAGGCCGTCGCCGACAAGGGGATCTTCCCCAACGTCGACTTCTACTCTGCGACCACCTACTGGTCCCTCGGGCTCGATCTCGACCTCTTCACTCCGATGTTCGCCCTCAGTCGCATGAGCGGCTGGACCGGGCACTGCATCGAGTACCTCAAGGACAACAAGTTGATCCGGCCGGGTGCCGCCTATGTCGGCCCGCACGAGGTCGCCTACGTCCCCGTCTCTGATCGTTGATCGCCGATCGCGACCACATCCGAATACAAACTGGACGGCGGGTCACTCCCGCCGTCCTTTTTTCTGGAGTCGTCTGACGCCTTCATCCGGCGCCGACGCGTCGAACTGGTTCGTCGAGTGTCACGCAGGACTCGTGATCCCGTTCGTGTTGCTCGGAGTCGGCTCGGTCCTCGTGGCGAGCGGCGCGATCGACANGGACGCCGGACTTTCCGGCGTGGCCTGGTTCGGACCCATGATCGTCGGTGGGGCCTCGCTCGGGTCTGCGTGTTCACCACGATTGCCGAGTCNCTCGGCATCCTGTTGATGGCCGACGCAANCTCCTCCTGAGCCGACGCGGTGGAGATCGACCGCGTCAGTGGCTTGGTGCCCACGGACCACGAATGGCGAAGGTCATTCCCTGTTCCTGAATGTTCACGAACATCGTCCGTCCNTCAGGGCTGAAGCAGACGCCCGCCATTTCGCTGTTGCTCACTCGGTTCATCGCGAATCGCTCCACCGAACCGTCGGGGCGGATCCGTACGAGGCCGTCGCCACCGGCACCATCTTCGCTCACGAACAGATCCCCGGATGGGGCGACGGTGAGATTGTCCGCATTCTTGATGATGCCGCCGGTTTCGGACTCGACGAAGAGTTCGAGCCGCGCGGGTGCCTCGGACTCGCGTGCGAGTCCTTCGAAGGGCGAAGGCCTGTACGTGAAGATCTGCCCGAGTCGGGCGACCCCGCCAGTGGTGCAGGCGAAGTGAACGGCATCCGTGCCGGTCCAGATGCCTTCGCCCCGGGCGAATCGAGCGGCGCCGGCATCGAAGGCCCGGAAGCGGAGATCGTCCTTGGACGATTCGGGGTCGTCGAGGTCGATCCATCGCACGGCGAAACCGTCGCCGGCCGCCAAGGCCGGGCGTTCGAGGGCGGGGTCGATCCAGTTTCGAGTGTCCGCCGATGGTTGGTCGACGAGCACCAGGGCCTGCAGCTTTCCNCCTTCGGCGAGCCGACCGGGTTCCTTGGGCACGAATCGATAGAACGCGCCGTCGTTGCGATCTTCGGTCAGGTAGACGCAGCGGCCGTCGGGAGCGACCGCGATCGCTTCGTGGTGGAAGCGTCCCAGGCCGGTCAGGGGCCGAGGTTCGATCAGGTTCGTCCGCGTCGATGCCGGTACCTCGAAACACCAGCCGTGATCCTTGGCGCACCGGTCGTCCGCGAGTTGCGTCCATTCCTCGCAGGTGATCCAGGTGTTCCAGGGCGTGGCCCCGCCGGCGCAGTTCCGTCCGGTGCCCGCGATGGAGAGGAAGTGGCGGACGACTTCGCCGGTGGCGGGGTCGTAGATCACGTTGGTCGTGCCGCCCAGCGCGGGGCCGCCGTTCCGGCCGGCGTCGAAAAGCAGGCGAGGGTCGACTCGATCCAGTCGCTCGAGGTTCGGCCCGAACGCGCTGAGGTTGGGATCCGAATCGATGCCGATCTCATGATTTCGAACCAACACCACGCGTCCATTCCCACCGTCGAAGGCGCCCATGCCGTCATGGAGTCCGGGCACCAGAAGCCCGTCGCTCATCTCTTCACCCCAGGAAGAGATCTTTCGGTAGACGAATCCTTCGGGGAGATCGATCAGCCCTCCCGGGTCCTCGATCAGGC
This sequence comes from Phycisphaerae bacterium, assembly GCA_002683195.1. The sequence continues at coordinate 25,288 of NYSW01000068.1, forward strand.
GTCCGTAGGCATCCGAGCTGGAGGAGCCAAGCAGCCCGGCGGATGCGGCCCGGCCGAGGCCTGCGAAGCCTGCGGCGGTGGCGGCGAGGCCCCGAACGAAATCACGGCGACTGGTGTTCATTCAGTGATCAAAGCCGGGTGGGAGGGTGGGATCAAGCGAGCGACGGTGAAGATGTCGTCAGATCCTTCGATATCGGCATTCAGTCTTCTTCGCCCACCNCCATCTGGGGGTAGACGAGGATTCGATCGTGGGCGACCAGCACCATGTCGTCAGCGCCATCGCCGGTGACGTCGGCGACCAGAACTTCGCGGGGCTCGTATTCCCTCGGCTCTCCGCCCGAGAAGATCTTGGACTCGAACACCGTGAAGCCGGTCATGGGATGGAGGCGCCCGCGATCACTGAAGCTGAGGATCTCGACCGCCTGATGGCCGGCGTCGAGGGCCACGAGATCCATTCGGCCATCCCCGTTCAGATCGCCGGGGCCGATTTCGTGGGGCACGGTTCGGTTGTCGTCGGGACGCCACCCGGTGGTTTCCACCAGCCCGGGGCGGTCTCCCTCGAGACCCACGACCGCGAAGGCGTCCTTGCCGATGAGCAGGAGGTCCTCGAGTTCATCGGGGTTGCCGGAACCGCCGGCGAAGGCGCCGCGTTCGATCGAATCGGGAACCAGGCCGCGAATCGGAATCTCATCGGTCACCATCCAGCCGTCGCCGGCTCGCTCGAAGATCAGGAGGCGTCGGCCTTCGCGGTCGGCCGCGACCAGGCGGTCACCCAGCACCGAGACCGCGACCAGTTTCGACTTGCCGTCGGCGTTCAGTTGGGACACCACCCGCCAGCCGGTCTCGGGGTCGAAGCTCACCGCTCGCACGTAGTTTCGATCCGCGATGAGGAGTTCCTCGTCGCCGTCGCCGTCCGCATCGAAACGACCGGTGTTGCCGGCGCCGGCGGCGCTGACCAGTCCGAACTGGGGCATGTCATCCTTGTCGAGCCGGGTGAATCCGTCTTCGCCGCCACGGAGCATGATCATGGGGCGGTCCTCGGTGAAGAGGAGAAGATCGGTGACGCCGTCCTGGTCGGCGTCGAGATCAAGAATCGAATCGGGACCTCGGGTGGCGCGGCCCAGATCGACGACGATGGTTTCGCCTCCGTCGGCGGAGACGGGTATCAGATCGAGAGCGAAGTTCCGATCATTCTTCGCGATCACCGCGAGGGTCGGGCCGGCGGCGGTTTGAACGAGCTTCATGCCGGTGGGTTCGTGACCATTGGGAAGCCCGATGGGTTCGGGGAAGCCGATGCCGTCGGTGGTGGCGGCCGCTCGTCCGATCACGCCTTCCTCCGCACTGAGAACGAAGACTTCCGCCACGCCGTCACCATCGACGTCGCCNGCTTCAACCGCATCCGGCTGGGCGAAACTGGGATGAGATCGGGAGCCGCCAAGGCCGCGGCCCGCGACCTGGCTCCAGGTGGCGATGGCATTGCGTTCGCGATCGGTGGCGAGCACGTCGAGGAGGCCGTCGCCGTCGAGGTCGACCACCGCGACGTCCCGCTTTCGCTGCCCCGGATCGGGGAAGCCATGGACCTGGAAGGACGGCTCGGCATTGGCGGCGCCGTCGGATCTGAACTGGTGGACCACCAGTCTTCGGGTCGGACGTTCGATCACCGCAAGGCGAGCGGCATCGTCCCCGGGGAGGCGGACGGAGGCGGCTTCGACCAGCGGCGGCATTTCGAATCGAAGCTGGGGCCCGAAGGTCTTGCGGCCTTCCTGGCGACTGGCCAGCCAGAGTCGCATCGGCGATTCGTCGTCGTTCACGATTCCCGCGATGTCGAGAAGACCGTCGCCGTCGTAGTCCTCGACCAGAATCGCGATCACGCGATCGTCACCCGCCGTCAATTCCTGGGGTGGTGAAAGGCGGCCATCGGTTTCGAGGGGCCAGATTCTGATCCGTCCTTCGGCGAGGGAGACCACTTCCAGCGGACCGTCGGATCCGCTGACGTCGGCGACCACCAGGCCGTCCCGGGTCGGAGAGAGACCTCTCACTCGGTTGCGTCGCAGGGATTCGAAGGTCGCAGGGGCCGACTGGCGAAAGACCTGCAGGGTGTCGGGGCGTCCGGCCAGCACGATGTCGAGGCGATCGTCGCCGTCGACATCGATGACGTCGAGGTCCGCGATCTCCACCCCGACCGGGATCTCGATGCGCTCGAATCGCCAGTGTTCCGGGAGTTCGTTGGGCTGTCGGGCCGGGCGGATGTCCTCGGGGGTCGCATCCGCCCGTTGCTTGAGCACTTCGATCCGACTCTTGTGGTTGTTTCCGACCACCAGGTCGACCAGGCCGTCTCCATCGATGTCGCGGGCGATCACGGGGCCGAGACCGGGTCCCACGGGAACCGCTTCCAGCGGGTCAAATCCGAAGTGAGCGGCCGTTTCGGCATCCTGGGCGAGACTCGGGGCCGCGAGGCCGGCGAGGGTCACCGCAAGGGTGAGCGCTCCGTGAACGGCCGGCGAAAGACGGATCTGAGGGGGCTTGGAAGGCATCGGTGGTTCCTGACGGGGACGGGGTCGGGCGGGCACCGGAGTTCCCGCGGTTCGGAGATCAACTTGGGGAGATCCTCCCCGGGCGGATATAGTAGCCGGTCGCCAAGGAGCCCTGAACATGTTGATTCGATCCGCCGTGTCATTCCTGCTGTTCGCCTGCATCGCCACCACGGTGTCGGGATCCCTGATCCTGACCGTCGCGGATGAGGATGAGGTTCGAGACATCGTTCGCCTCAAGGATGGCGGCGAGGTCCGCGGAGACATCGTCAAACGCGACGATCGAGGGATCTGGATCGACGTCGGGCCGACGGTGGTGAAATTCGATCTCGATCAGGTCGAAGAGATCATGGCCGGGGGCGGTGGCCCCGCGGTCGCCAGGGACTCAGGAACACTCTTCTCGGTCGCGATCGATCCGGTCGAACTCAGCCCGAAGGAACACGCTCGAATCATCGGGCCTGCGGTGATCAAGGTCTCGACCCCCAGTGGCCTCGGTTCGGGGGTCATCATCTCACCCGACGGGTATGCCATCACCAACGCGCATGTCGTGCAACGCGAGTCCGCGTTGCGGGCGACCGTCTGGTTCCCGCAGGGCGACGGCACGCTCCGTCGAACCGACATCGACGACGTCGAGTTGATCGCGGTCAACAACCATCTCGACCTCGCACTGATCCGCATCGAGCATCCGGATGACGAGCCCTTCAACTTCGCGCCGATTCAGGACCTCGAGGAATTGGACATCGGTCAGCCGGTCTTCGCGATCGGCAACCCGCTCGGACTCGAACGAACCCTCACCCAGGGGGTGATCTCGACCACTCAGCGGAACTTCAGCGGGCTGACCTACATTCAGACCGACACGCCGATCAATCCCGGGAACAGCGGTGGCCCGCTCTTCAACACCCGCGGTGAAGTCATCGGGATCACCAACATGGGGATCCTCGGTGGTGAGGCGCTCGGCTTCGCGATCCCCGCTCGGTACGTGAAGGACTTCGTTCGAAATCGCGAAGCGTTCGCCTACGATCGCAGCAATCCCAACAGCGGGCACATCTATCACCAACCTCCGACGCGACGGCTGCCCGGTGGCCCCGCGATCCTCGACGACGACAGCAGCGGCTGAGACTCGTCGCATCCCCTCGACATCATTTCGACTCACTCCGCCCCTCGGAACATCATTCCATGCGAATTCGCACGACCCTCATCGCCGCCGGACTGGTCCCGGCTCTCTCGACCTTCGTCCTCGCCGAGGATCTGGTTCGCATCGTCGACATCGCCCCCAAGGGGACCTTCCTGGTTCTCGGTGCAAACGACATCGACNTCACATGCAAGAACTTCAATGCCACCCCGCTCGCCGGCCTGATGAAGTCCGAAGCGGTCCAGAAGGCCTTCGGTGACGGGATGGGCTTCATGTCCGGGCAGATGAATGAAATGCTCGAAGGTGCGGAACTCGAGGGCGAGATGACCATGCCCGCCGCGATGGGGCTGGCGATGTACGCCGATCTCGATGAGGAGACCGGCATGGCGCGAGCCTTCATGGTCGGTTTCTCGCAGTGGAAGGGTGACGGCGAAGATGCCGGCAGGATGATGGAGTTCCTCACCGACCAGGGAGTGGATGCCGGGGCGATGGAAATCGACCTCAAGGAGATCCGCGGCCGCGAGGTCATGGTGATCGAGATGGTCGAGGAAGACGATCAGGACATGGATGAGGATGATTTCGGCGGCGGTGGCATGGACGCCATGATGATGTTCGGCGATCCCAGCGAGATGGCCCCGGACTTCTCCACCNTGTTCGTCGCGCGGGACGGCGGTCGAGTGCTGTTCGCGAACGACATGCTCGCCATCGATGATGCCCTCGCCTGCATGGACGGCGACCGTGACCGGACGCTGGCCTCCACCGAAGACTGGAAGAACACCGAGACCCAGCTGGGCGATCCCGACGCCTTCATGCTTCTTCGAACCGATCCGCTGCAGGAACTTCTGGCNCCCATGTTCATGGGGCCGCTCGGTCTCGTGAAGCCGATGATCGCCGAGGTCTTCGGTGACATCCGCGGCTACGGATTCGGTGCTTCGGTTCCGACCAAGGCTGGTGGTGTTTCGATGACCATGACCGCATCCATCCTGGCCCCGGGCAAGCGGGAGGGGCTGCTCGAGCTCTTCGGCGAGACCGCGGCCACCGGGCAGATGCCGCCCAAGGTCGTCACGGGTGATGCGGTCGGCTATGGTCGCATGAACGTCGATTTCAAGGGTTTGGTGCCCCTCGCCGACCGAGTCACCGCGGCGATGCCGATGGGTGGCGAGGAAATGGAGATGGCGATCCAGCAGTTCGGGCCGATGGTCGAAGCCGGNCTCGGCACCATGGGACCCGCGGTGCATGTGATCTCGACCGTTTCTCGTCCGATCGAGATCGACAGTGCCGCGACCACCCTGCTGATTCCGACGAACGATCCCGAGAAGGTTCAGCCGCTTCTGTCCATGTTCGGTCCTGGCATGAGCCTCGAGCCTCGTGATTTCCTGGGCGAGACCCTCTGGAGCAACGAGATCGACGGGATGGCCGCCGCGGTTGCCGGGAACTGGGTCGTTCTGGGATCCCCGCGTGGCGTGGAACAGGTCATCCGGAGTCTTGGGGCCGGTGGTGACGGGAATGATCTCGCCAGCGTCGCGGCGTTCTCCGATGCGGCGGACCTGCTGCCCGACGGCGATTCGGTCGGTTGGGGCTGGTCCGACGTGGTCGCCGGCTACGCGGTTCAGCGCGAAAACATGCAGAACATGATCGAGATGGTTGGTGGTGGAGGGTTCGACGAATTCGCGCCGGATGCCGGTCTTGATGACGCCCAGATGGACGCGATGATCGAGCTCTTTGAAACTCTGAGCCCGAAGGAACTCTCTCGTTACGTCGGACCCATGATCTGGAACTTCACCACCGACGATCTCGGCTGGGTCTATCGCCAGTGGGTTCTCGNCCCGGTGACGCAGGACAAGGCTCGCTGATCANGTCTCGACCGAAAAAACATTCGATCCGGATGTCGAGAAGGCGTCGAGCTCCGCTCGACGCCTTCTCTTTGCGTTAGCGTTGCGAACCATGGGCCTCGTGATTCTCTTTCTAGCTGCCGGTATCGTCATTCTTCTGGCGTTGGTCATGGCGACCATGCGGGAGTCCATTCATCCTCGCCGTCGGGCGACCGGCTGGGCGTTGGGGGTGGGGTGGCCGGTGGATCCCGCGGGTGTGGACTGCGAATTCGACGAATGGATTCTGGATCGACCGGGCGGCGTCAAACTTCCGGTCTGGGATGTCACCGGGCATCGAAGCAACGGTCCGGTCCTGATCCTGGTCCACGGATTCGGTCGCTCCCGACTCACCTGGCTGCCGCACCTCGAAGAATGGCGGGACCGTGCGAGTCGGGTGGTCATGGTCGATCTCCGTGGGCATGGAGACGCGGAACCTGACGGGGTGGGGCTCGGGGATGCCGACGTCGAGGACGTGGTGGCCCTCGTCGAACGGGTTTCGGCGACCGAATCAACCGGAAATCGGATCGTGGTGGTGGGGCGAAGCCTCGGAGCATCGACCGGAATTCTGGCTGCGTCGGAAACCGAAGGCATCCATGGGGTGGTGGCGGTGGCGCCGTATGAAACGCTGGCGGTTCCATTGGCCAATCGCATCCGACTCCGGGGACTGCCAGTCTTTCCCGTGGTGCCCATCTCGATCCTGTTCATGCGGCTTCGTGGCCGTCGTCCGAGATCGGCCCGGTCAGCCGCCGCTCGTCTGAGGATTCCTCTGCTGGTGGTGCAGGGAGACGCCGACCAGATCAGCCCGTGGGAGGATGCCCGGGCGATCGCCGACGCAGCCTCCATGGGCCGATTCGAACTCGTGCATGATGCCGGACATGGCGATCACTGGGATCGGGAGCCGGAACGGCTGGATGCGGCGGTGGACGAACTGATCGACTCGCTGACTCCGGCCGAATCCTCCGCGGGCTGACCGTCGATCAGCGAGCCTCGAAGATTCTTCGATCCGTGCCGCCGGGGCCGACCTTGACGGACAACGGCGCCCCGCAGCGAGGGCAGCGTCCTTCGTACCGGGTGGCCTGGCGATTCCTGGTCAGACGACCATAGGCATGACAGCACCGGAACCAGATCATCAGGAAGCGCCGGTCGGCGTTCTGGTCCTGGCCCGCAGGTCCCCGATTCTCGTCGGGGGAGGGAAGGCCATCGATGTCGACTTGATCTCTTGGGTCGGCCATGCCGCGCAGCCTAGCGATCGGAAGTGAAAGTGTCGATCAGGCGGGGGTGATCGGATCTCGTCCGCCACCGCGGCACGCGGCATCGATCTCGTCCGCGAATCTGCGGGTGTCTGCGATTCTGCCCGTGGTCGTGGTCGCCAGGGATTCGGCTTCCGTTTGACCTTCCGGCAATTCTCGCAGGGCGTCGAGGTTCACATCGACGTTCCAGGCTGCCGCTTCGGCGGCCAGAGCGGCGAATCGAGCGGCGATCGCCAGGTCGCTCCGCAGAAGGCGGCTGGATCTCCCGACCAGCCGAGTGAGATGCTCGATGGTCTTCACCGCGAGGGTGATGATTCGGCCGGGGGGGCGGACCGCGCCCCGGACTGCTTCCGCCCAGTGCTTCTGGCGTCGAGGATCGTCTTCGGCGAGCGGCCAGAGGTCGGAGAGTCGTTCGAAGGCCTCGGCATCCTCGTCGGCCAGTAGCAGAGCCTCTCTCCGGATCTCCAGCAGATCGGCCTCGATCTCTTCGAGCAGGGCTTCGTGGGGGGCGAAGGTCTTCTTGCCTCGAGAGTAGGCGATCACCATGCTGCCGAGTGCGGCCGCATGTGCGAGGGCCGAACCGGCGGCGGCGCCGCCACCGGGGACCGGTCGTTTCGCGGCCAGTTCGCCGACGAATGCTCGAAGTGACGAGTCGGCGAACGGCGGACGTGATCCGTCGGGATCGCTCACCGTCTGATCTCGCCGCCGATGGTCTCGAGTGACGTCATGACCGCGGTGACCGCGGGGTCGATCTCCTCGTGTCGCAAGGTTCGATCCGGAGCTCGGAAGCGAAGGCGGAGGGTGATCGCCTTGCGACCGGCGGGGAGNCGGCCGCCACGGAACACGGTCACGAATTCGACATCTTCGAGTTGGTGAAGCGTCGAGGGGTCGGCGGCTCGAGCCGCATCTTCGATCGCCTGCCAGGAGGTGGACTCATCGATCAGCACCGTGAGATCGCGGTCGATCGAGGGGAAGGCCGGAAGCGAGTTCGCGGCCGCGTCGGCGGGCCAGCCGTCCAGACGGGAAGCGAGCCCGTTCGGGGCGAGTTCGAGTTCCGCTCCGGCCAGCGGGCGCTCATGTCCCTCGGGAGCCGCGGTATCGGCTGCGATGATCCCGATGACGCCCACTCGATCGCCGTCGAAGTGGATCTCCGCCGCTGCATCGAATCCCGCGGTCTCGGTCGGGATGACGTGGACCCTCGTGACCCCGAGCCGGCCACCGATGCGATCGATGGTGGTCCGCAGCAGGCCGAAAGCCGCCTGGGCCGAGGCATCCGCATCNCTGGTGTCGGCGTCGGCCGGGGGATCGACGATCAGACCGAGGCGACGGGTTTCACGATGGCCTTCCGGGCCCCGGTCGAAGGTCGACCCGGTTTCGAAGAGTCGTACCGACGCGGTACCGAGGTCNTGGTTGTGCCCGGAGACTCTCAGGAGGCTTGGAAGAAGGGACGGGCGCAGTGCGGGTTCCGCGGAGGCCCGCTCGTCGTCGACTTCCAGCGGTCGCCGGTCTTCGGCGAGGAAGGGTGCCGCCGCCGACCGCCCGATCAGCGTGTGGGTGACGGTTTCGTGGAATCCAAGTCCGACCAGAAGGTCTCGGATCGCACCGAGGGCCTGNTCGTTGGGGCGGGGNGGCACGGCTCGGATGTGGATCGTCTCCGCCACCGGGAGCTGGTCGAGGCCGTGGGTCCGCGCGATCTCTTCGATCAGGTCCGCTTCGCGATCGAGATCGAGACGGCGGGANGGAATGGTGCAGGAGAAGTGCTCTCCGTCCCGTCGGGGCTGCAATTCAAGTCCCGCGAGGAGTCGTTCGATTTCTTCGTCGGCGATCTCGATGCCGAGAATTGCCCGGCACCGTGCCGGTCGCATGGTGACGGTCTTCGTCCTGGGCATGGGGTGGCCATCGGCCACCACGCCGGGGGCGAGCTCTCCGCCCGCGACCTCGAGGATCAAGGCCGCAAGTCGATCGGCGGCGATCGCGACTTCTGCGGGGTGCACGCCTCGTTCGAATCGATAGGACGAATCGCTGGCGATCTTGTGGCGACGACTTGCGGCGCGGACCACGACCGGATCGAACGTCGCGGCTTCCAGCATGATGTTCCGGGTCGCCTCGGTGACCGCGGTCTCGGCCCCGCCCTTCACGCCGGCGAGGGCGACCGGCCGTTGCTCGTCCGCGATCACCAGATCATCAGCGTTCAATTCGATCGGCTCGGCGTCTTCTCCGAGCGGCTGCATCGATTCTCCGGCGCGGGCGCGGCGGATTTCGATCGCCTCCCCTTCGAGAAGATCAAGGTCGAAGACGTGGGTGGGCTGGCCCAGTTCGAAGAGGACGAAGTTGGTGGCGTCGACCAGGTTGTTTCGCGGAATCAGGCCGATGGCCTCGATNCGACGCCGGAGCCATTCGGGACTCTCTCGAACCGTGACGCCGCGGATGATCCTCGCGGTGTAGAGGGGGCAGGCATCGGCATCCTGATTNCGAACCTGGATGNCGGTGGAGGCATCCGCACCGCCGGTGGTGACCGCGGTCTTCGGGATCACCAGATTCGAACCTCCGATGACCGCGGCCTCTCGGGCCAGGCCGAGATGGCAGAGGCAGTCGCCACGATTGCTCGTGGTTTCGATCTCCTGCCACGGTTCGCCGTTTTCCGCCGTCCCCTCGCCGTCCCAGGGGAATCCGGCCGCGGTGAGGACATCGGCCTGAGTGGCCGCGTCCAGCGGGGGGTCGAGGTAGTCGTTCAGCCAGGTGATGCTGGTCTTCATGGTGGTTCGGTCGAGGGGGGGGTGGGAAAGGGTTTCGGATGCGCCGCAGGTATGAGGATCGTACCGCGACAAGGACCGCCAGCGAAAGGAACGGGGTCAGAGAGTTCGGAGCGGCGGGCCNGGTGCTACCGTGCCGACATGGGTCAATTCAAGATGNATCTCCGCCGCTTCCACCTCGCCCTTCTGGTCCCCCTGGCCCTGGCGTCCTGTGCCGCCCCCCCGGTCGGCTCGCAGGAGCTTTCCGAAGATGGAATCATCGCCGCCGCCGTGGTCGTGGGGCCGGAACTCGCGCACTTGATCGAGGCCGTGCCTTCGAACTGGCCGGTCGAAGTGCGGCCGGGACGAGCGATCATCCTTGCTGATGGTTCACTTCGGGCGGATGTGGGCCCGAGCGTCGGGGTCGATGATCGACCGGGAATCACTCGCCATCTCCGACGCCCGCAGTTGGTGACACTCTGGCGTCGCCTCGACGAACTTGGATTGGGCTCTGCGGACGCCGGAAACTTCACCGGTAATCCGAAGTTGATCGAGGTCGGTGATCGGGAAGTCGTTCAGATTCTCCAGCTGCGACGAGCAGATCGTGACTGGATCGTGCTGGATCGATTCACGGTGCCCGAGACCGAGACTGATTCCGACGGCAAGCCTTCGATCAGGCGTCGATTCAAACCGGANCTTTCNGGTGAGAATTCCAGAATGCGAGCCGCCATCAGAGCGATCGCCGCCCTCGCCTGGGCCAGTGACGTCCCACCAGACGACACCGTTCGATTTCCCGAGCGTTACGATTTCGGTCCTGATCCGTGGGCGCGATATCGCACGACGGGCTCGGCCGACGACGGCTCCTGAAGACCCGTACGGGTTCGATCAGCCGGGCCTGACGACGGTCCGACCGATTCGTCTCCTTGGAAAGCAGGTGAGTGATGACGACGGAACTCTTCATTCGTGCCTTGGCCGCGACTCGAGGAAGGCGGGGGTTCGGCGGAGCGTCGGTCGGCCTCGTTCTTCTGGCCCTGACTGGATGCATCTCCGCCCCGCATTCGGATCCTTCTCCGGTGGGGGTTCAGACCGCCAGTCTGCTGGATGCCGATGTCGAAGACGGCCGATTCGCTCTCTACGTCCGGCGCCAGGATGGGGTCTGGTTGTTCGGGGGTGGTTCGAGCGCCTTTGCCGGTGATGCGACCGAAGTCATGAAATTCGACCAGCAGGATCGGCAAGCGGTCGGAGATCTCATGAAACAGGCCGGTTGGTTCGAAGATGGCCACGTCCCGCAGGCGGGCCCGGGACCTCGATACCTTGAAGTCTCGCTCACTCGAACCACCGCTCGAGTGCGTTTCACCGTCCGAGCGGAGGGACGATCATTCGACACCGCGGTGGCGGCACTGCTTGATCGGCTGCGGACCATCGCCGACCGGCGTTTCGCCGGCGTGATCGATGCACTTCCTCGCGCGAATTCAACCGAGGACTGACCGTGGGGCCGGCTTCCGCGGACGATCTCGAAACAAAAAGGCCACGACCCCCGGAAGCCGGGGGTCGTGGTTCAAAGTGAGAAGCCCTCAAGAGGCAGCTGAGGACTCCCCAGGAGAGTGAGTTCGCTGGGGGGCGACGCTCGAAATCGAGCGNCGTTCCGGAGAGAAAAGGAATCGTCTCCCAGGTCGTTTCGCAAATTTCCGGAATGATCGCCTGAATCGCTGATTCCCCTCGGCGACACCGCATGAATCAAATCTTGACGGGCTGGAAAACGGCCCTCAAGGCCTGTACGGGCGGTTTTTTAGGAACCGAGGTCGGTTTATGCGGATTATTCGGGATCTTCCGTTCAGCCGTACATCGATGGTGACGAAAAAACGCACTGATCGATCTGATGGGGGGTGTTGACTCGTAGAGTCGGCCTCGAGGTCGGGTTTGCCCGACTCGTTCACCTCCCCGTGAGCGTCAGCAGGCGGGGGGAATGGAATGTCCCATTCGGGGATCTCGAGTTCGGTGCCGCCACCTGCGAGGGGTGCCGTTCACGGGAATCATGCTCAGAGGGAGTCTTGTCACGATGAACGCACGATCCACTTCAAATGTCGACCAGCAATCACTCGATGACGCCAGTCGAAAAGACCCTCGTGGGCTGAGGCTCGTCGGTCGGTTTGAATCCGTCGGAGAGGCCCCGGAAGCGATGGGGGTGTCCTCTCGACCATCAGAGAGGGTGAGCGAAAGCGAGGCACCCGTGGCGTCACCGTCCGGTATCGAGGAGGACGCGGGTCGCAATGCCATCGTGGTCGAACTTTTCGAGGCGTATCACGATCGCGTTTTTGCCTTCCTTCGGCGACTGACCACCGCGGAGCGGGCGGAAGATCTCACCCAGGAAGTCTTTTTTCGGCTCTATCGGGTGAAGAATCTTGAAAGCCGAGAGATCTCAGTGGGTTATCTCTTTCGGATAGGGGAAAACCTGGTCCGGAAGGGGTATCACCGCGAGCAACGACATCGTCGTGCGAGCGAGGAACTTCGAAACCGGGCGCTTCTCCAAACAGGTGTGCAAGGAGATGGCACGTCGTCTTTTCTTGATCGGAGCCATGAACGACATGTGATGACGTTCGTCGGAAGCGGAGCACTCCAGGGTGCCATGACGCTTCTGACCAGCAATGAACAGGCCGCCATTCGCCTGATCGTCTGTCGAGGCTTGAGTTACGAGCAAGCAGCGTGCTCGCTCGGGGTCAGCATCAGCACCATCAACAATTGGAAACATCGCGGTGTCAGAAAACTCAGGAAAATCATCGAAAGTGGAGATCCCCATGCCTCGCCTCGCCAGCATGGAATCGCCGATCAGTCCGATGATCATGGCCGAGGCCGTGGCGAGTCGGGCGAGAGTTCGAGCAAGGATCGAGGATGTCGCCGCGAGAATCACTCGAGCGGAATCACTCACGCAGGCCGAACGGGATCCAGAAGCCACGGGAGACCCTGATCGAATCGCCGACGAACATGTCTTTGCACTGTTCACGGGAAAACCACGCCGTTCGTGATCGCCTCTTCGTGAGGCATCCGGACGGAAATGGATGGGATCGGTTCCTGAAACGACCGACAGATGNATCGGGCTCTCCGGAATTCCGGAGTCGGTTGGAGGGGCCTGGAAGGCGGCGGGCCTCGTTCCAGTCGTAGACTGGACGGATGGATACCACTTCCCAGGAAGGAGCCGCCGGCTCCGCACCGCTCGAGCGTTCGGATCCGATCATCGGCATCGACCTCGGGACCACGAATTCACTCATCGCGATCGCCGACCGATCCGGGCCGAGGATTCTCGGTGCCGCCGACGGCGACGATCTGATTCCCTCGGTCGTTCGTTACGACGACCATGGCGTGGACGTCGCCGGTCGGTCTGCCGCGGACGAGCTCCGGCGGCATCCCGAGAGAACCGTCTACAGCGTCAAGCGATTCATGGGCCGAAGCCTCGAGGATCGTCGGGTCGAAGCGGAATCCATGTCGTATCCGGTGGTGGCCGGCCCGCGAGGTCTCGCTGCGGTCGAGATCGGTGGGCGGGTTCGCACGCCGCAGGAGATTTCCGCGGATCTGTTGCGGCACCTGCGAAGCCGAGCGGAGGAGATTCTCGGGATCCCGGTGAAACGCGCGGTGGTCACCGTTCCTGCCTACTTCGACGACGCCCAGCGCCAAGCGACTCGAGACGCGGGTCGACTGGCGGGCATCGACGTCGTCCGGATTCTGAATGAGCCGACCGCGGCCGCCCTCGCCTACGGCATCGGTGGACGAAACGAAGCGGAGACCATTGCGGTCTACGACCTCGGGGGCGGTACGTTCGACATCACGATTCTTGAGGTTCTTCCCGCGGAGTCCGACGAGGATGAAGGAATCTTTCGCGTGATTTCCACCGCGGGTGATTCCCGGCTTGGTGGCGACGATTTCGACCGGTTGGTGGTCGCGGATCTCCTGGAGGAGATCGGGACCGGGAATCTCGACTCCGGTGATGCGGCCCGTCGTCGCGCGCTGCTGCGTGAAGTCGGCGAGCGAGCGAAGATCTCTCTGGGTGAGGCCGACGCGACTCGGCTGTTGGTCGACGGTGGAGGAGTTCTTCCGGATCTTGATCGCACCATGACCCGAATCGAGTTCGAGTCCATGGCCCGACCCTTGATCGACCGAACTCTGAAGGCGTGCGATCAGGCCCTTCGAGATGCGGGTCTGGAGAAGGACGCCATCGATCGCGTGGTCCTGGTCGGGGGTTCCACCCGGATGCCGTTGGTTCGAGAGTCGGTGGAGACCTGGTTCGGACGGCCGGCATACGCCGCACTGGATCCTGATCGGGTGATCGCGCTCGGCGCCGCGGTCCAAGGCGCGATTCTCGGTGGTGTTCGACGAGATGCCCTGCTCCTGGACGTGGTCCCTCTGAGTCTGGGGCTGGAGACTTCCGGTGGAGCNGTCGCGAAACTCGTGGTGCGAAACACCACGGTGCCGGTACGGGCGACGGAGATGTTTTCCACCAGCGTGGATGGCCAGGTCAACGTCGGTCTTCACGTCTTGCAAGGTGAGCGTGAGATGGCGCAGGATTGCCGTAGCCTTGCCCGCTTCGAACTTCGCGGACTGCCACCGATGCCGGCGGGAATTCCCCAGATCGAAGTGGCGTTTCAGGTTGATGCCAATGGAGTCCTGGGAGTGGAAGCGGTCGAACGCCGCAGCGGACGGCGGGCCCGGGTGCAGGTGGTTCCAAGTCATGGTCTCACGGCTGAAGAGGTCGATCGAATCGAGGAGGAGTCCTNCACCCACGCTCGGGAGGACATGCTGGTCCACCGGGTCGTGGATCTGGCGGTGAACGCCAGTCTCGACGTCAAATGGATCACGGAAGCCCTGGATCGGGTCCGCGACGAGGTCGATCCTGCGGTGACGACGGAGGTCGAAGAAGGGCTTGCCTCGCTTCGAGGGCTGATCGAAGCCGCCCGCCGAGATCCAAGGGTGGTGGATGCGGACGCATTCCACGCCACCAAGGAACGCCTCGACCGGGCAAGCATGCCGATTCACGAGGCTGCGATCGCCCGAAGTCTGCGTGAGGCCCCACCAGAAACCTCCTGAAGCGAGTCGGGTTCGGGGTGGGAATGGGGTCTCGGAATCTTCTCGGGGGCCGTACCATGTAAATCCCCCCCCGGGAGCCCCCCCGTGAATGATTTCAATCCAGATCAGAGCCGCACCACATCCGCGATGCTCGCCGCACTGCACGATCCGAAGGCCGAACAGGCATGGGCGGNCTTCGATGCCCGCTATCGCCCGGTCCTGATCGGCTTCGCCCGCAATCTCGGACTTTCCGACGAAGAGGCGGCGGACGTGGCTCAGGAGACCATCACNCGCTTCGTCGAGCAGTACCGGGAAGGGCGTTACGACCGGGAACGGGGTCGACTGGGCGCCTGGTTGGTGGGAATCGCTCGATATCGAGTGCTCGACCAGCATCGTGCCAATGGTCGGCGTGCCTTGCGGGGGGAGTCGGCGATGGTCGATCTGGATGATGAGGCGTCCCTCTCGGAAGTCTGGGAGACCCAGCGTCGGGCTCGCATTCTGGATCTGGCGATGTCACGACTCCGTGATGGAGGCCGAACCGACCCTCGGACGATCGAGGCCTTTGAACTGTTGATGGTCCATGGACTCGCGGCGGCGACCGTGGCGGAGCAGCTGGAGATGCCGGTCCAGTCGGTGTACGTGGCGAAGAGTCGGGTCGCAGCCCGGCTGCAGGCGATGGTCGCCGAAGTTGAAACCGAGTTCGACGAGGCCTCCTGAACATGGCTTCGACCGATGGCCATGACGAATCGCCGGAACCGCTCGACCCGGCGGTGGAGGGCTGTCCTCCGGTCGAGGTTCTGGAGGCGATCGCCGCGGGCATGACGATGGACGGGGACCTTTCCCGCCACCTGGCCGTCTGTTCGGAATGCCAGGTGGCGCTCTCCCGACTTCGGACGGCGAACGACCTTCTGGACGAGGCCGCGGCGGGGATACGCGGACTCGGTGATGCGGTGGATGAGGTTCCGGGATACGAACTGCTCCGAGAACTCCATCGCGGAGGTCAGGGCGTGGTCTGGCTCGCCGAGCAGGACGGCACGCGGCGGGAGGTGGCGATCAAGATGCTGCTGGCCGGACGGTTCGCGACCAGTCGGCAGCGGCGACGATTCGAACGNGAGATCGAGGTGGTGGCCTCCCTGCGTCATCCCTCGATCGTGACGGTGTTCGAGAGCGGGGTCACGGTCGGCGGGCAGATCTACTGCGCGATGGAGTTCGTCGAGGGAGCGACGCTCGACGCATGGCGGNAAGATGCGTCGCCCNCCATCAACGACGGAGTTCAGATGTTGGAGCGGGTGGCCAACGCGGTCGCCACCGCGCATCGGCGAGGCGTGATTCACCGTGATCTCAAACCCGCCAATGTCCTGGTATCGGCCGATGGCATTCCGCATGTTCTCGATTTCGGTCTTGCCCGGCTGGAGAACGAGCGNGACACCGATCGTGCGGAACTCCTCGCCACCGAGGCGGGGGAATTCCTCGGAACCTTCACCTATGCGGCGCCGGAACAACTGAGCGGGGATCCCAGTTCGGTGGATACTCGGGCGGACGTCTACGCTCTCGGCCTGCTGCTCTTCGAATTGGTCGCGGGGGAACGGCCGTTCCCGAAGCCGGCATCGGTGGCGGATCTGGTCACGCACCGGGTCGAGGCGATCGCGCCACGGCTGTCGAGTCGACGACGCGGGGTCGGGCGAGAACTCGACCTGATCGTCGCCCGGGCCCTTGATCCCGATCCCGCGCGTCGATACGAGACCGCCGGTGACCTGGCGGATGATCTTCGCCGGCTGCAGGACGGTCGCCCCGTGCGGGCTCGAGGCGATTCACTTGGATATCTGGTCTGGAAGGCGGTGCAGAGACATCGACTGCCCGCGGCATTCGCGGCGACGGTCGCGGTGCTGGTCATCGCCTCGGCCATTTCGCTCTTCGTGCTCTACCGGCAGAGCGAGGCCCGGCGTCGGCAGGCGGAACGAGTGCAGACGTCGATCGTGCAGGCGTTTCGTTATCTCAATCCTCAGGAGGAGGGCTCGATGGATCTCCGGCCTCCGGATCTCATCGGGCGGCTGGAACAGATCGCNATGCAGGAGTTGAAGGAGGAGCCCGTCGTACAGTCGATCATGTTGCGGCTCGCCGGTGATTCCTTCTGCAATCTTGAGATGTTCGACGACGCGGATCGATGTTTTCGTCGAGTCGCGAACCTTGAATTCGACCGGGCGGACGAGGAGGGGCTTGCGTTCACGGAAGGAACGGCGGCCGCGGAGCACGACCTCGGTCGCATCGCCTGGTTCCGATCGCGGGATCTTGATCGACTCGCCGCCGATGCGCGGAGTGCGGGTCGGGAGGAGGAGGCGGTACGGATCGATCGCCAGCGCGTGGTCATGCTCGGTGCGGCCGAAACCCGCTACGAGTCCGCGCTCGAGGCCCGTCGAATCCTCGCCGTACCCCCGGAGGATCTCGCGATGACCATGCAGCACCTCGCCGCGGTNCAGGTGGCATCGATCGGCGATGCGAACGTCGCCGAAGCCGAGGGGCGTTTTTCGACCGGAGAGGATCTTCTCAAGGAAGCACTGGTGATCCGGGCTCGGATTCGGCCCCGACCGGTTGAACTCCTGGCCACCACCTGGAATTCCCTGGCGAGCCTTCGAGCGAGACGGGGTGATGAAGACGGATCGATCGAGGCGGCCCGGCGGTCGGCCGAGCTGGTCACCGGGGATGCTTCGCCCGAAGCCTGGGCGGGNAGGGCGCAGTCGAGCCTCGGCCGCAGGTTGTTGGATGCGGATCGACCGGAGGAAGCATTGGAACCACTATCCCGCGGCCTTGAGATCTGCGAGGTCGTCTTCGGGAATCAGTCGCCCTCCGTCCTTCGGACGCGACGTCGATTGGCCGAGGCCAACCTCCTGGTCGGTGCGGCCGGGCAGGCGATCGAAGTCGCAGGAGCGGGCATGGATGGTTCGCGGGTTCCCGGAAGGGATCCGGAGCAGGTGTTGCTTGCCCTGATCACGGTCGATGCGTTGGTGCAGGATCAGCGGATGGAGGAGGCTCGAGTGATGATCCGGGAGATCATGTCGTCCTCGGCGGATGCCGCGGCGGATCGCCGCTGGCGTCGGCGACTGGAACGCCTCGAGCCGGGATCGATTCCGCCCGGAGAGCCTGACGCCCTGGACGCGGTGATCGATCGCCGCTGGCGGGGAACGCCTTCGGCCGGCTGACGTCGCGGTCGGGATTCAGTCCACGCAGCCCGGAAGTTGGAGGGCGAACTGGGCACAGGCCTCGTCCCAGGAGAGATCGCAGCAACGGGGGAGTACTTCACAGACTCGTCGGCAACAGTCCGAGTCTTCGCAACCCGGACCGGGATGGGCTTCAAGGCAGGATCCGGCATCGGCATCCCCGCATTCCGTCGCACAGGATTTGGCCGCCAGCTTGACGCACTGGACGTCCCAGGCATTTTCGCAACAGGCAGGATCGATTTCGCAGACGTCGTTGCAGCATTCGGTATCGCCGCAGCCGGGACTCTGATGAGGATCGAAACAGCTTCCGGCACTCGGATCCCCACAGGTCGAGCATGGTCCGAGGAGTCCGAGCAGGAGACCGAGGTCGGCGCCGTCGGTCTTGCCGCTGTGNTCAAGATCGGTGCATCCGGGCTGGTTCCAGGCCGCCAGCAGACTGCCGAGGTCGCCGCCATTGCGGATTCCGTCGCCGTTGAAGTCACCGGGACAGTCGGATGGACATTCGTCGACGCAGTTGTCTTCGGCGATGCTCGCGCAGCCAGCGTCCCAGTTGGCGGTGCAGCACAATGGGTCGATGTCACAGACCAGCTGGCAACAGATTCCGTCCTCGCAGTAGGGGCCGGGATGAGGGAGGTCGCAGGGCCCGGCGGCCGGGGCNCCGCAACCCACGCAGATCAGGGATGCGATGTTCGCACATTGACGATCCCAGACGGTGTCGCAACAGAACGGATCGCGGTCGCAGACCAGGGTGCAGCAGTCGAGCGAGGCGCATCCCGGTGCGTTTCCCGGAATGAAGCAGTCACCACCTTCGCCGCACGGNAGGGGGATGAAGCGCACGCCGGTCATGGCGATCCGGTAGCTGCCGGTCGTACCTTCGAGTGGATTCCAATCGCCCAGAGGCGACAGGGCGCCTTTCTGGCTCGGTCCCACGGTCTGGCCGGGAGCCGCCGGGGGAAACATCGGATTGCCGAAGAGGTTGACCGGAATGTTCGGCGTGCCGCCGATCGCGAGGCCGTACACCCCGGGTTTGAAGATCTCCTGATCCGGNAGGTCGAAGCCGCGCAGGAAGGTTCGGTTGTCTGCATCGCTGGCATCGTCGGCGGCGAGAACACCANGNCCGTCGTACCGGAAGAGCCACATCCTGGTGTCGAAGTTGGCGTCGCCCTCGGGACCGACCGTGCTCGCGGTGAATTGATCGGGATCCGCGATGTAGACCAGATAGATGTCCTGNAAGTCGCCTCCGCTNCCNCGATTGAAGCCGCCACCGCCACCCGTGGCGCCGTTGAGGGTGTTGACCGAAGACGAGTTGCCTTTGACCCTCTGGGCTGATTCCAATGTGTTTCCGGCGTCTCCGTCCTCGACCCAGTCGGGACCGAAGTTGTCGTCAGCGACGGCTGGGATCGCGCCGAAACCCGTCAGCATGGCCGTGGCGATGCCGAGCAGGCGATTGAAGCGGCAGCGTCGCGTCATCACTCTCGATGAGTCGGGGAAGTGATGTGCGAACGACACAGTGGTTTCGTGGGACACGGCCATGGAGATCCTCCGGCATCTTCCGTCTCAGAGTTTCGAATCTAACAGGGACTCCCGGGAATTCGATCGGAAACCAGAAAAATCGACCTCGGGGGGGGCGGGGCCCATCGGTCGCTACACTCCCGCACCATCTCGGGCAGGCCGGGAGGGGGGGCTTTGAATGTCGCGAGGGGATCCGACTCCCGTCCAGCAGGAGCATCGCGAATGAAAACCGTCCTGGAAAACGTGGGCTCTCCGAAGCCGTCCGAGAACCCTCCGGCCTCGGACTCGAGCGCCGCGGCCATTCAGACCGCGTCCGAGACGTATGCGATCGATTCCTGGGGTGACGGCTTCTTCGTCGTCGGCGAATCGGGCACGGTCAAGGTCCGGCCCGATCGAGATCCGACTCGGGAGATCGATCTCCAGGAACTGGTGCTCGGGATCCGTGATCGAGGCTACGCGACCCCGGTGCTGCTGCACTTTCGGGATCTGTTGGAGACCGTGATGCGGGATCTCCGCCGGGCCTTCGACCATGCGATCGAAGAACATGGCTACGGGGCCGGGTACACCGGGGTGTATCCGGTGAAAGTGAACCAGCAGCGGAGCGTGGTCGAGGACGTGGAGCGTCTGGGAGTCGATCTGGGGTTTGGATTGGAGGCCGGATCGAAGCCGGAGCTCCTGGCGGTACTCGCTCTGACCGCCGATCAACCGGATCGACTGATCGTGTGCAACGGCTTCAAGGAGGACCGGTACATCGAATTCGCGATGCTGGCCGCCAAGCTCGGGCGAGCCATCGTGCCGGTGATCGAGAATCTCGATGAACTTCAACTAGTCCTCGATCACTCGAAGCGGATCGGAGTCCGACCCGCGATCGGGATCCGCGTCAATCTCAACACGCAGGGAGTCGGTCGTTGGGCCGGCTCCAGCGGAGTGCGGGCCAAGTTCGGGCTCACCCTGGCTGAAGTGCTCGAGGCGGTACGGATCCTCCGTGAGGAGGACATGCTCGATTGTCTGCAACTTCTTCATTGCCACATGGGCAGTCAGATGCAGGACATCCGACAGGTCATGGGGGGCGTGGGGGAATTGGCCCGCATCTACACCGAACTGCGGCGGCTGGGAGCCGACGTGCGTTATCTCGACGTGGGGGGGGGACTGGGAATCGACTACGACGGCAGTCAGTCCGACTTCTCCTTCAGCCGGAACTACTCGCTCGAGGAATATGCGGCCAGCGTGGTTCATCGCATCAAGTCGATCTGCGACGAGGCCGGAGCGCCCCATCCCACGATCGTCACCGAGAGCGGGCGGGCGATGGTTGCGCAGCAGAGCGTCCTGGTGTTCGACGTCCTGGGGGCCAACACCTTCGAGTCTCATGTGCTTCCCGCGTCGGTCGCGGAACTGGTCGGAACCGATGGTGAAGAGCCTCCGCGTCCTCTGGTCGATCTCTTTCAGGCGTGGATCCGGCTCGCGCCCGACACCCTGTTGGAGTGCTGGCACGATGCCGAGAATGCGCGTCGCGAGGCCCTTGACACCTTCTCCCTGGGCTACATGACGTTGGAGCATCGGGCGGAGGTGGAACGGATCTTCTGGACCCATGCGATTCGAACGCGCGAACTCGCCCAGAGTCTCGATCCGGTTCCGGAGGAACTGCTCGCCCTCGATGAACTTCTCACCGACGTCTACTTCTGCAATCTCTCGGTCTTTCAGTCGCTACCCGACTGCTGGGCGATCGATCAGGTCTTTCCGATCATGCCGATCCACCGACTCGAGGAGATTCCGACTCGTCGTGCGACCCTTGCGGATCTCACCTGTGACTCGGACGGGAAGATCGATCGTTTCATCGATCGGGAGGATGTGCGGAACTGGTTGCCGATGCACGAACTTCAGCCCGGGCAGCCGTACCTCCTCGGAGCCTTTCTGGTCGGGGCCTATCAGGAGACGCTCGGTGATCTTCACAACCTGTTCGGAGACACCCACGTCGCGCATGTCCGCATCGATGACGAGGGGCGTTGGTGGATCGATGAGATCGTCGAAGGCGACACGGTGAGTGAAGTGCTCGGATACATGCAATACGACCCGGCGTCGCTTGCTCGTCGTCTGCGTTCGGAATGTGAACGTTCGGTCCGGGAGGGACGGATGAGCGTGGCGGAGAGTCGAGATCTCCTGCGGGCCTATGAATCCGGACTCGCGGGGTACACCTACTTGGAATCGGACTGATCGGTGGTCGGTGCTTCCGAGTCCTCGAGTCCGAGTCGGCGGAGAAACTGGGTTGCGAGGGCGTCGTAGATCGATGGCTCACAAAGTCTTCCGGCGACCAATGAGGCGATCATCGAGACCAGCATGAGGGGGAGGATCATTCCGTAG
This sequence comes from Phycisphaerae bacterium, assembly GCA_002683195.1. The sequence goes on from NYSW01000068.1 coordinate 46,944, forward strand.
GCCCCGGTCATCTCGAAGAGGATCGCCGCGACCGTCAACGGGCTTCGGACCACGCCGGCGAAGTAGGCCCCCATCCAGAGGAGCATCACTTCGGTGAGTCCGATTCCGGGCGCGATCCAGTCGTGGAACCATCCGTGAGTGACCTGGCCGATGCCGGCACCGACGGTGAGGCTGGGGTCGAAGAGTCCGCCGGGGATCGCACTCACCAGGGCGACCAGGCTCGCCGCCGCGGTGGAGAAGGGATGGCTCCAACCGACGATCGGTTCGCCGGTCTTCGCCGCGGATTCCAGCATGGCGATGGTGCGGGCATGACCACCTCCGTAGCTGTCACCTTGCGAGAGGATCCCGATGATCGCGAGGGCGAGACCCAGCAGCAGGCCGGTTCGGATGGGTCGCTTGATCAATGACGGACCGATCCGGCGGCTCCCTTCCACCACGCCCCGGGCGAATCCACCGCCAAGAAGACCGCCGATCACGCCGATCACCGGAACCGCGATCCAGGGTCGGAGCGAGAGAAGCCACTCTTCAAGGCTCAGACCTTCCGGCCAGGCGAGAGGCAGGATGGCCGCCTGGTTGCCTCGGCCGTAGAACAGGTAATCGCCCAGGCAGATCACGCCGATGGCGCAGGCGATCGCGACCGTTCGCAGAATCGCCGGCATGCTGCGTCGATCGAAGGTTCTTCCGATCTCTTCGATGCAGAAGATCGCTCCGGCGATCGGGGTGTTGAACGCGGCGGCGATGCCCGCGGCACCTCCCGCGAGGATCAGGCCGTGATGCATGAGCCACGACGGTGCCCGGCAGATTCGAGTGCAGAGGTGCATCAAGCACGCCCCGACGTGCACCGACGGTCCTTCACGACCCACGGTGATTCCCGACACCAGCGCGATGGCGAGCAGGAGGATCTTGCCGAGCGCGATCCGGGTGGACAGCATGAATCGTCGAGCGGGAGACGGGCCGATCCGGATCGCGGCGATCGCCTGGGGAATGCCCGTCCCCTCGGTTCCCGGAAAGAAGTGTCGCTGGAGTCCGATGATCAGGGGCATCGCCACCAGAACCGAGGCGGCAGGCAGGATCGTGGTCCAGATACCGGTGACCAGGGGTTCGCCGTCTTCGGAATGACCCTTCAGGAACGCCATGGAGACCGCTCCGAGGTCCTCCAGCTGTTCGAAGAGCACCGCGACCAGCCCGATGAGTACGGCGGCGAAACTGGTCACCGTGATCATTTTCAAGGCCACGACGCGAGGCGACTGGCCATCATCGACCTCCGGGGAGGGGGTCGGGTTCGACGAATCGTTCTCGGGCGGGTTGCCGTGGGTCATCTGAGCGGAGACTATCCGGCCTTGCTGGAATCCGTTCCGGCCCCCTCTCTCCGGAGCACGCCGTGACCGATCCCGGGAACGACTCATTCTCGACCAAGCCGCTGGAGGGGGTCCCGGCGCGATTTCTGGGGATCGAGGCGCCGGTGCTGCCCCCGACGATTTCGGTTCTGCCGGTTCCCTACGATCGCACCAGCACCTGGCGGAAGGGAGCCGATCGCGGCCCCGCGGCGTTGCTCGAGGCGAGCGCGGAGGTCGAACTGTTCGACCTTCCGACCGAGACCGAGCCATATCGGGCCGGGATCGAGACTCTGCCACCCATCCGGCACGAAGGCGGCCCCGAGGAACTGGCTTCGATCGTGGAGGCACGGGTGCACGGCCTCCTGGAATCAGGCCGTCTGCCGGTGCTGCTGGGGGGTGAACATTCGATTTCAATCGGTGCGATCCGCGCCGCGGCTCGCTGGGTGGAGGCCGAGGGCGCGACGTTGGGAACCCTGCAGATCGACGCACACGGTGACACTCGGGAGTCCTACCACGGCTCCGCCTTCAATCATGCCTGCGTGATGGCCCGGGCTCGAGAGGTGGGGGAGATCGTTCAGGTCGGCATTCGGGCGATCGATCGTGGTGAACACGAGACCATGGATCGTCGGCGGGTCTTCACCGCGGATCGCCTGCTCCGCGATGATCGTCGCGGCGATGACGGCTGGATCGAGGAGGTCGTGTCCCTGCTGCCGGAGAGGGTCTACCTCACGATCGATCTCGATGCCTTCGACCTGTCGATCATGCCCGCGACCGGGACACCGGAACCCGGCGGCCTGAACTGGCGGATGGTCGACGAGTTGATCCGAGCCGTGGCCCGATCACGCACCATCATCGGCTTCGACGTGGTGGAACTGCTTCCCCATCCCGCGCACTGGGCGTGCGATTTCCTCGCGGCGAAACTGGTGCATCGAGTACTCGCCGAGATCCTGGCGGCCCGAAACGCGCCCGGCGCGGAGTGAAACCGCCCTTGGAGAGGATGAGCCCCGTGGTCGGTTCGAACCGCTCCGCCGGGAATCCCCGGGGGGCAGGGATCGGGTGCCCTGGTTGTGGTGTCCTCGGAGGATCACCGGGAGACTGAAGAACCCTTCGGTCGACGTCTTCGATCGATCTTCCGTCGGTCGGATCCGCGTGAAGGCCTCGTGGGCCGCCGGCCGAATCAACCTTCGAGCACGTAGTGGAACACCAGAGGGGCGACGATCGTGGCATCCGATTCGATCATGAACTTCGGCGTGTCTGCAGCCAGCTTTCCCCAGGTGATCTTCTCGTTGGGGACCGCGCCGGAATAACTTCCGTAACTGGTGGTCGAATCACCGATCTGACAGAAGTAGCCCCAGAGTGGCACGTCCTCACGACCGAGATCCTGGTGAAGCATCGGGACCACGCAGATCGGAAAATCCCCCGCGATGCCACCGCCGACCTGGAAGAAACCGATCGAACGGTCTCGTCCGGTGCGGGTGTACCAGTCGGCGAGTTCGATCATGTAGTCGATGCCGGACTTCACCAGATGGGATCCGCTGAGATCACCCGCCATGCAGTGGGCGGCGAAGACGTTTCCGGTGGTGGAGTCCTCCCAGCCCGGTACGAAGATCGGGATGTCCTTCTCGGCCGCCGCCACCATCCAGGAATCGGCGGGATCGATCTGGTAGTGCTTCTCGAGGCGACCTTCATTCAGCAGGCGGTACAGGATGCGGTGGGGGAACTCCCGTTCGCCGGCGGCGTCGAGATCGCGCCATACGTCCATGAGTTCACGTTCCATCCGACGGAACGCCTCTTCTTCGGGGATGCAGGTGTCGGTCACTCGATTGAGATGTCGTTCCAGAAGCGACTGTTCCTGCTCTCGCGTGAGTTCTCGCCAGTCGGGGATCCGGACGTAATGGTCGTGGGCGACCAGATTGAAGATGTCCTCTTCGAGATTCGCACCCGTGCAGGAAATGGCATGCACCTTGTCGCGGCGGATCATCTCCGCGAGCGACAGGCCGATCTCCGCGGTGCTCATCGCGCCCGCGAGCGAGAGAAACATCGACCCACCCCGGTCGAGGTGGTCGCACCAGCCCTGGGCCGCGTCCACGGTGGTCGCGGCATTGAAGTGACGGTAGTTCCGCCGCATGAATTCGCGGATGGACATCCCGAGCTCCGGATCTCTTTTCGGTGATTGGGTCAGGCGGTGCGGGAGATTCGACGGAATTCGGCGCCGCCTCGAATCATCATCACTCCGACGAAGAACAGCTGGACTCCCGCGAAGATCGCGAACACGAAGATCGCGATGCCGGGCATCAGGAAGACCACGGCACCCAGGACCACCGTCGCGACCCCGGAGATCAGGAACATGATCCAGCCGTCTCGGCCGTGTGAGCCGCAGGCGGCGGCGATCTGCATGCCGCCGGAGATCAGGAGCATGGCGCCGAGCATGGTGATCAGGAAGGTCGCGGCGAGGGTCGGATCGATGAGCAGCACGGCGCCGGCAAGACACGCGAGAATCGGACCGAGGATGCCGGCACTGCTTGCGTGCTGATCGCGGGGATGACCCATCGCTCGGATGATCCCGACGATCCCGCCGAGCAGCAGGAGGATTCCGGTGACCTGCGTGAAGGCTTCGACCGCGGCAAACGGTGCGATGACCAGCAGGATGCCTCCGAGGATGAAGAGGACGCCCTCGAAGATGGCGAAGGCACCAGTGGTGCGAAGAACGTCGGCGGTACGGAGATCTGGCATCGGTGGATCCTGTCGGCTCCGGAGGACGGCCGATCGGTGGTGACGTTCACCGCCGCGGCAGGCGAAGCGTACCGCAAGCAGCCGATGACCTTCGGATGAGCCCGGTAGCATCCTGCGGTGAACACTTCTTCCTCGGACGAAAATCTGGACCCCCGACTGCCAGCCTGGCGGCGGCTGGCCGAAGGAGAAGCGACCGTCTTGTGCGAGGATGCCGCCGCGGTGATCGCCGCGGGGATCACTCCCACGGGAATCGCTCGTTTACGTCGCAAGCATCCTGGAATGCCCACGACCGAGGCGCTCGAACTCGCGGATGCTCGACGGCGAGGAATTCTCAAATTCGAAGGATCCGAACGGCTCCTGCTGGATCGGCAGGGGGTCGAACAGGCCAGCGGTTCGGTGGTGGCGAACTGGAAGGCTTCGCGTTTCGGTTCCGAGGCGGTGCTCGACCTGTGTTGTGGAATCGGTGGCGATGCGATGGCGCTGGCGGCTCGCGGCCCGTGCGTGGCCGTCGATCATGATCCGCTCCGAGCCTTCATGGCGGAACACAATGCCGGCGTGTCGACCCGGGTGGAAACGGTTGAAGAGACGAAGCTCGATGCCCGGTTCGTCCACATCGATCCCGCGCGTCGAGACGAGGCGACCGGTCGTCGGCACTGGAACGTCGAGGATCTCGTTCCTTCCCTGGACGTGATGCGTTCCATCGTGTCCCGGGTCGACGGTGCGGCGGTCAAGCTCGGCCCCGGTCTTCCTCGTCCATTCCCGGTGCTGCACGAACGACAGTCGATCTCGTTCGTTTCCGAATCCCAGCGACTGGTCCAGGCGGTGGTCTGGACGGGGTCTCTCGCCCGCGAGGCTTCGATCGAGGCGGTGGACCTGCCATCGGGTGAGACGCTCGAGGGCGATCCGGAATCGATGTTCACTGGTGGTGCGGATGCGATCTTCGACGCACGTGAGCGAACCGAGTGTGATCTGGCGCTGGTCACCTTTCATCCCGCGGTGGAGCGGGGGGAACTCGGACCGGCCGCGTGGCGGAACGAGTTCGGATCGGCGTCGCTGGAGGAGCCTGCGGCGGGACTCGGACTGGGAATCGCAGAAGCCTCGGTGGTCGCACCCCTGATCGGTACTCGCCGTTCTCGCTGGTGTCGTCCGACGAGGATTCTTCGGGTGGTGGCGCCGCGGCTCGAGGCGGTCGGCGAGGCGATCGAAAGCCTGGTGACGGAATGGAATGGACGAAGACCCGAGGTGATCGTGGTCAAGACCCGAGCCGGGGCGGTGGACGCCGACGACTGGACTCGGCGTCTGGGACGCCTCGATGCTCGATCCTCACCGGACGGTGAGGCAGGGCCGGGCCTCGAGGTTCACGGGCTTCGGATCGGTCGGAAGACCGTCGCCTGCATCGGCACCCCGATGATCTGAATGGCGAGCAAGCCGCGGGTTCAGTCTTCCGTTGCGCCGTAGACCCGGCGAAGGCTCGCGGCACCGCCCTCGAACGCGACGAGCAGATCGCCGTCCTCGGTGTTCGCACCCGATGGATCGAAGACCACGCTGATCAGTCCCTTCCGACGAAGCATTTCCACGTTGCCGGGGATCGGCTCCGACTCCCAGATGAAATGGGTCGAAGGTTGGCCAGCCAGTGCCATGTCCAATTCCGCGATCTGCTGCTGGTCCGGTTCGGTGTCGGGATCCCAGTGAACGGCGACGCCATTCATCCCGAACCTGCGTTGGAGGTACTGGTAGACGGGATGGCTGTAGATCACCGGGGTCGTGGGTCGGGTGTTGATCGCCTGTTCGAGCGACGCGAAGCGTTCGCCGATCTCTCGGCGAAGCAGTCCGAACCTCGAATTGAAGGTGACCTGGTCGGCGGGCGACAATTCGATCAGGGCGTCTCGAACCGCCTCGGCCTGCACGATGATGATTTCCGGATCCAGCCACGTGGTGGACGCGAGCCCGGCGTGAGAATGCTCACCGCCGGGACCGTGGGTGTGGACGGGGCCCCCGGTTCGGATGAGCTGGTCCCGGACCGTCGCGGTGGTGTCGACCACGCGGTTGGCCGGAAGGCTCGCGGTGGGTAGCCACGCCTCGTAGCCCGCCCCGTTGAGGAGGATCAGATCCGCGGATTGCATCGCCGCGACGTCGTCGGCGGTGGGGTTCCAGCGGGCGGGATCGACGCCATCCGGAACCCGCCACTCGATACCGACGGCCGGGCCGGCGATCCGCTCCACGAAGAATCGCAGTGGATGATTGGAGACCGCCACGATCGGGGTGCCGCCTCCGGCCGCTTCTTCCGCGGTGATGGAGTCGGTGTCGCAGGCAGTGATGCCGGCGGCGAGGCCGCAGGCCGTCAGAAGTCGGAGGAGGTGCATTGGGATGATTCGCATCGTTGAGGTCTCCAGCAGAATTTGGAGTACCGTAGCACTCCCGGCCGCTGTTGCCATCGAAACCTGGCCCCTCCGTCTCCATGCTCCGACTTGACCGTATTCGATTCGACTATCCGGCTCCCCGCGAAGGGGGAGTGGCATTTCGTCTGCAATTGGACTCGCTGGAGATCGAACGCGGTGAATCGGTGGCCATCATCGGTCCCAGCGGCTGCGGGAAGACGACCTTGCTGCGGCTGGCTTCCGGAATTCTCCTTCCAGCCTCCGGAACCGTCCGATTGGACGGGCAGGATGTTTCCGAACTCTCCGAAGGGGAGCGGCGGCGGGTGCGGATCTCGACCGTGGGGGTGGTGTTTCAGGACTTCCGATTGCTTGAACACCTCGACGTCACGGAGAACGTGCTGCTGCCGTTTCGCCTGGGGGCGGGGCGCCTCGATCGCGATGCCCGGGATCGGGCGGGGGTCCTGCTTGAAAGACTCGGCATCGAACGGCTGCGAAAACGCTCCATTCCGCTTCTGAGTCAAGGTGAACGCCAACGGGTCGCCATCTGTCGCGCCCTGGTGACCGAGCCGGGGCTGGTGCTCGCGGATGAACCGACCGGCAACCTCGACCCGGCCAACAAACGAGTCATTCTCGAAGCCTTGCTGGCGGCGGCCCGGGATCGAGATGCTGCAGTGCTGACGGTGACCCATGACCATGATCTTCTGGACGCTTTCGATCGAGTGATCGACCTCGGACGAGACATTTCGGCGGTGGCGGCCACCGATTCGGAGCCCGATCGATGAGCGTCCTTCGTCACTCGATCTTTCTTGCGGTCCGGCATCTTCGTCATCATCGTGGCCGAACCGCGCTGCTGCTGCTCGCCCTGTCGCTGGTCGGCTTTCTTCCGCTCGCGGTCGATGGCGTGGTCGATGCCGGGGAACGATCCCTGCGATCCAGAGCGGAGGCGACCCCGCTGGTGGCCGGCGCCCCCGGTGCCCCGATCGATCTGGTGCTCTCCGCCCTCTACTTTCGGACGCCGCCGGAGCGGATCGTTCGCTACGGCGAGATCGATGCCCTGGTCGAAGGTGATCTCGCGACCGCACTGCCGATCGTGCTTGGAGACCGGGTGAAAGGTGGCCCGCTGGTCGGCGTGGATCCGGGCTACGTTCGTTTTCGTGGACTTCGTTGCGCTGACGGCCGTCCTTTCGCGGTGGCCGGCGAGTGCATCGTGGGTGCGACGGTCGCGACCCGGGCGGGCATCGCGGTCGATGATCGAATCACCACCGAACCCCGCGAGATGTTCGATCTGGCGGGGGCGTATCCCCTTCGAATGAGAGTGGTCGGGGTGCTCGCGCCGACCGGCGATGCGGACGACGAGGTGGTCTTCACCTCGCTCGAGACCGCCTGGATCGTGCAAGGCCTTGCGCACGGACACGACGAACTGGAAGACGCCGATGATCCGGAACTGGTGATGGGGCGTCAGGATGGCGTGGTGGTCGGTAGTGCCAAGGTCCGCGAGTTCGTCGAGATCACGGATGAAAATCGTGATTCGTTCCACTTCCACGGCCCGCCGGAAGAACGTCCGGTGACCGCGGCGATTCTCCTGCCGCGTGATCGCAAGGCCGGCACGATCCTGCTCGGCCGGGCGGATGTCGGGCGCCTGCCCATGCAGGTCGTCCGCGCCACGGAAGTCATCGAACGACTTCTGGTCGAGGTTTTTCGGGTTCGCCGAATTCTCCTCGCGGTGCTTGCTGCGGTCGCGGTGGCCACGGCACTCCTGGTCGCGGTGGTGATCGCGCTTTCGATCCGGATTCGGGCGACCGAGATCGACACGATGCATCTCATCGGGGCGGGTCGGGGCCGGGTCGCGGTGGTGCTGGGAACCGAAGTCGTGATCCTCGTGGGGCTCGCGATCTCCATCGCCGCCGCGGGTGGAGTGCTCGTCACGATGTCCATTCCGGCGGTAGAACGACTGCTGCTCGGTTGACGGCCGCGAAGGATGCCGCGACTTTTCATCCGCGCTTCCCCTCAGCGGGCGGAAGAGGCCGCCACCCGATCGATGGCTCCTCGGTTCATTCGGGTCCCGATCTCCGAACCGCTTCGACCGGGCCGAAGAATCGAGATCCGTACCGATTCGACCACATCGCCGGCCTCGGCCATCGCTTCTTCGCCGACGCCGAGAAAGAGATCGATCCGTCGGCCCACGATCGCCCCACCGGTATCGACCGCCATGGCGATCAGGCGGGTGCCATCCGGACGCTCCACGAGAAGCACGCTCCCCAGGGGAATGGTCCGGGGATCCACCGCGGCCGCATGCCGTGGGACGAGTCGGACTCCGGTCGAGGACTCCGGCCAACGATCACGTGGAATCGTTTGGAAATAGACCATTCGGTCGTTGTCCAGCATGAGCGATTCCACAAGTTCCGGATCACGCTGATGCAGTCGGCGAATCGTCTTCAACGTGAGGCCTTCGGCCTCGGCGTGGCCTTCTTCGATCAGCCTGCGGCCCAGACTGGTGTACGGGCGTTCATTGGTTCGAACCCAGTCGAGGCAGGCCAGCGTTCCATCCGGGAAGCGGAGCGCCACCGAACCGTTGACTTCGGCGAGGTAGGCGTCCAGTCCGTCGGCGACCCAGCCGAGCGGTGCGGGACCCAGATGAGGCTCCGCCGCCTGTTCCCGGCGGGTCGGCAGTTCCGAAGCGGGGATCTCTTCGGGGGGCGGGCCGAGAATGGAATGGCGATGGTCGGAATCGGGCCGCCGCACCGCGGAGAGGATCGGGGCGGCATACGCGGTCGCCTCGAACCATTCAGGAATCGGCGTCGAATCGATTCCCGGCGCATTCGGTGCGAGCAGCCGTTCCGGGGGATGGGATTCGAGCCATCGCCGCCAGTCGTCCACGGTGGCCGGTTCGGAACGGTCGAGAACGATCAGCGAACCTTCGAGCGCCTGGCCGAAGGGAGTGGGGGTCGTTCCGCAGCCGCCAAGCAGCGTGAGGATTCCGATGAGAAGGCGGCTCGCGCGAATCACAGGGTCGACCTTGGCGGAATCAACAACGTCGCGACCAGGAGTCCCGCCACCAGACCTCCGCCGATGAGGGCGGTGTCGATGATCGTCTCCAATCCAGCCACGGCGTCCTCGGCGATCAGCGCGCGGATGCCCGCGAATCCCAGCGCCCCCGGTACGAGGACGATCAGTCCCGGGACCACGAGAATCGCGGCGGGGAGTCCGAGGATCCGATTGGCGAGGTTGCCCGCGAGGCCGACCACCAACGCGGCGAGTGCGGCGGACACCTCCGGTGGGCCGATGGGACCGGCAAAATGGATGGAACCCCATCCCACGAGCACCGCGGCGATGAACCAGGGTGCCATCTTCGGCGATTCTTCGAGCAGAATCATCAGGCCGAGTCCGGCGCCGATCACCGCGAGGAGCACACCGATGCCGCCGAGCGGAGCGAGCGTGGTTTCGGGCGGTCCGCCGTTCATGATCAGGCTTCCGACCTGCTCTCCGATGCCGGCCCCGAAGGCGAGGGCCACGAACGATTTCATGGCACCCATCAACCTCGCGGTTCCGGACGTGAGGTGTCCCATGGCGAGTTCCCGCATGGCGATGGTCAGGGTCAGGCCCGGGACCAGCACGATGATCGCCGCCACGGTGGTCAGAACGGTGTCGCCATGAAGCAGCGGAAGGGTGGCGGTGACGATGAAAGACGCGGTGAAGGCGGCGGTGATCTCGCCCAGGGCGATGCGGCTGGGTGAGCGGCCGAGGAGCAGCAGCACGATTCCCACGCCGAGTGAGGCGATTCCGGCCCCCAGGATCGTGCCGGTCGAACCACCCGCCAATCGACTCACGCCCAGACCCGTCATGCAGAAGGCCACGAGGATCCACCCGGCGCTCCACCGCGGCGGTCGGCTGGAGATGGCGTCGAGACGGGTGATCGCAGCGTCGGCGTCCTGATCTCCGGCGATCAATTCATGCACGACGTCATTGACCAGACGCAATCTTTCGAGCGAAGGCGCATGGGGCTGGGTGCGAATGACCCGCACCGTCTGTTCATTCAGTGGTCCGAGTCCGATCGTGAGTCCGGTGGGAACCGCGAAGACCGAAGTCTCGATGTTCAGTCCTCGCCCGAGAATCGCAAGCGTGTCCTCGATCCGGTACGACGGTGCACCACCCTCGTGGAGGGCGACCGCCACGCGGACGAGCAGACGATGCCTGATCCGATTGGAATCATTCGGCTCGGGGGTGGTCACGGCGTGCCACCGCGGAGGTCGGGGCTGGGCGTCTCGCCTTGCGAGCCCGGGTCGCCTTCGGGCGGTCGCCAGTCGAGGATTCTGCCGATCCTCTCGGCGACCACGGCCGGATTCTTCAGGCTTCCCGCGGCGTCGGCGAGCCGGAGAGTCTGCAGCAGCCGTTCGACCGATCTCTTCCCCTCCTCGTGGTTGACCAGCATCGGATTCGCCTGGCGGCCGTCGAGCCAGGCGAGAAACGCGAGGCCGGTCTTGTAGAAGCGAGTCGGTTCCTTGAAGATCTCCTGACCCAGTCGTTCGCAAGGGAGCATGATCCGGTCGTACCCCGACCGATCACCAAGCGCGAGGCGACGCATCGCCAGGGCGGCGGGATCGGCGATCGCGTCGAAGATTCCGAGCAACGCGTGACTGAAGTCGCCGAGGGCCACGGTTCGGCCGTCGAATCGGGTCGTTCGCTCGACGGGGGCGATGCCCTCGGTCTCTCCGGCGATCAAGGCTCCGAAGTGAAAGTCGTCGCCGGTGAGCATGATCTGATCGCGTTGCAGGAGATCCCGTCGCAGCCGCACCTCGAGTTCGTGGTCGAGCATGGAAAGCTTCGCGGCTCGATATCGCTCCGGGTCGTTGCGCATGATTCGAAGAAACGAATCCCCGGGGAAGTAACCCTCGAGGCTCGCCAGAAACATCGGGCCGAGCCAGTGGACGATCAACGGTCCGGCTCCCGCCTCCCGGGCGATGTCGCCGTAGACCTCGACGTAGTCGTCCTCGCCGCATCCAAGCTCGCAGAGTCGCGGCATCGGCAGGATCACCGGAACCCCTCCCGCAGCGCGGATGACGTGGATCTGCTCGACCACGCCTTCGATGATTCGGGACGGGGTCTCCGCGGAGGCGAGATGATCGGTGCCGGCTCCCGCACAGAATCCCGAGGCGAGGCGGAGTTCGCCGGTGAGTTCGATCAGTCTTTTCGCGGCGGTCCAGCCCAGGTTGAATCGCTGGGCGGTATCCATCGCTTCGGCGATGCCCATTCCGGTATCGCCGATCCGACGTCTGATCGCCATCGTCGCATCCCAGTCCAGATGCTCGGCGATCTCCTCCGGCGACCCCGGCGAGTCGATGGAGTGGGGGATACCGGCGTACGACGGACTCATCACGACATGGGCGGCGGCGTAACAGAGGCGAGGCAGGGGCGAAGTCGAGTCGACGTCCTGCCGGAGATCCTTCCAGCGATCCGGGACGAGGTCGATCGTTCCGCTCGGGGTGCGGATCAGGTCGCTCATGATCCGGCACTCAGGCTGGAGACCACCTGGTCGATGAAACCGGGGCCCTTCTCGACGACGACGGTGGCGAGGAAGACGGTCAGTACCACGGTGGCCAGCAGCATGCCGGAGAGCCACCAGGTCGCCAGTGGCTTCGAAGGGGTGTCCTCGGCGAGGAAGGAGCGGTTGCGCTGCAGCAGGGTGAATCCGAGGTAGGAGGCGGGAAGGAACAGGCCGCAGATGACGTTGGTCGGTACCGCGACCCAGGGAGCGATGTCCGTCCAGTAGATCGCGCCGAGCACGCCGATCGCCGGGAGCAGGATGAAGAACTTGTGGCCGAGGGAGTCTTCACGGAATCCGAAGAGTTTCACGCCGGCGAAGCCCGAGGCCAGCATCTGCATGGTGATCGAGGACAACGCCATCGCGAGGATCCCCAGGCCGAAGATCCAGAGGCCGATCACCGGTCCCAGGCGGTCGGGGGAGGCGAAGATCTCGGCGGCCTTCGCGGGGTGGATCTTCGCACCGGTGAAACCGCCTTCGCCGAAGTGGAAGACCGATGCGCTGGCGATCACCATGAGGCTGACCGCGATGGTGAAGGGAATGAACATCCCGAAGACGAGGTCGTACCGGGCCAGGCGACGGTGGTCTCGGCCCCAGCCGCTCTTGCGGAGGGTGTAGGGGTAGACGAAAAGCATGTTCGCGCCGACGGCGGCCGCGAGTCCCGAGACGATGAGGGTCATCGAGGAGATCGAGGTCTCGACGCCGTCGTCACCGATCAGAGTCCAGTCCGCCGGTATCGAGGGGATGAAACCCTTGGCGACCGCGACCGGATCCGGGATTCCGGACTGGAAGACCACCACCGCCATCGCGACCACGATGAACCAGACCATGCCGGTCAGGATCAGTTCGTAGCTCCGGATGAACGACTTCGCCTTGCCGTGGAGGAGGCTGACCGACACGCACCAGGCCAGTGCGATGAGACCGCCCACCCAGGCGTCCACCCCCAGGAGAAGGGCGAGCATCGCGGCCGCGAGGGCGTACTGGGCGAACTGCCAGATGATCGAACTCAGCAGTCCGCCCCAGGCGAATGCCCAGGCGAAGAACGGGTTGGCGTGTCTTCTCAACGCGTCGTAGGGGTCGATGCCGGTGGAGAGGGTCTGCCAGGCGATGGCACTCATCACGATGATGCCGAGGAGCATGGCGCTGGGCGCCACCCAGAGCAACTGGTAGCCGAAGGCGGCACCACTGAAGAGGGCGGCGAAGGCGCTGCCTCCGCCGAGGGTCATCGCGGATTGGAGGTATCCGGGGCCCATGTGTCGGAGGTAGCCCGCGACGCGGCCCGGAAGCGGTCGTGCGTCGAGTTCCGCGAAGCGGTTGGTGGTCGGTGTCTCATGATTCATGCCTTCGAAGCCTCCTTGCGCAGAACCTTGAGTTCCACGGCCTGTGGCATGGCCTTGTAGTGCTCGTCCAAGGGATAGCAACCGGAAATCATGCCGTTTCGTGGCGCGGTCGTGCAGTCGCTGAACGTGCGGCACAGGTACTTGCGTTGCAGCGGGCGACCCGCGATCACGTCCTCCGGCAGATTCGGATACGAGAGCATCGATCGTCCGAGTCCGACGGCGTCGACCATGCCCAGGCGAACCTCGTGCTGAGCCACGAAAGGAAGCCATTCCTGGAGATACGACCAGCCGCTTCCGACGAGCGGGAGGTCGGGAACCAGGGCCTTCATCGTCCGAACGGTCTGGAGATGTCGCTGCACTTCGCAGAGCGGATCCCGGGGTGGCAGATACCCGTCGCTCGGGGGATAGGCGGCGGGTCTCTGGAGGTGAGGGCAGTAGTAGGGACTGCCCACGGTGAGGTTCGCCATGAAGAGGCCGAGGTCTCGGCAGAGTTCGAGGAAGGCCCGGGGTTCCGTGAAGTCGCTGAGGGTGGGATCCATCGCATTGATCCCGAACCCATGCCGCCACGGTGTGTTCTCCTCGACGCCCTTCGGATATCCGATCGCGTCTCCATCCCTTCGGAACATGGGATAGGTGTCGGTGATGGAGACTCGGCAGCCGATCATCAACGACGGTCTCTCCGTCTGGATGGCTCGCACCGTGTCCCGGAAGAGCCGGGTCCGGTTCTCGAACGATCCTCCGTAATCACCTCTTCGAGTGTGAGCGCCGAGCAATTCATGCAGCAGGTAGCCGTGGCAGCATTTGACGTCGACGAAATCGAATCCGACGTCGGCGGCGAGGCACGCCGCCTTCACCATGTGGTCGGAGATTCTCCGGAGTTCACCGTCGGTCAGGATGTGGACCGAGGCGTCGAGTCCATACTTGGCGGAGAGCACGGGATTCAATTCGGCGATCCGCGGGGTCATCCGGGTTCCTTCCGGACGGCTGAACCGTCCGGAGTGGGTGAGTTGAAGGCCGACCACGAGGTCATCGAGGGTTTGGTGATGCTCGCGGTGGCCGTCCTTCAAGGTTTCGAGCAGACGCGCGAGATTTCCGGCGTCGTCGACCTTGGGATCGGGATTCAAGTGCAACTGATTCGGGTTGGCCCGACCGTCGGGTTGGACGGCGTAGGCCTCGCCTCCCCAGATCAACTTGGCACCGCTCTCCCCGAATCGACGCCAGCGTCGCAGCGTGTCCTCGCTCGGGCCACCCTCGGGTGTGGCGTCCCAGCCTTCCATTGGATGAACTGCGAATCGATTGCCGATCTTCCGCACGCTTCCGTCCGGAGAGTTCACCTCGAAGGGGGTCGACAAAGGGCCGTCCGCCTCGATCGAGAGATCGCAGTCGAGCAGCATCGCTGGATCGAGCTCCCGCCAGCGGTCTCTGAAGGCCTCGACGGTCTTGAAGCGGCCGGGTGGCGTGTGGTCCATGTCTTCAGGTTTCCGGAGGTTCGTGGGGCGCTCTCGAACCAGACTCTACTTCGATCCGAGATGGATGGGCATCGAGTGGAGGTCCCCGCCGAAACCAGACGAGTCCACGAGGTCACGAAGATCGAGGGTTCCTCCCGTGATCCGGAGGGAGGATTGATCCTCGTGATTCTCGTAGAGCCGAGGAAGAGCGGCCGCCAGTTCCTTGGCGACCTCTTCTCCGAGATGATCCAGTCCTCGGAAGTAGTGGTGACCGTTGCGTTCGACGTCGGCGACCCCGAGCGTCGCTTGCAGGCAGAGGTCCTGCTGGAGTGGGATCGACCCGAGGTTCGTGAGATCCTCGCCGCTCTGGAAAGCGATGCCTCCCCGGGCCCGAACCACCTCGACCAGGCCTCGATTCGCGACCGCCCGAAAGACGCCCTTGCAGGCCTTCACGCTCACCCCGGCGTAGCCGACCTGAAGTGCCCGCTGGAATGCTCCGGCATCGGTGTCGGCCTCATCGATGATCACCGGGGCGATGCGGGACAGCCGTTCGATCCCCGGGCGGTGTTCGACCTGGAAGGTGTCGCGTCGGGGCAGGGGTTGTTCGATCAACGCCAGTCGTTGGACGAGGGGAGCAGTCGCCGCGTCCCGGGCGAGATCCTCGAGCATGCCGGCAAGGGCGTCGAGATCGACGCACTGTTCGTTGCCGTCGAGGGTGAAGGCCGTATCGCCGTCCGCGTGTCGCGAGACCACGGCGGCGATCGCTCGCAGTCGTGGCTCGTCGAGTTCGCGCTCACCGCAGATCTTGATCTTGAATCGTCGGAGACCGTATCGCCGGATGTCCTGCACCAGGGTCTGAGGGAGTCCGTCGTCCACCCGGTCGCCGGGGTCGACATCGTCGTCGGTCAGGGGATCGAGCATGCCGATGGTGTGTCGGACCGGGAGCCGATCGAGTCGAGCGGGGAGCATGGCGGGGGACCAGTCGCCGGTCTCTGCGACCAGGCGTCGAGCCTGGAAACCGAAGAGGTCGCCGCGGATGCCCTGGTCGAACGAGACTTCGGCCAGTCGGCAGGCGGCATCGATGATCGCTCGTTCCACCATGGCCACGCCGAAGCCGCGGACCAGCACGTCGGCATCGCCATGATTCCGGCTGCCCACCCGTTCGATCCGAAGGACTTCGGCGATGTCGAACACGGGATGGGGACCAGCGGTCACCGTGAGTTCACGGGCGAGGTCGGCGGCCCTTTCCACACTCGCGGCGAGGGCCATCGAGTCCTCTTCAGGCGTTCGGCCCGGATTCTTCTCGAACCACTTTGGGACCAGCAGATCCCCGGCGCGGCCCATCTCCCGACGTCCATCCGCCGTCTCCACTTCGATCTTGAGTTCGGCGAGCGGGACATCTCTCAGGATCTGGACCCCGAATTTGAACGGAAGTCGGGTCTGGATCGATCGTTGGACGAATCGATGTTCGAGGATCCGGAGAAACATGATCCGGTAAGCCTATCCGTTCGAGGCTGGGACCCGACCATCACGGGTGGCAGGTGTCCGAATCCCCACGTGGGCGCAAAATGTCGGATCCGGCCTCTGAAGCGGGGGTTCCATCGGTTAACTTGGTGCCGAACAGTTTCCCCATCGAGCCTTCCCGGGCTCGAAGCGTTCGCTTCCCGCAGTTCCAACCCGCAACCGGAGATTTGAAATGAGTGGTACCTGCAACCAGAGGCTGAAGACCTACGCCTCGCTGGCTTCCATACCCACGATGGCGGCAGCCGGTGGCATGGCCGTGACCGAAATCGCCACGGCCGACATCGTTTACCAGTCCGTGTCGTTGGCCATTGGTGGAGAGGTAGGCACAGGCGGGCTCGACATGGGCTTCGCGTCAGTCGACTTCAGCGCCGGCACGTTGCCCGGCCTCGGGGCCGGGATGGGAATCAAGGGGAGTGAACAGCTCCAGATCATCGCGGGGTTCAGCAAGGGGAGCGCTGGTCTTCCCAAGGCGACGCGATTCGTGGACGGAGAAGGGATCGGGGCCGGGCCCGAGAAATGGGTGTCTTCCGCCCTGGGTGCGGCCAGTTTCCAGGTCAAGACGAAGAAGGGCTCCTCTTTTTCCGTCAATGCTGGAGAATGGAACAACGCGGATGCTGAACCCGTTTCGGGCTACATGGGCTTTGCGTTCCTGGGAAGTTCGGTGGGTGAGGACTCCTCACCGCCGATCTACGGCTGGATCTCGCTGGCCTGGGATGGCGCTACCTTGACGATCGATGGCTACGCCTACGAGGACGAGGCCGGTGTCGGCATCGCCGCCGGTGCGATTCCGGCTCCCGGTGCCATCGGACTGCTTGGATTGGCTGCGGGCACTGCGGGAATGCGTCGCAAGCGCCAGGCCTGACCTTCAGCTTGATTCCAACCGGATACGAGATCGACCTTCGACGCCCCCGTGCCGCCTGGCACGGGGGCGTTATCCTTCAGGCCGACCATGCCTCCGTCTCGAACGATTTCTGAATTGCTCTTCGCGGATCCGGCACCGCCCACCGATCACGCGGTGACGAGACTCGGCCGGGACGATCGCCCGGAGCTGGTGCTTCGTCGGGGTGAGCTCCTGCGTGAGGTCGAGAGGGTCGCTCGCTCGCTTCACGACGGAGGATTCGCCGGCCGGCCGGTACTGATCCCCGAACGAAACGGCATCGAGTACGTGGTGGGGTTCCTGGCGTGCCTGCGTGCCGGGTGCATGGCGGTCACCGCTCATCCACCGCGGGCCGGCGGCGGTGGCGCTCGGCTGGCCGCCATCGTGCGGAACAGTCGACCGGCCGCGGTCCTCGCGACCCCCGGCATCCTGGAGACCATCGATCGGGTGGCCCCGGAGCTGCTGGTGGGCGTGGATCGCCTCTCCTACGAGGCTCCAGCGGTTCCCGTGGCGAAGGCCGACGGACCAGCGGTGGAGCCGGTCATCGATGACTCGCTCGCCTGGCCCGATCCCGAGGCGGTGGGACTGCTCCAGTACACCTCGGGTTCCACCCGGGACCCGGCGCCGGTCGCGATCACCCAGGGCAATCTCCTGGCGAACGGGATTGCGATGCGGGATCTCTTCAGTCGCGAGGGACGATCGGGCGGGACCGTCTGCTGGATGCCGCTCTACCACGACATGGGACTGATCGGCCTGATGATCTCGTCCCTGTTGGTGAAGATCCCGTTCCACCTGATGGAGCCGGAGGCCTTCGCGATGCGGCCGATCCGCTGGTTGCGGGCGATGTCCAACACCCGCGCCTCGTACAGCGGTGGGCCGTGCTTCGCCTACGACCTCTGCGTCTCCCGGACGACCGAAGAGGATCGCGCGGGCCTCGATCTTTCGAACTGGCGTTTCGCCTTCAATGGCGCGGAGCCGATCAAGCCGGAGTCGCTGGCGCAGTTCCAGCGAACGTTCGGGCCGCGGGGCTTCCGCGGGATGATGCCTTGCTACGGACTGGCCGAGCACACGCTGCTGGTCTCGGTCCGGCGGGAAGGTGAGCCGATCCGCTATCGAATCGCCGATCGAACCGCACTTGATCAGGGGCGGCTGGCGGTCGATCGAACGATCGAGATCGACGAGTCGACGACGGTCGAGCATGAGCCCGGGAAGATCGGCGTCGTCGCCTGTGGTCCGGGGATCCCGGACCATGAGATCGTCGTGCGCGATCCATCCTCGGGACAGCGGTTGGAGGAGGGGCGGATCGGGGAGGTCACCTTGCGGGGTCCGAGCGTCGCCTCCGGCTATCACGGTCGCGACGAACTCACCGCCGACACCTTCCCGCCGGTCCTGGGAGGGGATCCGGGCCCCTGGCTTCGAACGGGGGATCTCGGAGCGATGTTCGAAGGCGATCTTCACGTCCTCGGGCGCCTCAAGGACCTGATGATCGTCGATGGACGGAACGTCCACCCCGCGGATGTCGAGGCCACGCTTGAATCCGCGCATCCCTCGGTCGATGGCGGGCGGATCGCGGTGTTCGCGGTCGGCGACGTTCTGGCGGGGGAGTCCGAGACGATCGCGGTGGTGGTCGAACTCGGGCGTGCGGTGCATCGAGACTGGCGTCGAGATCCCGACGCGGTGACGCGGGGCATGGAGGGACTCTTCGGAGATCTCCGGGGTACCGCCTCCGCAGTCCACGGCATCCGTCTCTCGCGAATCGTGGTCGTTGGTCCGGGTGGAATTCCCCGGACCACCAGCGGCAAGATTCGTCGCGCAGCGACGCGAGACGCCCTCGCTGCAGGCGATCTCCAGGTCCTGCACGAGGAAGACTCGCGATGCTGATTCTGCGGTCGGACATCGAGGGAACCCGCGTGGTCGAGATCGACCGGCTGATCGCGCGAGGGGCCCGTGGACCCTCGGGTCGCGACGTACGGTTCCTGCTCGACGCTTCGGCCGCCGAGTTCGTCCTTCATTCAACCGCCTTCGATCGAGGGCGCCTCGCTCGCTCCTTCGTCGGGAACGGCATCCTGTTCTCCGATGGTGACCATTGGAAGGAGCGTCGTCGACTCATCCAGCCGACGTTCCCCCCTCGGGAGCCGGACTATCACCGGCAGGACGTGACCTGGGCGGTCCCCGGGTTGGTGAAACGATTCGAAACCGCGGCCAGGATGAAGACGTCGGTGGGGGTGGTCGAGGAATCCGTCCGCTACACCACCCGCGTCCTGTATCGAGGGGTCTTCGGCCAGGAGCTCCCGGAGGATCACGATCGAGTCCGGGTGATTCTCGACTACTTCGATTCGATCGGGGGCGTGCTTTCCGCCACGATCTTCCCCTCGCTGAAGCTGGATGGCAGCACGATGCGTCAGGTCCGCGATGCGACGTCGGCCATGCAGGTCGAGGTCGATCGACTGGTCGACGTCCGGAGGCGGGTCGATTCGGAATCGACGTCGGAACCGGAAGCCGTGCGGATCGACGCCCTTGGAAAGATCGTCGACCGGCTCGGATCCGAAGGAGACGAGAACGCCATTCGGGACGAGGTGAGGAGTCTTCTGGTCGCGGGCGCGGAGACGACCTCCAACACCCTCGGATTTCTCCTCCTGATGCTGGCGACGAATCCCGACCTCTGCGATCGTCTCCATCGAGGGCTGGAGGAGGACCGCGACGAAGAGTGTCCGCTTCTGGATGCCGTGATTCTCGAGACGCTTCGGCTCTTTCCCCCGGTCTGGTTCCAGACCCGTGAGGCGAGGGAGCCCATCGACGTCTCGGGTACTCGGGTCGAACAGGACGATCTGGTGTTCGTCTCGACCGCCGTGATCCATCGCGATCCGGAGATGTGGCCGGAACCGGACGCCTTCCGGCCGGACCGCTTTCTTCCGGGGCCGGATGGCCCGTGGCGGCCACCACATCGGTACGCCTTCTTTCCCTTCGGAGGTGGGCGTCATCTCTGCATCGGCCGGCACCTGGCGATGCATGAACTCCGACTGTCGGTCCGCGCACTCGTGGGCCGATTCCGATTCGAGGTCGATCCCGCCGCCGAAATCGCCGCGGAGCTGGGAGTGGTCTTGAAGCCGGCCCGGGAAGTCCGGCTCCGGGTGATCGAACGTGAGGAGCGTGCGCAGTGAGATCGATGATCGTCCAGCAACTGCTCGATGTGCACGCGTCGGATCCGAGGCCCGAGGGGCCGGGTCGGAGACTGCTCGTGGTCGGTGCCGAGGACGTGGGGGCCGTTCTCCATTCGAGCCGATTCCAGCGGACCGACTTCGTTCGCCAGTTGTCCGGTGCGGGCCTTCTCGCCACCGATGGAGATCTCTGGCGTGAGCGAAGGCGGATCGTCCAGAAGTC
>NYSW01000069.1 GCA_002683195.1 Phycisphaerae bacterium
GCGGCGGTTTATGGCGTTTGATGCAGATTGACGGAAACTGGCGGCGTGTTTCCTCGCTCAGGGCCACGGGCTCCAGTTTCCGATCAGGAGTCCGAGGTCGGCGGCGCTGATCTCGCCGTCGCCGTTGAGGTCGCCGACGGGCGGGTCGGTCAGGCCCCAGAGGGCGATCAGGAGACCGAGGTCACCGGAATCGACGCATCCGTCGAGGTTGAGGTCGCCCCGGGCCAGATCGCACGAGTCGGGGATCTGGTTCAGGTTGAGGTCAGCTTCGGTGCCGTCGGCGATGTCACAGGCGTCGGGCACGCCGTTGCCGTTGCAGTCGTCGGCGGTGCCATCGGCGACTTCGCAGTCGTCGGGGATTCCGTTGCCGTCGCAATCGGTCTCGAGTCCATCGGGGATGCCGTCGCCGTTGCAGTCGGGATCACAGGCGTCGGGAATCCCGTTGCCATCGAGGTCGTCGCCACACTCGTCGAGGATGCAGTTGCCCTCGAGGTCGGTGTAACTGCCCGAGACCTGGTCGGCATCGTTGCCGCAGACCGTGGAGTCGCCCAGCCCGGCGTCCGCGGACTCGTAGAAGTAGACGCCCGCCCCCTGGGGTGCGGTGTTGCCTTCGATCACGCAGCCAAGGATGATCGGGCTGCTGTCGTCAATCGAGACCCCACCGCCGGCCAAGGTGGCGGTGTTGCCACTGATGGTGCAGCCTTCGATCGAGGGATCGCATCCGAGGTAGCAGTTGATGCCACCGCCGTACTCGCTGGCGGTGTTCCCGGTGATCAGGCAGCCAAGGATGGTCGGGCTGCTGGCGTTCGAGCATTCGATGCCGCCCCCGTAGACCGCGGCGCCGCCGGTCAGGACGAGGTCGCGGACCACGGTCTCGGGTCCTTCGCCCGACTGGAAGACCATGACGCTGCCATTGGCGGCCGCATCGATGGTGGTGAGGAGCACGCCGACGTCGTCGACGGCGCCCTGGATGGTCACCGCCTTGCCACCGGGATCGATCGAGCCGCCGGGGGTGAAGGTGCCGGCCGCGATGTCGACCGTGCCACCCGAGGGGACGGCCGCGATCGCCACCGAGATCGACTGTCCATCGGCCACGAAGATCGTCTGGCCGTCCTCGGAGCAGTCGTAGGGCCAGGTGGGACAGTCGTCGACGCAGTCGGCGATGCCGTCGCCATCGGTGTCGAGAAGGTCGTCCTCGCCGGGGCAGAGATCGTTGCAGTCGAGGACGCCGTCGTCGTCGGAATCGCAGATCGCGGAGATGCAGTTACCGCCGAGGTCGGTGTAGCCACCGGCGATCTGGCCCCCTTCAGACTGCTCATTCCCGCAGACTGTGGAGTTCAAGATGCTGGGACCGCTGCCCGTGAAGGTGAAGATCGCCCCGCCGTTAAAGGCTGAATTCGACTGGAACCCGCAATCGTCCATGGTGGCGGTCAGATTCTGAAGGCGGATACCACCTCCCTGATTAATTGCGGTGTTGTCTTCGAAGTCAGATCTGATGATCGCGAGCGAACCAAGATACATCCAGAGCCCGCCGCCGCTTTCGGCGGATTGGTTACCTGTGAATGTCGCCTCGGAGATCGTGATGTTGGAGTCGTAGGCCAGCATGCCACCGCCGCCATTGGTCGACGTATTGGACTGGAACGAGCAGCCAGTCACGGTCGCATTCGCCCCGTNCGTGCAATACAGCCCCCCTCCTNCGGCCGGCCCAATCACCTGATTCTGCTCGAAGACGCAGTTGGTGATTGTCGGAATGCTGCTGCCCCCTGTTGAATCGAATCCAGCTCCGCCTCCGTCCCCTTGGGACTGGTTCAAGCTGAAAAGGGAATCCAAGATCATCGGACTGCTTCGCCAGCCCCAGAATCCCCCACCTTTGCTGCCACTTTGATTGGCGACAAAGACGCAATCATCAATGGCGACATCGGCTTCGTAGCAGTAGATGCCACCGCCATCGAAGGCCGCGTGGTTATCTTCGACTCGACACCCATCCATCAACGCATTGCAGCCAGCCTCGAACGCCAGGCCGCCGCCGCCTTGCCCGCAACTGTTCGCGGCCACGACGCAGTTCGTGATCAGCGGCTGACTCCCGCCCTCGTAACAATAGATGCCGCCGCCCCCATCGTTCTNGGCCACGTTTCCTCGAATCAAACAGTTGGTCAGCCTTGGATCGGAATCTTGAATGCCAATGCCGCCACCAAATCCCTCCGCGGTGTTGTCAGCGATGAGACAATCGATCATCCATGCTTCGCTTCGTTCGAAGAAAATACCGGCCCCACCAACACTCGCCGCATTATTGATAATGCTGCAGTTCCGGAACGTCGGGCTGCTGTCACGGCAATAGACACCCGCGGCATAGTCTGCGGCTCCGCCTTTGATTACCAGGTTCTCAATCAGGAAGAGGTTGCCGACCGCCTCGTCGGATTGCTCGCCTTCGCCACTCACAAGATAGAGCACGCGGACGTTCTCCCCGCCATCGAGGATGGTGACGGGTTGTCCGTCGACGTCAACCACGCCTCGCATTGCCAGGTTCCTACCAGCCGGGTTGATCGCCGAGGAGATCGGGTGAACGCCGGCCGCGATTTCCACCACGCCACTGTCCGGCACCACGTCGATCGCCTGTTGGATCGACTGCCCGACCGCCACGAAAAGCGTCTGTCCGTCCTCAGAGCAATCGTACGGCCAGTCTGGGCAGGGATCGACGCAGTCGAGGATCCCGTCGCCGTCGGTGTCTCCACTCTCAGGCACACCGCACCCGCAGATGCCGGGATCGGTCTTCTCCGGATCGATCGGACAGCCGTCGCAGTCGTCGCTGATGCCGTCGGCGTCGGTGTCGATCAGCGTGCCGTCGGCGATCTCGCAAGCGTCCCAGAGGCCGTTCTCGTTGCAGTCTTCGAAGACGATGGGCACCGTCACGTCGATCGCGACGAAGGGGTTCTCGCACGCATCGGGGTCGATGGCGTTGCCCGAGATCCGGATCTGCCGCGTCCCGTCGAGCCCAGCGAGGTTCCAGTCGGCGGTGGTGATCTCGATGGTGGTCGAGACCGGCTCGCAGGCGGCGCCGTCGGTGGCGAAGGCCAGGCCGAGGTTCACCTCGTCGAGATAGACGAACAGGAACTCCCCGTTGGTGGCGAGATCGCCGTTGGCAGAAAGCTCGACCGTGACCGTGTCGCCCGCGTCAGGCATCGCCGAAACGTCGAAATCGATGAAGTCGACCACGCTCTCGGGTGTCCGCGGTTCGCTGGCCGCGAAGGTGGCGTTGAGTTCGCAGAAGTCGGGAACGCCGTTGCCGTCGCAGTCGGTCTCCAGATCGTCGATGACGCCGTCGCCGTCGCAGTCGGGTTCGCAGGAGTCCGGGATGAAGTTGAAATTGTGGTCGACGATCCCGCCGGCCAGCGCCTCCTCGAGGTCGGAGAGACCGTTCCCGTTGCAATCAGTGGTGGGGCATGCATTGGAGATGACGTTGCCGCCTCCGTCGGTCCAGGTGCCTCCGAACACGAGCCGAAAGGCTTCGTCACCACCGCAGATGACCGAGTTCGAGATGGTGGGATTCCCACCGTCGTAGGACACGAACTGATCGCCATACTCGCCGTTGAGGCCCTGCGCATCGTTGCCGGTGACCAGGCAACGTTCGAAGATGGGTGATTCATGAGCCACGAACACGCCACCGCCCCGATTTCCCGCGATGTTTTCCGTGATGATGCAGTGTTCGAAGACGGCGTCGTTATTGACCCGCATGCCGCCGCCGTCGTCGGGTCGATATCCGTTGGTGAATCGGAGATGTTTGAAAACGGGCTCACCAACGACCGCCGTCAAGAGCGTTGCAGCTTTGCCACCACCATCGATCGTGGTGAGGATGTTGCCGTCGTCATCGAGGCTGCCCTCGAGGATGAACGACGCTCCATCCTGGGAAAGGTTCTCCGAATAGACACCGGGGGCCACGACGATCCGACAGCCTTCGGTGGTGGCGTCGATCGCCTTTTGGATGGTTGGGTATTCCGCGGGCACGTCGATCACGCCGTTCGATGGCATGACCGACACACGGTCGATGACCGCACCGTTTCGAGATCCTGTCGGGGACAGGGATACGAAGCTGATGGTGGTGAGGGATTCCGTGGCCGTGAATTCCCAATGTCGAGACGACCATGACTCGGCGCCCTCGAATTGGCATTGGTGGAGGAACGTCTGGGTGTCGGACCCGATCGAGACCATCATCTCACGGGTCGAGGGGCTCTGATCGCAGTTGCCTGTCAGGACGAAGGTCAATTCATAGTTCTCGCCCGGAGTCGTCTGGATCGTGGTCGCGATGGTCCCGGGATTCTGGCCGTCGAGATCGAGCGAGTACTGGCCATCGAATGACCGCCATCTCTCGGAGCATTCGCCGTCGAATGGGTCGATTCGGAAGCGCGCCACGGTCTCATCGGTCACCGTCCATCCCGGAATCGGGTTCGATCCATCGCTGCCGGACCATGTCCAGGTGCAGGAGCCGAGATCGGATCCCTGTTCGAAACTTCCGTTTTCGACGAGATTCGTTCGGCAGGTGCCGTCGTCGCAACAGTCCGGTACGCCGTTCGCGTCCTCGTCGGCGAAGGTTCCATCGACGATCTGNCCGTAGTCGACGATGCCGTCGCCATTGCAGTCGGCGGACCATTCAACCACGAGACCACGGGTTGCAGCGTTGTTCGGGACGTCGTTCCACCGGGGAAAGTTGGTTTCGTTGCCACCCCCGCATTCGAGGAAGTCTCCATCGCCGTAGGGAGCGTTGGGCGTCCAGAAGGTGAAATCCCAGGGTTCACCGGAGAGCCAGCGCCAATCGCCTTCGGATACGGCATCGGCGGATCCAATGAATGCGGACCAACCCCCGGGGCCGGGTAGCAACGGTGAGATGAAGTCCTGCTCCGTGAGGGAGGTGATCGTCGCGAGATCGCCGCCGATGGAGAGCGCGTGGGCACGCGACTCCATCCAGGTCTTCGAGAGACCGTGAAATGCGTACCAATGATCGTTTCCACCATCCTCCGATCGCCATTGGAATGCGCCTGACATGCCGGGAATGCAGGTGCCGTCGTCGCAGCAGTCGGGGATCGCATTCGAGTCGTGATCCTCCAGAGTTCCGTCGAGGATCTGGCCGTAATCGACGATGCCGTCGCCGTTGCAGTCGGCGGACCATTCGATGATGTACCCGTCAGGCTGGCCGTCCATCCAGTCATTCCAGGAACCAACGGGTCGGTTCTCGCAATAGTCACAGAGGCTTCCCTGGAGCCAGAGATGGGCGCCATGGGGGTTGGGGTCGTTCGGTTCTCCAGATCCCCAGTTGTTCCAGTCGAAGGGTTCGTTCGTGACCCATTCCCACTCACCCTGCAGCTTGGTCAGGCCGATCCATGGAGCAGAGCTTCCAAGGTTGTCGAGGGCTGTGGCGGCAACGTCGTTTTCCGCCGGGGTCGTCAGGACGGCAAGATGCCCTCCTGACTGTTCCGCGTCATTCCTGGCATCTTGCCAAGCGATGCCCGAGGTGACGACGAGCCCATACCAGTGCCCGTTCCCCCCATCCTCCACCCGCCACTGGACGGCGTCCTGGGCGTGGGCCGGAACGGCGAACGCTGAAATCGCAAGGGCGGCGATCACGGGGATGGAGAAAGGGGTGCTTCGGAACATGCGCGGAGACTCCGTGGTCCCCGGAGTTTCGAAATCGGTGTCTTCTTGATTCTAAAGATCGCCCCCGCAGACTCCTAGAGGAATCGGCGGGGGCGGCGGTGTTTGGCGGACGGGCGAAAGATGGCGGAAACTGGCGGAGTGTTTCCTCGCTCAGGGACACGGGCTCCAGTTTCCGATCAGGAGTCCGAGGTCGGCGGCGCTGATCTCGCCGTCGCCGTTGAGGTCGCCGATCGGAGGATCGGTGAAGCCCCAGAGGGCGATCAGGAGTCCGAGGTCTCCGGAGTCGATGCAGCCGTCGAGGTTGAGGTCGCCCCGGGCGACTTCGCAGGAATCGGGAACGCCGTTCGAGTTGTCATCTTCTTCGACCTCGTCCACGATGTCGCAGGAGTCCGGTACCCCGTTGCCGTTGCAGTCGTCGGCGGTGCCATCGGCGACTTCGCAGTCGTCGGGGATTCCGTTGCCGTTGCAATCGGTCTCGAGTCCATCGGGGATGCCGTCGCCGTTGCAGTCGGGNTCNCAGGNNTCGGGNANCCCNTTGNCNTCGAGGTCGTCNCCNCACTCGTCNAGGATGCAGTTGCCCTCGAGGTCGGTGTANNTGCCNGAGACCTGGTCGGCGAGGTTGCCGCAGACCGTGGAGTCACCAAGCCTGGCTTCTGCGGACTCGTCGAAGTAGACGCCCGCCCCCTGGGGTGCGGTGTTGGCCTCGATGACGCATTCGAGGATGGTCGGACTGCTGGCGTCGACCGAGACCCCACCACCGGCGAGGGTGGCGGTGTTGCCACTGATGGTGCAGCCTTCGATCGAGGGATCGCATCCGAGGTAGCAGTTGATGCCGCCGCCGTACTCGCTGGCGGTGTTGCCGATGATCAGGCAGCCGAGGATGGTCGGGCTGCTGGCGTTCGAGCATTCGATGCCGCCCCCATAGACCGACGCCCCGCCGGTCAGGACAATGTCCCGAACCGTGGTCTCCGGCCCCTCGCCGGACTGGAAGACCAGGACGCTGCCGGAGGCCTCCGCATCGATGGTGGTGAGGAGCACGCCGACGTCGTCGACAGCGCCCTGGATGGTCACCGCCTTGCCACTGGGATCGATCGAGCCGCCGGGGTTGAAGGTGCCGGCCGCGATGTCCACGATGCCGCCGGCGGGCGCAGCCGCGATCGCCGCCGAGATCGACTGATCCACGGCGACGAAGATCGTCTGCCCGTCTTCAGAGCAATCGTACGGCCAGTTCGGGCAGGGGTCCAGGCAGTCGGCGATGCCGTCACCATCGGTGTCGAGATCTTCGACGCCGCAGCCGCACTGGCCGGGTTCGGTCTTGTTCGGATCGTCGGGGCAGTTGTCGTCGCAGTCGAGCGTACCGTCCGCATCCGTGTCACAGACCTCGGAGATGCAGTTGCCGCCGAGGTCGGTGTAGCCACCGGCGATCTGGCCGGCTTCGGGTTGAGTATTCCCGCAGATCGTGCAATCGATGATGCTGGGATCACTGCCCGCATTGCTGTACATGCCACCGCCGTCAATGTCCGCAACATTAGATGTGAACGTGCAATCGTCGAGGCTCGGATTGCCCCGGCTATTGATAATTGCTCCGCCGTAAGATGCGGTGTTGCTCTCGAAGTGGCATCTGCTCAGCTGAGGGTTTGAATCCTCGGCGTTGTACATGGCACCACCGCCACCGCCGTCGATGTCGAGGGCAGTGCTGTTGCTGATGAAGTTACAGCCAACGAGGGTTGGTTCACCGCCTCGGTTGTACATCGCGCCGCCTTTTCGGGCAGTGTTTTCAGAGAAGTCACAGTCGGTGATCGAAGCGACACTCTGATAGAGAAATACCGCTCCACCATCGTCAGCCGCGCTGTTGTTTTCAAAGTTGCACAGATTCACCGAAGGAGAAGCGAAGTTGCAGTGGATCGCTCCGCCTTCATCCTGAGCCTGATTCTGGCTGAATACGCATTCAGTGATCGTCGGGTTTCCAAGGTATATGGCGATTGCGCCACCTCGGCCGCCCACCGTACCAACTTGATCGTCGATTACCGCGTTATTGGTGAATACACAGCCGGTGACCGTGGTCTCCGACACGGCGTCCTCATTTTGAATGGCCAGTGCGCCGCCGTAATTGGTGCCGATGTTNTCTTCAAACACGCAGTTNTTGATGGTCGCATTGGCGTTGAANATCAGAATGCCACCGCCGTAATCCTCGGCTCCACCGCCACTGTTGCCGTTGCGAATGATCAGATTCTCAATCACCAGCGCCGCAGTCTCTCCACTGTGGACATGCATGATCCGCATGGAGTTCTGACCATCGATGATGGCCTGCGGTTCTCCCCCGGCATCAACCGCACCGCGAAGCGTGAAATCCCGGCCGATCGGGTCAAGGCTTGCTGCTGGCTGGAACGTACCCTCGGCGATTTCCACCACCCCACCGTCCGGCACCACGTCGATCGCCTGTTGGATCGACTGCCCCACCGCCACGAAGAGCGTCTGCCCGTCCTCGGAACAGTCGTACGGCCAGTTGGGGCACGGGTCGACGCAGTCGAGAATCCCGTCGCCGTCGGTGTCGTCGGATTCCGGAACACCGCAGCCGCAGCTGCCGGGATCGGTCTTGTCGGAATCGTTCGGGCAGCCGTCGCAGTCGTCGCTGATGCCGTCCGCGTCGGTGTCGATCAGGGTGCCGTCGGCGATCTCGCAGGCGTCCCAGACGCCATTGGTGTTGCAGTCCTCAAAGACGATGGGCACCGTCACATTGATCGCGGTGAAGGGATTCTCGCAGGCATCGGGCTCGATCGCGTTGCCGGAGATCCTGATCAGTCGCGGGCCGTCGATGCCCGCCAGGTTCCACTCGGAGGCGGTGATCTCGATGGTGGTCGAGACTGGTTCGCAGGCGGCGCCGTCGGTGGCGAACGCGAGACCAAGGTTCAAGTCATCGAGGTAGACGAACATGACTTCGGCATTGGTCGCGAGATCGCCGTTGGCGGAAAGATCCAGGATGACGGTGCCGTCCGCGTCGGGCATTGCCGACACATCGAATTCGATGAAGTCGACCACGCTCTCGGGCGTCCGCGGTTCGCTGGCCGCGAAGGTTGCGTTGATTTCGCAGAAGTCGGGAACGCCGTTGCCGTCGCAGTCGGCGAGGGTGCCATCGAAGATCTGGACGTAGTCGGCGATGCCGTCCTGGTTGCAG
>NYSW01000070.1 GCA_002683195.1 Phycisphaerae bacterium
TCGGCCATGCCACCGGCGGCGAAGCCACCCATGGTGACGAAGGAGTCGGCAGATCGGAGGGCGGCGGTGTCGAAGGGGCCGCCCAGGTTGGTGGGCTGCCAGCCAGTGCCGGTGAAGCTCTGGAAGTAGGTCACCTGGCCGGCGTCGGCCATGATCATGTTGAACACGTTGAGGCCGACGTCGGCGGCGTCATTGGAGCTCAGGTAGAGATCCTGGACGTTGACCGAGGCGGAAGCTCCGCCGAAGTCTTCGGCGGTGACGGCGTAGCTGACGACGTAGGCGCCAGTGATTTCAGCGGAAGCGGTGGCGGCGACGATCGTTGCGAGGCCGAGACCGAGGGCACAGGTCTTCATCTTGATATTCCTCATGAATAAAGGGGGGAACCTTTGGTTTGGTCAGGGATCAAGAGTCCACATCGGCTCTTCGCATCCCCTTCCGTCACCGTGAAGATGCTTCCTGACGTGGGCGAGTCAAATCAGGTTCGGCCGAGAAAGCCGAATTTGCGGTCTTTCAGTACTGACAGGCGGTATTTTGGGGGCGATCAGACCGGTTCGTTCCACCGCCAATAAGCGACAAATCTTTGTAGGCCAAGGGGTTCCGGCGGCGAGGTCGGAACTCTTAGGCGACTCTGATTATGGGACGCATTGGGACGAGGATCGATGAGATTTCGGCGGACTTCGGTTCGAAGTTTCGGCAGATCTCGGCAGATCAGACTGAGACACCGCGGAGAAGCAGGGGGCCACTCCCCTCGATTCGGACTTTGACGATCGAACCGACGAGGCTTTCAGCCGTGTTTCGATCAGGGGCGTCAAAGACCGTGATCAGGTCCCCTGGCGTTCGACCACTGACTTGCACGGGTTGAATCGGCGGCGAAGCCTTGAGACCTCCTTCAACCGAGAGCCCGACGCCAAGTCGAATTCGTCCATCCGCAGCCGAAACCGTCGGCGTCGATGATCTTTCCGTGATTCGGTCCACCAGAACCTCGACTTCTCGTCCGATCCAATCGGCGTGCACCTGAGCGCCTACCTCGGCCTGAAGGGCGAGTAAGTCGTTATTGCGGGACCTTTTAACCTCATCGGGAACGTCATCCGGGAAACGGCCGATGGCCACGGTGCCCGGTCGGGGGGAATACTTGAAGATGAAGTTGTTCTTGAAGGGGACCCGCTGCATCAGGCGGCGAGTCTCTTCAAAATCTTCATCCGTCTCGGTCGGGAATCCAACGATGAGGTCCCCGGCAATGCAGGCGTCTGGGAGTTTTTCGAGGACCCGGTCCACGAAATCGAGGTACTCCTCGACCGTGTAGCCCCGATTCATCAGCTTCAAGATGCGGTTCGACCCGCTTTGAACCGGAAGATGGAGGTAGCGGCAGATTCGTGGTCTGGTGGCCATGACGTCAAGGACGTCATCCCCGAAGTCCCTGGGATAGCTGGTCAGGAATCGAATTCTTGCCAGTTGCGGGACCTCGTCGTGAATTCTCGCCAGGAGCCGTGCAAAGGTCGTGGTAGCTGGGTCATCAACCACCTCGTTCCGGAAGGCATTGAGGCCCGGGCCGATCTGAGGCCGCTCAACCCCGTCCAGGGTGACCGCAATTCCATGGGTGTACCGGTAGTGGTTGACCGTCTGGCCAAGGAGGGTCACTTCCAGAACACCCGCGGCGGCAAGTCGGCGGCACTCCTCGATGATCCCATCCGGTGGCCGATGAACCTCGGCTCCGCGGGTGTACGGAACCACGCAGTACGTGCAGAACTTGTTGCAGCCTCGAGTGATGCGAACGTAGGCGGAGCGAGCCTTGCCGGCGGAACGTTCGGGATCGAACGCTCGGGACAGATCCAGGGACTCCAGATCGTCTTCCGAGGCGGATAGTGATGCGGACCGACGAGAGGTATTGCCCGCGAGTGCCACTCGACCGTCGACTTCCCGACGGCTGGATCCACTGGCAGCAGCCGTCCGGGTCGCGTTGTCGATCAGCGAGGGGAGTTTGTCCAACTCTCCGGGGCCGCACAGGAGATCCACCTGAGGGTGCCTTCGGAGCATGTCGACGCCATCTCGCTCCGCCATGCAGCCGAGGACTCCGACGAGCAGTTCTTCGCCCTTTTTCTTCCGGACCCCAGCGAGGCCGAGCCGGCTGTAAGCCTTGTTTTCCGCGAGTTCTCGAACGCTGCAGGTGTTGTAGAGCAGAATCGAGGCTGCGGCCGGGTCCTCGGTGAACCGATAGCCCAGGGACTCGAGGTGGCCTCTGACCAGCTCGCTGTCAAGCTCGTTCATCTGGCAACCGAAGGTCTCGAGATAGACGGTCCGCAAGGGAATTCTCCGGATCGAGGATTGAAGGATCTTCGAAGAAGGGGCCGACGAGGGTAGCACGAAGTTCATCTCGTCTTCATTCCCGTTTCGATCGGATTCCTCTTTGAATTTCACCGCGACAGAGATCATTGGTCTGATCGTCGTCGGCGTGGTGCTTTCCATCCTCGTCGGCGGATACATGGTGGTGGCACGACGGAAGGGTTGGATGCGGGAGGACTAGGTTCCTCGCTCGTTCTCGGAAATGGAGTCCAGAGGCCGAAGCGGTCGATGATTCCAACATGAGATCGGGTCAGGTCATTGCGGTTCTGGTGCTCACACTCTTCGTCTTCGGGGTCGTGATGGTCGCTTCGGCGGGTCTCCGACCACTCCGAGGTGCGGCGACGGACATCACGATCGATCCGGCGACCCATCTGAGCGTCTATTCCGATCGGGAAGCCAAGCGTTCGGCCGAGCTGACCGGCAGGCGGGTGTTGGACACCATGCTCGGCAAGGACGGGCGTCTCGCCATGATCGCCTTGCTCGCGCTGGCCGTCGGAGCCCTGATCCCGGTGGAACGAATCGCCTCCTTGAAGGGTCTGGCGGCGCCGGCTCCCTGGTTGCTGATGGCCATCGTCGTGCTTCAGCTCTTCACGCTGGTCGCCGGAGTCGAGGCTCGCGGTGCCACCCGCTGGCTCGGCATCGGAGGGCTGCAGTTCCAGCCCAGCGAGATCGCCAAGTGGGGTCTTCCGGCCATCGTCGCCTGGCACTGTGTGCGTCAGACCGACGGTATGCATCGTTTTCTGACCGGGCTGCTGCCGCCACTTGTGCTTTCCGCCATCGTTTGTGCACTGATCGCCAAAGAGGACCTTGGCACCGGGGTGCTGCTGATGAGCGTGTGCCTGGCGGTGACCCTCGTGGCCGGCGCCCGTCTCTGGCAAGTCGCTTGTCTCTTGCCGCTGGGATTGGTGGCATTCGCCGGTTTCGTGCTCGCCGAGCCGTATCGGATGAAGCGGATCGCCGCCTTCCTGAATCCTTTTCAGGATCCTCAGGACACCGGATACCAGTTGATTCAGTCGATGGGAGCCATTGCCGAGGGTGGACTGGCCGGACGCGGCCTCGGGCACTCCTTGCAGAAGTTCGAATATCTACCCTTCGATCACACCGATTTCATCTTCGCCATCATCTGCGAGGAACTCGGATTCTTCGGAGCGGCACTCCTGATCTTCGTCTTTGCGGGAATTCTCCTGGCCGGGGCCTCGATCATCGGGGGGCGATCTTCGCCGGCAGGCTCGGACCCGGAACTCTCCAAGATGGCGGTCCCGGATTTTTCCCGACTCTTCGGCTTTGGAATTCTTCTGACCTTCGGCTTGCAGGCGGTCATCAACATTGCCGTGGTGACCGGGCTTGCTCCGACCAAGGGCATCGCCCTGCCACTGGTCAGCCAAGGCGGTACCGGCTGGGTCCTGACCGCATTTTCGCTGGGCCTGCTCATCTCGATGGACCGCCAGGCCTGGGCCGTGAGCCGCCGTGCGGGACTGACTGAAGCGGGGGCGGAAGTCCGACTTCCTCAGGAATTGAGATTCGGGGACGCCTGATGGAATCCGGCTCGCCGACCGTGCTCTTTGCCGGTGGAGGTACCGGAGGCACCGTTGGCCCCGGAATCGCCGTTGCGGAACGCCTGAGATCGCTTGATCCGAGCCTTGACGTGGTCTTCCTCTGCTCCGACCGGCCCGTCGATCGTCGCCTGCTCGACCCCGGTGGCTGGAACGTGGTGCCAACAGCTGCTCGAAGTCCTTCTCTCAGACCTCGGGCCGGCATCCGGTTTCTCCGTGGTTGGCGGGCCGCCAGAAAAGTCGCTGGAAGGCAGATGGCTCACCCTGATCGTGGTCGGCTGGTGGCGCTGGGAGGGTTCGTGGCACCGCCGGTGGTGGCAGAGGCTGTTCGTCGAGGAATGCCGGTTGATCTTCTGAACCTCGATGCGGTGGCAGGTCGGGCCAATCGTTGGATCGCCCGTCGCGCCGATCGGGTGATGACTTCCGTTGAAACCGATCTTCCGGTGAGTGGGCTTCCGATCGGGGTGCCGCTTCGAAAGGGGTCGATCCCGGATCGGTCTCCGGAGGAGGCACGCATCACCCTCGGGCTCGATGCTGATCGTCCCACGTTGCTGATCACTGGTGCGTCCCAAGGGGCTCGTTCCATCGATCGATTCCTACTGGCCATGCTCGAAGGTCACCCTGAATTCTTCGGCGGTTGGCAGGTCCTTCATCTGGCCGGGGGGGACGTCGAAGCGCTCTCCGAGGCCTATTCTCATGCCGGCATCAAGGCCTCGGTGCGGCCGTTCCTCGAGACCATGGGGCTGGCCTGGTCGGCGGCGGATCTGGCGATCAGCCGGGGCGGTGCCAGTTCGGTGGCCGAGATCGCCATGAGTCGAACACCGGCGATCATCCTGCCCTATCCCTGGCACGCGGATCGGCACCAGGCCCGGAACGCCGCCTGGCTCGAGGATCTCGGGGCGGTGACGGTGCTCGATGATCCGGTGCTCGGAGACGAAGCGTTCGAGGCCCTTGAGAAGGCTCTGGGCCGATACCTCGGTGACCCGGAGACTCTGGAAACGCCGCGATCGAGTTTCCCGCTGGAAACCGTGGATGCAGCGGAAGTCTTCGCGAAATCGATTCTTTCCGAGCTTCGAAGCAGCCAGTGACCGAGAAGCCGCCCCCGGGCCTCACTTCGCCTGGGTGAGCCACGCCGCAAGCAGATCCACGGCTGCGTCCGCATCGGACTTTCTCATCGACTCCGTGACGGTGTGGATGTATCGGGTTCCCGCCGTGAGGGCGATGCATCTCGCGCCGGCGCCGGACCGCTGGATCGCGGCGCCGTCCTGGCCACCTCGGGGAAGGATGCATCGCTGATGAGCGATTCGATGCTTTCGGGCCACCGCGCAGAATTCATCGACCAGGCCGTGGTCCGCGATCATCGAGGAGTCCTGGACCATCACGGCCGCTCCGTCGCCCTGCTTGGTCACTCTCTGGGTACCCGGGACTCCCGGGGTGTCGCAGGCCAGCGTCACGTCGAGACCGATGCCATAGTCGGCGCCGATCTGGTTTGCGGCGGTCATCGCCCCGCGAAGGCCGACCTCTTCCTGGACGGTGAAACCAACCACGATGTCCACGGAATGCTTGCTGGCGGCACCCTTGGACCGTTCGATCTTCCGGATGGCTTCGATCGCGGTCCAGCAGGCGAATCGGTTGTCCAACGCCTTGGACACCACGGTCTCGGGCTGGTCGAGGAAGGGCTCGTGCATCACGACGAAGTCGCCGATCTTGACGGTCTTCTTCACCTTGTCGGCGGTCATGCCGAGATCGATGAAGAACTCTTCCACCCCCGGGACTCGGTTTCGCTCGCTGGCGTCCGAGATGTGGATGGGCTTTCCGCCCGGATTCATGACCCCGACGAAGTCTCCGCCGCCGGTGCAGACCAGAACCCGGCGAGAGAAGAGATTGCGGGTGTCGAAGCCGCCTGCAGGGTTGACCCAGAGGAAGCCATCGTCATCGATGTGGCGAACGTAAAAACCGATTTCGTCCATGTGAGCCGCGATCAGCACCGTCGGGGCCGCGCTACGGCCGCGACCCTTTCGAGTCGCCTTCCGGGTGGCGAGCAGATTGCCCAGCGGATCGACTTCCATTTCGTCGAAGAGCCCGTCGATCTCTTCTTCAATGAACGACCTCACCCTTTCCTCGCGGCCGGGGATTCCGGGGATCTCGCAGAGGGCCTTCAGAAGTTCGACGTTCATGGGTTTCGCTCCGGGTCTGGACTGGTTCTGAGTTGCGGTGGATCGATCGAATCCCACAGGGTAGCCCCCTCACGGGGATCGTGGGTGTCTTGTCCGTCGCGGAGCACGGCCCGGGGGCCTATCATCGGCGTCCCCATCACTCAGGAATCAGCATGTATCAGTCGCCGCTGCTCGAAGCCCATCTCCGCGTGCTTGAACGCCTCGCCGCTCATCGACGAGATCATGCCCAGCGGGCCTCGGAGGTCCGGGGAGATGATGTGGATCGTTCGGCCGCGTTGTCCGAGACGGAGCTCGAAACCGCTCCCTGGGGCGTGGTCGATGATGGCGGCTCACCAGCCTGCCAGATCATCCTCGACTACGGCGAGTTGGAGGCGGAGTACGCCTCGCTCCGCCGCGGCGTGGCGATCTTCGATCGCTCGGACCGGGTCGTTCTGGAACTTCGAGGCGAGGATGCCGGCGATCTCCTCGACCGCCTGGTCTCCAACAAGATGATCGAAGGATCGGCCGTGGTCCAGGCTTTCATCCTCGAGCGGATCGGCCGCATTCTCGCGGACGTTCGGATCATTCGTCTGGATGATCGGATGTTGTTGGAATGCGACCGGACCGATGGCAACCGTGTGGTTTCGGTGCTCGAGGGTTTCGTGTTCGCCGAAGACGTCAAGATCACCGACCTCGCGGCCACTCATCACCGCATCGACTGTCTGGGGCCCGATGCGCCCGCCACCTTGGAGCATGCGATTGGAACCGGGATTCCCGGGAGTGGGGCGATCGATGGTTCCATCGACGGAAACGAGGTCGTCGCCTTCGCCTTGGAAGCCGGTGGTGGATCCGAGGTTGGTGAGTCCGGAATCGGGATTCTCGTCGCACGGGATCGGGCGGAGGCGGTGTGGGAACACCTGGTCACGAATCCCGCCCCCGGTCGCCGGCCCGTGAGACCAGTCGGCTGGAACGCTTTCAACATCGCTCGAATCGAATCCGGGCGTCCACTCTTTCACCTTGACTTCGGACCCGACGCGATCCCGCACGAGACCGGGATGGTGACTCAACGGGTCGACTTCAAGAAGGGGTGCTACCCGGGGCAGGAAGTCGTCGCACGCATGGAGAGTCGTGCCGGCGGCCGAGGAAAGCGCCGAGTCGTCGGTGTGCGTCCGGAGAGTCAGGAGCTTCCGGTGTCGGGGGGTCAGGTCTTCGACGCGGAGAAGGGCCTGGCGGAGCAGGTCGGGGTGGTCACCTCCAGCACCGTCTCCCCACTTCGCGGCGCCGCACCCATCGCTCTGGCGACGGTCCGGGCAAGCCATGTGAAAGCGGGAACCCGCGTTCTGGTCAACGCCGAGGGCGAGACCGTCGCAGCCGTGATCACGGAGTTCGACTTCGAGCCGCCCGGGGATTCCGACTCGTGATTCCGATCCTGCATCGCATCGCGATGACGCCGATGACTTCGGCGCTCGGTCCGATCCCGATGCGCCGGGAGGAAGAATCGTTCGCTCCGACGGCGGAGGTCGCACTCTTCATCGCGGGGGGGCTGCTCACCCTGTTGGTGATCATTTTCATCGCGGGGCTCATGGTCAGCATCGTTCGTGAAGAACGAGCCGCCAAGGCCGCTTCGGCGGAAGTCGAGGATCCCCTCGGGAAGGACGCCGGCTCTTGAATGACACCCCAGATCGATTCGTTCGAATCACGGAAGTCGGTCCCCGGGACGGGTTGCAGAACGAGTCCGCCATCGTCTCGGTCGAGGACAAGGTCGCCTTCATTGATGCGCTGTCGGTCGCTGGTTTTCCCGAAATCGAGACCACCAGTTTCGTCAGTCCGAAATGGGTGCCCCAACTCGCGGATGCCGCGGAGGTCATGGCGGGCATCGACCGTCGGCCGGGCACCATCTATTCCGCATTGGTCCCGAACGCGCGGGGGCTCGATCGCGCCCTCGCCGCCGATGCCGGCAAACTCTCGATTTTCACGGCCGCGAGCGAATCCTTCTGCGGTCGGAACCTCAACGCGTCGATCCTGGAGTCGATCGAACGCTTCGAGCCGGTGATCGCCGCCGCCCGGGAAGGTGGGCTTCCTCTCCGTGGATACGTCTCCTGTGTCGTGAAGTGTCCGTACGAAGGTCACATCAGACCGGAGCGAGTCCGGGAGACGGTGGAGAGATTGGTGGACGCCGCGCAGGGGCGAATCGAGATCGCGCTGGGGGAGACCCTCGGTGTCGCGAATCCGGATGAGCTGGAAGCGATGCTGATCGCGGTTTCGCAGGCCGTACCGCTCGGTGAGCTCGATCTTCATCTTCATGACACCCACGGGCAGGCGCTCGATGGCGTGACTCGAGCGCTCGGGTTGGGCGTTCGCGGGTTCGATGCGAGCTGCGCCG
Organism: Phycisphaerae bacterium; assembly: GCA_002683195.1. The sequence goes on from NYSW01000070.1 coordinate 8,433, forward strand.
GGCTTGGCGGATGTCCCTACGCACCGGGGGCGGCGGGGAATCTCGCGACCGAAGATCTGCTGGAGATGCTCGTTCGTGAAGGCTGGGAGACCGGGGTGGATCGAGATGCGGTCCTGGTCGCGGCTTCGATCGCAAACCGAATCACCGGTCGATCGCCCCGGGAACGCTCGCCGGGCGAATCCTGATCGGGGCTCAGGCCGCGTCTTCGATCGACGGCCTCGCAAAGTCCTCGACTGGAAGCTCCGAGGCCTGCAGGCGGATCTTCGCATCGCGGTGCAGCACGGTCTGTCCGAGGCGACGAATCCTGCTGCGGCGCTCTCGGAGAATTCTTCGGACTTCGAGTCCGTCGGGGCCGAGGACCACCCCCAGGGCTGGTCCAGGCACCCCGAAGCATCCGGTGTTCACGATGGTGCGGTGACCGACCCGTTCGATTGCGGCGCGGTGTGAGTGACCGGCAAGAATCACCCGGCTCGTAGGCGCGTGAAGTTCCGCGAATCGATCAAGCTTGCGGGCGTGGGACCACCAGAAATGACCGATGGCGACGAGTTTCCATGGCTTTGCCACGGCCGTCAGCGGGGTCGTCGGTCGACCGAGATCGCCGAGGGCCTCGCACTCGGCCTTCGCCGCCTCTCGGCAGGCCTCGAAGAGGGCGGGGAGCGTGTCCCGTTCCGATGAAGGCAATTCCTCCAGCACTTTGCGATGTCGGGCACGGATGATTCCGGCGGCGTCCGACCAGGGAGCGAGGGCTTCGTGCACCACGTCGCCATGGGTCACCAGCAGTCCGCCGGCGGCAAGCAAGAGGTGGCGTCGCTTCGTGATCTCGGGGTCGTGATTTCCCGCGAGGACCAGGAGTTGCGTTCCGGATCTTCGGCAACGTGCACGAAGTCCTTCCAGTTCGCGGACCGCATCTTCAGCCCAGGTCCTGACGTGAAGTTCGGCGACATCTCCGTTGATGACCAGGGTTGAAGCCGCGTCGATCAGGGGAGCGATCTCCTCGGACCGTTCGGTCATGCCGGTTCGCCCCAGATGAAGATCGGAGATCACGAGCACCGGTCGATCATCCCCATCGGACGGATTCATGAAAGGAGGTCGAGGTCCTCGCCCTCCTCCTTGCTCTTGGTTTCATCCGAGCAACGACTCCGGGCCCCGGGACCGAACCGGATGGCGTTCTTTCCGTTCCGCTTCGATTCCATCGCCAGGCCGTCGGCGTGTCGGAGGAGCGTGGTGCCGTCATGGCCGTCCCACGGGAAGGTCGCCAGTCCGGCGGAGATGCTCAGGGATCCTTCGGCATCCAGACCCAGTTGCGGAAATCGCAGTTCGCAGACCTTGGCCTGGAAGCGGTGGGCGATGTCCTCGACGGATTCCGGGGGGACGGATTGTTCGTTTCGCGGGCCATCGGTGTCGCTGAAGATCACCACGAATTCGTCGCCACCGATTCTGAAGACATGGTCGCCGCGCCGGATGGTGCAGCGAAGGAGGTCGACGGTCTGCCTCAGGACTTCGTCCCCGGCGTCATGGCCGTAGCGATCGTTGTAGGTCTTGAAGTTGTCGATGTCGAAGACCATCAGGGTCACGATTCGACGTTCCCGTCTCGCATTCTCAAGTGTCTCTTCGGCGATTCGCTCGAAAGCACGCCGATTTCCCGCGGTGGTCAACTCGTCGGTCTCGGTGAGCATTTCGAGCTCACGAACGCGGCGTTCCATACCCATCCAGGTGGAAAGCCAGACCGACCACGGAATCAGATCATCGGATCCGACCGTCGAGGAGACGAGGGTCGCGATGTGTTCGTCCTGGTGCACGATCGGTGCGGTGGCGCGGACATCGTTTTCATCCGCCTCGTCCGGAAGCAGGAGATGGATGTCGCTGGTCCCGAGATGGGCTCGGATCATCGAGAGGCTGATGGACCGGAAACTCCCGTCGTCCGCGATCACCGCCTGGACGAGATGCACATCGCCGAGGTTTTCGGCGGTGTCGAGTGATGTTGAATCGGAGTCGACGAAGGGCGTCGGATCGAAGTCCGGTTCGGGCGTGGGATCAGCGGAGCCGGCGATGGCCTCCTCGACCCGCGGGTTTCCAGTGGCCGTGATCTCCGAACGGGGGCTGGCAGGCTCGAACCCGGCCGGACGGACCGATCGCGGAGCGTTTGAATCCGATTTCCTTGGAAGTCCGGCCTCCCGACTCAGACCGAGCGCACGTCGCAGTCGATTCGGAGAGCTCGGGATCTCGATGGCGTCGTCGAAACCTTCGGCCAGTGCATTGTCGATGGCGTCCTGACGACCGGGAGGCACCAGGAGGACCATTCGAACTCGAGCGTCACCGATCTGGAACGCATCCACGATCCGTCGGGCGGAATACTCGGGAATCGTCACGGGAATCAGAACCGTGTCGACCTCTTCGTGAGCACGGGCGAGGCCGACGGTGCCGACAGCCTCGAAGATGTCATCCACGGTCTCGGTTCGTTCCGGCGCAAGCTCGCGGACCAGATCGAAGGTGTCGTTGTGACCGGCACCGCTCTGAATCAGGAGGATCCGGCCCTGGCCGCGTCCGGGCTGGGTTGAGATCGTGTTCGTGGTGGTCATGGCTTGGAAGAGCCTCCATCGGAAGGGGCCTGATCGTCTTCCTCGAAGTCATCGTAGAGGTCGAGAAGGTCCTGCAGCTCATCCTCGGTCAGTGACGCCGGATCATGGTCCGCGTCCGGGGCTTCGGGCGGTTGGTTGACGGGCGGGGCGGTCGTCTCTGAAATTGCTCCCGGCGACCCGTCCTCCGGCGCCGCGTTTTCGTCGTTTGATTCCCCGGCGTAGATCTCGATCGCGATTCGTTCCGTGCAAACCCAGATGCCCACGGCCGGCATGAGTTGGCGAATCGACTCGAAGAGGGGGGAAAGATCCCGCCATGATTCTCGGTTCACGACTACGAGAATGGTTTGCTCGGGCTCGCCGGGCGACCACTCGGACCTCATTCGGCGTCCCCGCTCGAGTGAGGCCAGCCGGGCAAGGGCGGTGAGCGGGTGCTCGGCCCGAATGATTTCGTGGGCGGTATCCGGCTGGTCTCCCAGGAGATTGACCAGCGGCTGAGGAGGGTGCTCGTTCGGCGCGACGAGAATCACGCACCGCTTGGTCACGGCATTTTCGTCCATCGGGTTTGAAAGGTCCGCCGTCACGTTGATCTCGCTCTTTCGCGAGTCTAGCACCGGTCCCGCCTGATGCCTGCCGAACCGCAAGAGAGCCGACTTGGAACTGGAAGTGGCCTTGCTATCGGAACCTCCGAGGCGAAGAAAACGCCTGGAGCGGATGGGGCCCTGTGGAACATGAGTCATCCGCGACCTCGCTCGGCTTCTTGGACCAGGGCTGCGAAGACCTGGCGGCCGACACCCTCATCCTCGGTTCGCTCTGGATGCCACTGGACGCCGATCACGTGGCGTCGAGTCGGGCAGCTGATGGCTTCGATGACACCATCAGGGGCGGTCGCGACGATCTCAAGGCTTCCGGCATCCTCGAGGGCCTGGCGATGGTGGCTGTAGACCAGCCCATCGAATTCACGGCCTCGGACCGCGTGGACGGCTCCGTGGCGATGTTCTTCAGCGGTGGGGAGGGTCTCCGGCAGATGCTGATTCAAATGCCCGCCCGCATGCAGCCCCATCAATTGCATGCCCAGGCACACACCGAGCGTGGGGAGATCTGAATGCCGATCTTCGAGCAGTTCGAGAATTTCGAGCTCGAATGCCTGGCGGTCCGGCTCGACCAACCTCGCCTCCTGGTGGACGGGAACGCCGAAGGCCGAGGTGTCCGGGTCATCTCCACCACTCAGCACGATCCCGTCGAGGCGGTCCAGAACCGCCTCCGCGGTACCGGGGATCGGTGCGATGGGAATTCCGATCGCACCGCAGGCCGTGAGCTCCCGGAGGTAGGTCCGACGGAGTCTGACCTGATCATCGACCAGATCAGCCGTCACGCCGATCAGGGGGGGGCGGTTTGGTTTGGGAGAGGTGTTCACTCGAAGGCTCCGGGTCACGCGTGGCGTCGGGCGGTATTCCGCCACCATTCGCCGTCGGGCACGAATCTTCGGTTGGGGGCCTTCCCGGCATCAGAAATGGGGTGGGAAGGGCTGGGGGTCGAATCAGGTGAGCCGACGTCATGGAACGACAGACTCGGACCTGTTGTTCGTCATCCTGCCTGATCGGGGATTCAGATGCAAGAGAAGACTTGCTCGATCGCGGCCGTTTGGATATTGTCTGCGATTCGTCGCCGCCCCAGGGGCCGGACCCGAGGCGGCTGCCACGAGAGTGGCATTCGAGGCATTTTTCCCGTCACGTCGATGATCGACCTAGGGCGGGGCAACCGGAAGTCGCAACCATGACTCAGTTCCAAGCTGCACCGACCATCCCGCTCAAGACCGGCTCCGACGGCAAGGAGTACATCGATTACAAGTCGGTGGACGATCTGCGTCGTCTGATGACCCCGAACGGCAAGATCTACACCCGAAAGCGTCTCGGAGCCAATGCCCGAGAGCAGCGACGGGTCGCACAGGCCGTGAAGCGAGCTCGCTACATGGCGCTGCTGCCGTACACCAGCGCCACCGTCTGATCAACGCCGTCAGGCGATGCATCACGCGAGAATCAACCGGCTCCGACGGCATCCCGTTGGAGCCGGATTCTTGCGCGCTCGCAAGTGATCAGGATTCCCGATGCATGCGTTGCCAGCGACGGCGAATGGTTCGACTGACCAGCCGAGGAAGGCCGATCGTCCAGTTCCAGGCCCAGCGGGTGTAGAGCCGGCTGCGAATTCGTCGGAGTCCCCGGTCCGTCGGTGCCACTGCAAGGCCTCGCCGAAGCCAGTTGAATGAAGAGACGAAGCGATTGTCTTCGAGTGCCGCGAGGGCGAGGTTATGCAGGCTTCGCAGGCAGTTCGGATCCTTTCGCAGGACCCTTCTTGAAATCGTGATGCCTCCGACCCGGTCCCCCAGTCGGTATCTGCAGGCCGCAAGTCGACGTAGCGTGGCCAGGTCGTCGGGATGAGAGGCCGCGAGCCGTTCGAGGATCGGGCGTGCCTCGGAGATCATTTCAACCTCCATGAGAAGTCGAGCGAGCAGTCCCAGTTCCGACGTGGGCTCGTCTTCCGGGATTCTCAGCAAGGCCTCCCGCAATTGAGCCCGGGCGTCATCGATGCGCTGGCAGCCGATCAGGGCCTCGGAAAGGCGGCGTCGGACCATCGGTGTTTCCGGATCAAGGCGTCGAACCACCTCGAATTCCATTCGCGCATCATCGAATCGACGCATGGCGAGTGCCGTCATCCCGAGTTCCCAGTGAGCGGCGATGTTCGCCGGTTCGATCTCCAGGACGCGACGGAATCGGTCGATGGCCTCCGGTCGGCGTTCGAGCTGGACGAGCAATCGACCAGAGGCGAGAAGGCTGTCGACGGACGTGGGGTTCTCGCGGAGTTCGGCAAGATGCAGTTGGAGGGCGCGTTCGGGGCGTCCGGTGGTCTCCAGCAGCCAGGCGATCCGGGATCGGAGTCCGGGCATTCTGGGCGATTGCCGCATTGCTTCGCGGTAGCACCAGCTCGCTCGATCGGTTTGTCCGATCTCCGCCTGCAGATCACCCATTTCGACCAGGCAGTTGGGCATCTCTTCGAAACGCTGTTGGGCCTCGTAATAGGCGAGTTGGGCGTCCTCCGGTCGTTCGAGCCGGCGAAGGGCGGCGATCCGGACGGCGTGGCAGCCTTCGTGCACCGGCCCCATGCTGCTGGCACGTTCGGCGAGTTCGAGGGCCTCTTCCGCCCGGTCCAGTCGGATGCAGAGTTCGGCGCTGGCTGCGAGCGGGTGGGCATCTTCCGGAAGGAGGGCCGCCGCCTGTCGCATCGAACCCAACGCTTCCTCCATGCGATCGAGTGAATCCAGCACCATCGCCAGCGCGGCATGCCACTCCCCGCGTGAGGGGTCGATTTCGATGGCCTGCCGAAGCGACTGCTCGGCTTCAGGTCCTCTTCCCAGGCCAAGCAGTTGCTCGGCTCGTGCGACGTGTTCTTCGGCCTGATCCCACTCGTGCATGCGAATCGCTCCATACCGGCGCGGCGGGTCTTTGATCCCTGAAAGAGATCTGCTGCGTAGAATAGTCTGCTGAGGAAGTCTCGGTTCGATCGATGAAGACCTGTCGAAGCCCTTTTCAACCTGCGTGTGTCTCCATGAAACACTTTCTCCATCTGCCACGCCTCTCTTGACGACATTCCCGGACGAACCTCGAATTTTCCGTCCCGGCCGCCTGCGGTCAACGGTGATTCTTTCCCTCGTCCTGGCGGCGGGAGGCGGTTCTTCGAGCGGAAGTGGCCTGGAGCCCGGGCTGCCGGACGTTGAGATTGGAGATCGCGCGAGTCTCAGCTCGAGCGATGATCTTCTTCTGTTCACGGAAATGTTGGATGACGCCACCGTCCCTGCGGGGTTCCGCCGGGAGGCGGCCACTCGCCTGGGGCGAGCCGGAACGGTGGAGGCTGCTGCAGTCCTCGGGCGGGTGCTGAAGGGCAGCGACCCTCTGGGCAGGGAAGCGGTGCTTGAGGGTCTTCGATCCGTTCCTTCCCTCGCTCAGCCGGTCGTGCTGGAGATCCTCGCGGGGGTGGTCGATGGAATCGTCACTCCCGAAGCCGGCGCGGCGGTGCTCGTCGGTGCCGATGTGGACGGAATCCTCGCCGTCGTCTCTCGCTTCCGAGAGACCGAAGATCGCGGCAGACGACTGCGATTGATCGATCTGCTCGGCCGTCTCGGTGATCCGGCGGCCCCCGGAGCATTGGTTGAAGCCTTGCGATTCGCGATCGATGAAGAAGAAGCGGATGCGATCGATCGGTCGCTTCAAACCTGGTCCAATTCCGAAGTGAGTCGTGATGCGAACGCCTGGCGTTCGTGGTGGAACAATCTGAACATGGAGGGCGACGGTTCTCGCGCTCTTCGACAACTGGCGAATCGAATCGCCCAGGAATCGGGACGGGCGGACGCGGAAGCACAGCGGGCGAACGGTCTGGCGAATCGCATCGCCGAACTGCACGCGAGCCTCCTGGCACTACTCCCGGAAGCCGAACGAATGCCTCGTCTTCGAGTCATGCTCGACGATCAGGAATCGACGGTTCGTCTGGTAGCGGTGGCTCAGATCGAGCGAATGTTGCGAGATGCGAAACTCCCACCCGACGAGATTCGGGAAGCGATCGTCGCTCGTCTCGGCGACATCGAACCCCAGATTCGCATGAAGGCCACCCAGGTCCTCGACGCCATGGGGGGCGAGGATCTCGGGCCCATCCTGGTTCGATCGCTGGTCATTGAATCCGACCCGGAGGTCATTCGGACTGGATTGCAGGTGCTTGGTGGTCGGCCTCAGCCCGATGCGGTGGCGTTCGCGATCGAGCGACTGGGGGATCCGGACGGTGAGACGGTGGCGCTGGCGGCCAGAGTCATTGCCACGGTCGCCGCGGCGGGGCTGCTCCATCCCGACGATCGCAGCCGGGTGCAGGCTCGATTCGCCGACCTGGCCCTGATCCACTCCCGGGACGAAGCTCGCCTTGCGGTCCTGGTTTCAGAGCGTCCGGATGAGACGGTCGGGCTGTTGGACGTCGAAGATGAAATGGTGCGGCGAGGCGCGGCGGAGGCCTATCGCACGCTTGGCCGACGAGACATCCTGCTTGCCGGCGCTTCGAATCAGACGGTGCTCAGAGTGGCGATTCAAGCCTGGGCGGAGGTCGATTCCGCCATCGGCCCCGTGAACATCGAGGCCTTGCTCGCACTTCGTCCGAATGGTGACGCGCCGGACTCGGAGACCGATCTGGCGACCTGGCGGTCGGCGATGGTTCGGTTGCTCGAAGCCATGCCGGCCACGCATCTCCCGAAGATCGAAGCGCTTCTGACGCTGGAATCCACGCTGCTCGCGGAACGTTGCAAGATGCTTCGGCGCGGGACCACGGATCAAACGCTCGGCAAGCTGGAACTCGCCGTACTCCACCGGCTCCTCGCTCGGGGACTGGTGGAGAGCGGGCGTCCCTTGGAGGCGATCCTCGAATACCGGGCCGCCGGGGCCGAAGCGGAGGATTCGCCCCTGCGTCAGGAGCTCCTCGATGCCTTGTTCCTGGCCGAAGAATGGGAGGAAGCCTCGATCCTCGCCAGGATTCCCGCCGTTTGGATCGACTTTCTGGAGGCAAGGCCTCTTGCCGAGGCCGAATTCTCCCGCGGGATGCTGGCCGAGATCGACCGTCGCTTCCAGAACGGGACGGACCCTGCGGATGAGGCGAGGCTGGAAGTCCTTCGAAGCCGGTTCGGAGTGGTCGCGGCCGAAGAGGGTTGAAGCGGCCGAACGGTCGCTTCGGATACCATCCTCGACCTTCACCGAACCGCCGTGCCCCGGCTGGGGCGACGGAATGAATCAGCCCTCATTTGCGCATGGAGATCACCGATGGCCCCGTCGAAAGACGCTTCCGGCGACGCGACCCGCCTCGAACGCGACACCATGGGAGAAATGCCCGTTCCGGTCGACGCGCTGTTCGGCGCCACGACTCAACGGGCGGTTTTGAACTTCCCCATCTCGGGTCGGCCGGTTCCCGTCGAGGTGATCGAGGCGTTTGCCGAACTCAAGCGAGCCTGCGCCGAGGCGAATGGTCGTCTGGGCGTGGTTCCGGTGCCGGTCGCCGGCCTGGTGGTCGCAGCCTGCGACGAGTTGCTCGAAGGACTTGCTGGAACGCATGATCGGCCGTTGAACTGGTGGTTGGAGCAGTTCCCGATCGACGTCTATCAGACGGGTTCGGGAACCAGCACCAACATGAACGTCAACGAGGTGATCTCCAACCTCGCGTGCCTCTCGGCGGGCAACCCGCTCGGCAGTCGCGAACCGGTTCACCCCAATGACCATGTCAATCAGGGGCAGAGCAGCAACGACACCTTTCCGACCGCGATGCAGGTTGCCGGGGCGATGGCGATCGAGCGATCGCTGGTTCCGTCGCTGAAGCGACTTCAAAAGGGGTTGGCGAAGAAGGCGAGGAAGTGGGATCGAGTGGTGAAGACCGGTCGCACCCACCTGCAAGACGCCACCCCGATGCGCGTGGGGCAGGAGTTCTCCGGCTTTGCCGCCCAGATCGAGGAATCCATCATCAGGGCCGGGCGGGCGATCGCCCGGTTGTCCGGCAATCTGCCGATCGGTGGCACCGCCATCGGCACCGGCATCAACACGCATCCCGAGTTCGGCGCTCGAGTCTGCAGTCGTCTCTCCAGGCGTCTGGGAGTTCGTTTCACCGAAGCTCGAAATCACTTCGAGGCTCAGGCGACTCGAGACTGCGTGGTCGAGGCCTCGGGCGAACTTCGAACCATCGCGACGAGCCTTTCCAAGATCGCCAACGACATTCGTTGGCTCGGATCGGGGCCTCGTTGCGGTCTCGGCGAACTGGTGCTGCCGGCCACCCAGCCGGGTTCTTCGATCATGCCGGGAAAGGTCAATCCGGTCATCTGTGAGAGCGTGATTCAGGTCTCATGCCAGGTCGTGGGGCACGACACCGCCATCACCCTTGGAGGATTCGGGGGCACCGGTTCGCTTCTGCAGCTCAATGTCGCCATGCCGATGATGGCCTGGTCGTTCATCGACTCGGTGCGAATGCTCGCGAATGCGGCGGCGATGCTGCAGGACAAGTGCATCGACGGGCTCGAACTCGACCGGAAGGTGGTCGAGGGATACGTCGAACAGAGTCTGATGAACTGCACCTGTCTGGCTCCGGAAATCGGGTACGAGAACGCGGCGGCGATCGCCAAGGAAGCCCACGCCCGGGGGGCTTCGATTCGAGAGATCGCCCTGGAGCGAACGGACCTCGATCCGGATCGGCTTGACGCTCTGCTCGACGCTCGTTCGATGACCGAGCCGTCCGCCAAGGGTGTTTCCGCTCCAGGAAAGCGAAAGTCCGCATCCGGCGGGAAGTCCGGAAAGAAGACGAAGAAGAAGCCGGCCGCGAAGCGGAAGGCCGTGACCGAAAGAAAGTCCTCCAAGGAATCGAAGCGATGACCGCTGTCCAACCCGTTCACGACCCAGCATTCGACCCCACGCTCGTCGACGTTGAAATGCACCTCGTACCCCCGACCGCACCGGTCACCGGAGTGGTGACCCGCAACGAGATCTGTCTCCGCGGGAAATCGGCGAGTTTCATCCGGCACGTCTGCATCGACGTGGCGGGCACCCCGATCGAAGGCACCTTCAAGGCGGGGCAGAGCTTCGGGATCGTGCCTCCGGGGGTCGATCACAACGGCAAGCCGCACAAGGTCAGGCTGTATTCGATCGCATCTCCCACCGGAGGCGAGGATGGAGATGGCAAGATCCTCTCGACGACGTGCAAGCGGGTCATCGACGAGTTCCGGCCGGAGGAGAGCGGGGATTCGGAGCAGCGCGGCCTGTATCTCGGCGTCTGTTCGAACTACGTCTGCGATCTCCGCCCCGGCGACGAGGTCCAGGTGACCGGCCCCGTGGGCAAGCGATTCGTGCTGCCCCAGGAGCCTGATCGCCACGACTATCTGATGATGGCGACCGGGACCGGGGTCGCTCCGTTTCGGGGGATGGTTCTGGATCTTCTCGAAGGTCCGTCCGGTCCGGTCGAGAGTGAGGTCCATCTGGTCATGGGGGCTCCGTACTCGACCGATCTGCTCTACGACGAACTCTTCAGCAAGCTTGAAAAGAAGCATCCGAACTTCCACTACCACAAGGTGGTGAGTCGGGAGCTGCGTCCTGACGGCTCGCCACAGGGCTACATCCACCATTTTCTCGATCGAGAAGTGCGGCTTCACGAGGATCTGCTGCGACGGGATCGGACCCTGGTCTACATCTGCGGGCTCGCCGGCATGCAGACCGGAGTCTTCCAGACGATGGCCAAGCTCGGGGTCGGAGGTCCGTATCTGAAGATGAAGGACGAGATCGCTGGAATCGCCCCTGACGAATGGAAGGGGCCCGACATCAAGCGGTACGTTCGACCGACCCACCGCTGCATGCTCGAGGTCTACTAGACCAGCCGGTTCGCCAGCCGCAGGAAAGACCGCAACCCGACGTCTCCGACGTCGGGTTGCGGTGTTCACGGGGAGAATCGTTCGTCCATCGAGCCGGGCGATCAGTCGTAAGCCGCGGTCACGGTGGGGAGGTTGATGGTTTCGAGCTTCAGATTGGTCGTGATGCGGAAGTTCGACTGGGTGCGATGGCGTTCCGCGAAGAAGAAGCTGAGGGCATAGTCCTTGCCGTCCTCCAGGGAAAGGCGGTCCAGCGACACGGTCTGCTCCAGTGCGCTGTGCACCCCTCCGAGATCAATGACCAGTCGGCCGTCGATGTACACCCAGACATCGTCATCTCCGCGGAAGGTGAAGGCCTGCGCGCCGTCCTGTTCGTAGGTGAATTCGGTGTGGAGTTCGAAGGTGAAGTGGTAGTTGTGATCCGGGCCGTTGCCGCCCGAGTTCCCGTACAGCTGGTGGTCGACCGGGAAGAAGCCGTTCCGCTCCGAGTAGACCTCGTCCTTGTTGGAGTCGAAGACGTACGAACCGTCGGCCTGGCGGGCGAGGGAGACGTCGAGCAGTCGCGACTTGTTCACCCTCGGGTCGTCCCGGAACCAGAGTCGGAAGGATTCTTCATCCTCGATCCCACCGCGGTCATTTCCGCTGCTGGAACCTGCCGTGTCCCCGGCCGCGGAATCGAAGAGTCGCCAGCAGATGTTCTTGCCCGAGGCATTCTTCCACTGATTGGCGACCTTGAATCCGTTTCCGGTGAACACCGGCTTGCCCTCCGAATCGAGGTTGTCGGACACGTTTCCGACGTAGTGGCCGAAGCCGCTGTCGGGCCGTCGTTCGAAGTCGGGGTGGCCATTCTCGACCGTCCGCTCCTTGAAGTCCCGGATCACGCCGGTCAGAACCACCGATTCGGGGTTCTCGTCTTCGATGCCCTGGGGTTCCGTGGGGAACGGGGCCATGGCCAGTGTTCCGGCGGCCAGGATGGCGGTGGTGGTGGCGATGCAGGTGGTGATGGACTTCATGGGCTTTCCTCCGGAGGGCGTTTCGCAAGAAGTATGCGGTGCCTCCAACCTCGACGGTACGATTCACGTTTCGGGGAGCAACCCATTTGACCGGTCGATTCGGCTCGAGGTTGGACATCCGAGGGTCAGGTGGATCGTGCGGGTCTTGCCGATCATGAGGCCTCGGGTGCAGTGCAAGGCGGCATCGGACCGATGCTGCAAGGTCCCTTTCGAAACGAGCTCACGGAGATTCACGCAATGGATTGCTTCCGGATTCAGGGTGGCCAGCGACTGGCCGGCAGTATGAAGGTCGAGGGCTCCAAGAATGCCTCGCTCCCCCTGATGGCCGCCGCCCTTCTCGCGGACGGACCGATCGACCTCCATGGGGTGCCGGAACTCAGCGACACCCGCAACATGATCCGATTGCTGACCGAACTCGGGCTGGAGATCGATGAATCCGAGCCTGGGAGGCTCCGGTTTCGGACTCTGGACCCCACTGCGGTCCACGCCAGGTACGACATCGTGCGAACGATGCGAGCCAGTATCTGTGTTCTGGGGCCTCTTCTGGCCCGCCGACGAAAAGCGATCGTGTCCATGCCGGGTGGGTGTGCCTTCGGCGCCAGGCCGGTCGATCTTCATCTCCGGGGTCTCGAAGCCCTTGGTGCGACCGTGAAGCTCGATGGGGGGGATATCCACTGCGAAGCGGCCCGGCTCAAGGGCACCACGATCTTCCTGGGCGGACCCTACGGATCAACGGTTCTGGGAACCGCCAACGTGATGAGTGCGGCCACGGTCGCAGAAGGAACCACGATCATCGAATCCGCGGCCTGCGAGCCCGAGATCGCGGATCTTGCCCGGCTTCTCAACTCGATGGGCGCGAAAATCGAAGGGGCGGGAACGCCGCGCCTCGTGATTCACGGGGTGGACGAACTGGGGCCGGCCTCCCACACGGTGCTGCCGGATCGGATCGTGGCTGGTACCTACGCCGCCGCGGTGGCGGTGACCAACGGAGACGTGGAGATCCACGACTTCCCCTACGACGGCCTTCTGGCCGCCCTTGATCGCTTCCGCGAGATCGGCGTGGTGGTCGAGCGACTCGATCCCACGGAGGATCCGCTCCGCTGTCGGGTCCGGGTGACCAGCGAACGCGTGCTTCGACCGTCCATCATCACGACTCAACCCCATCCGGGCTTTCCCACCGACCTGCAGGCCCAGTTCATGACTCTTCTCTGCCTCGCCAACGGCAACAGCATCATCACCGAGAAGATCTATCCCGAACGTTTCATGCACGTGGCCGAGCTCTCACGAATGGGCGCCGATCTCATTCGCCAAGGCCCGACGGTGATGGTCGTCGGTGGTCGCGAGCTGGTCGGAGCACCGGTGATGGCGAGTGATCTGCGGGCTTCAGCGTGTCTCGTCATGGCTGGACTCGCGGCTCGAGGGGAGACGATCGTCAATCGGGTCTATCACCTCGATCGCGGCTACGTGCAGATGGAAAAGACCCTCAATGCCCTCGGGGCCAGCATCGAGCGGATCGATGAGCGGGAGCTCCCGCCAGAGGCCGCCTTGAGCTGAGTGGTGAGGGACCGATCAGCCGTGGAGGATCGCATGCATCGCGATCGCCGCAGCGGTCGCGGCATTCAGAGATCGCTCGTCATCGCCGCCTGGCCGCTCCGAAGCGGGCAGATCGGGCGGGCCATCGATGCGACGGAGCTCATCGCAGGCATCGAGGGTGTCCGCATCGAGGCCGTGGCCTTCGTTCCCGATCACGATGACGACCCGGGCCGGCGTGGGTGATGTTCCGGTCGATCGGCCGCCGAACGAATCGGCATCGGGGAGATTTTCCAGGCCGATGCTGGTGAAGCCTCCACGGTCGTGAAGCTCCGGAAGGACTTCGGTCATCAGGCCGCCCACCGCCCAGGGCACGCGGAAGACCTGCCCCATCGAAATGCGAAGGCAGCGACGGAGCAGCGGATCCGCACAGGCATGATCGAGGACCAGACCGTCGGCGCCCAGTGCCGCCGCGGTGCGAAAGATCCCTCCCATGTTGTCCATCGAAGTGATGCCCGCGAGGGCGACGATGAGGGCTCGTCGGTTCGCCCGTGGGGGAAGGGCCAGAAGGAGATCATCGATGGAGGCCGGGCGTCGTGGTCTGGCGCCGATCGCAAGAGCGCCTCCGTGGAAGTGATAGCCACTCGCCTGGGTCATGATTTCATGATCGGCGAGAAGCAAAGGCACGCCCAGAGCCTCGGCTTCTTTCGAGAGCTCGGGGGCACGGGTCGGATCCAGAAGAATCGCTTCGGCGGCGCACCCAATCGTTCCCTGATCACGGATCGCAGCGAGGAATCGGCTCACCACTCGCGGAGATTCCACCACGAATCGGCCGCCATCGGCCCGACGTTGACGATCCGGGACGTCCCGGAACGGATCCAGTGCCGCATCGGCCTGGTCGAGGATTCGTCGAGGGGAGACCGCGGTCATGGTCCGTCGGTGATCTCTTTCCGCAACCGTTCGGCGAGCGCATCGACCATTCGTTCGAAATGGGTGACGTCAGCCTCGAGCGAGGGGACCGGAGTATCGCCCGGATCCACCCCGATTCGACGGAGGCGTTCGAGGCGTGCGAGTCGTCGCGACGCATCTCGCAGGTTGATACCGGCAAGGACCGTGTCGTCCACCGCTTCCATAAGGAGACGGCGTGACATGCTGGCTCGGTCAGGGTGGGTGGTGATGGCTTCGAGGGCGACCGGCAGGAGATCATCGAACACGATTTTGAGTTGTCCACCCGCCAAAACCAGTCGGGCGAGCATTCGAGCGATTCCATCGCTGAACTCGGGCGCGTAGAGTTCGAATCGGGTCGCCATGGAATTCAAGTCGGTCATCGCCGATTGCAGGTCCGAGCCGGCGGCGACGATTCCTGATCGCATCTCCTCGGTCCGACCCAGCATCACTTCAACGTCTTCCTGCATGGTGGCGACGTCGTTTTCAACCGCATCGAAACGATCTCGAAGTGCAAGGAGTTCCGCACGGACCAGGCCGGCCTCGGCCTCCGCCGTGATTTTCAGGGACTCCAGCGACTTTTCAACGATCGGCTGGCGTTCCAAGACCGTCGAATATCGAAGTCGAAGCGTCTTGATCTCGTTTTGAATCAGATCCAGTTCGTTTCCGGTCGTTTGCGCGATCGCCCTGATCTGTTCGGCGATCTTCTGGCCCATCAGGTTGGTCAGGCGGAGATTCGTCGTGAGCATGGTCGCCGTCCGAGCCGCGTTTTCACTGATCTCCTCGAGGAGCAGGGCATTGGTGGTACCAATCAGCATGCTGGCGGAACCACCGGTCGGCGCATCCAGGGTGATCGGAATGATCCGAGGTTCGTTCGGCTCGAAGCGTGATTGACTCCGCCCCGGATTCTGAATGTCGATCACGCCGTTGGTGCCGGAGATGCCGACCTTCAGTCGGATGAGCGCATCCTGAGCGAGCACGAACTCCTCGTCGAGTTCGAAGTGAATCTCGATCAGGTTCGAATCCTCGGTCGATCCGATTTGTTCCTTGACCAGAATCACCCGCCCCTTGGGAAGGCCGCCGAATTGAACCAGACTGCCTGCGGCGATGCCGTCCGCCCCGGCCGAAACGGGCAGCGTCGCCACCCAGGTGGTGACCGGTGAACGAAGGAGATCAGGGATTCTGGCGGTACCGACACCAAGACCAAGCACCGCGGCGATGACGATCGCGCCGGTGATGCGAAGGGATTTCGGGCTCGGTTTCTCGCGGCTCATCGTTGATCCCGCCGGGATCTCGCCTCCGGAGGCAGATGCAGGGCGACGGGACTCACTCCTTCCCGGTCTGGGCGCTGGAATTCATCTCGGGGTTCGCGGGGGTCTCCCCGGAATCGTCGGCATCGGACCCGTCTCCTTCAGAATCACCTTGCTGGCCGATGATCACGGAGAACAGTTGGGACTGTGTGGTTTCCAGGCGTTGAAGCGAATCAGTGAGGAATCGCTGCACGTCATCTCGAAGCGTTTCGTCGTTTTCGAGGGCGCTGGGGAAACGTTCCATCACCGACTGAAGGCTTTCAGCCGCTGATCGAACCTCCGTGGCTGCGATGGTGAAGTTTCGAGCCGCCGAGAACAGATTCTCGTTCGCGAGTTCGCCGGGTTTCGGTTGATACAGGATTCGCCAGGGACTTCGTCGAATCTCGATCGTGGCGAGCTTCATCTCGCCGGCCGCGACCAGAGCGTCCTGCAGGAATGCCCGAATCGAGGGAATCGAGGCGGCGACCTCGAGATCCAGGGTTTGAAGGACCTTTGCAAGGTCGCCGATGGCTGCGGTTCCGGTATCGAGCGCTTCATCCACCCGGGCGAGGGTGTCGTCTCGAAGACGATGAGTGATCGCCACCCCATCTTCGGTCATGATCTCGACGTTGGCGACTGCGGTGTCGATTCTGGCGATGTTGCGCCGAACCACGTCGCCGATCACCTGCAGATTCTCATGCGCATTCTCCGCCGTCTTCTCGGCGGTCTGCATGGCACCATCGAGGCGGTCGGCCGCGGATGCGACGCGATTGAATGTCTGGTCCAGGTCTTTTCGCCATTGGCCGTAGTCGCCTCGGACGTCCGCCACCAGTCCGCGGGCATCGGTGAGGGCCGGTTGGATCTTCGTATCGAATGCGCTCGTGATGTCGCGATCGAGAAACTGCGTGAACGAGGCGACGTTTTCGAGCAACTGCCGGGTGGTGAGTGCGTTGTTCGGGCCGACGAAGGTCGTGAGGAGGCCATCTCCCGGGGTCGCCGGGAGCTCGCCGGCACCCTTCGTGGGAAGTTCGATCGACTTGGCGCCATTGCGTGATGCGGGAGAGTGGGTGACCTCGTTCGGGCCGCCGATGGTGGTGATGTTGATCCAACTGGAGCCGCCGAGAACGGGAACCGTTCGGATCGCCACGGCGTTGGACCAGAGCTTGATGTCCTTTATGATTTCGATCTCGACCAGGGCTTCCGGCAGCTCTTCGTCTCCGGCATCGATTCCGGTCAAGGAGATTTCAGTGACCTGACCTCGGACCAGGCCACCGACTCTGACTTCAGAGCCGACCCCGAGCCCACCGACTCCCTCGAGGAGTGAGAAGCGAACCGAGTACCGGTTGTATTCACCGAACAACTTGTCGAACGCATCGCCGTTGAGGATGACGATCGTGGTGAAGCCCAACGCCACCGCGAACAAGGTGAAGAAGCCGGCTTTGAGGTTGTTTCGATCGCCGTCTGAGTTTGATGCCATGCAGGAAGTATCGCCGCACGGGCGATGAATCGCCAATCGTGCCCCCGAGGGCTCAGGCGCTCACCATGGCCTCGTTGGTCGGATAGCGGTCCACGGCCTTGAGAAGTTGCTCGATCTGGACCGGAGGCGGCATGGAGATCAGGCGGCGGCGAAGGGCGGTGATGGTCTTCAATTCACGATCGCCCATGAGCAGGTGCTCTTTTCGGGTCCCGCTGGCGGCCAGATTGATGGCTGGAAAGAGACGCTTTTCGGAGATCCCACGGTCCAGCACGAGTTCCATGTTGCCGGTGCCCTTGAATTCCTCGAAAATCACCTGATCGGCTCGGCTGCCGGTATCCACCAGGCAACTGGCGACGATGGTCAACGAGCCACCCTCTTCGGCGTTCCGGGCAGATCCAAAGAGCTGCTTCGGGATCTCCAGGGCTCGGGAATCCAGGCCGCCGGACATGGTCCTTCCGCTCTGGCGGAACGAGCGGGAGTTGTTGAATGCTCGGCCCAGCCGGGTCAGGGAGTCCAGAAGCACCACGACGTCACGACCCGCTTCGAGCTTGCGCTTCGCCCGCTCGATCGCGAGCATTCCGAGTCGACAGTGGGTGTCGATGTCCATGTCGTTGCTGGAAGCCAGAACTTCTGCGGGGACGTTCCGTCGGAAGTCTGTGACTTCTTCGGGTCGTTCATCGATCAGGAGGGCCACCACATCGACATCGGGATGATTGTGCTTGATGCCCTCGGCGATCTGCTGCAGGAGGATGGTCTTGCCCGCTTTGGGGGGGGCGACGATCAGGCCACGAGTGCCGAATCCAATGGGGCAGAACAGATCGACCAGGCGACAGGCGGGAGGGCAGCCTGGATGTTCAAGCGCCATTCGAGGCTGTGGGTCGATCGGCGTGAGTTCCTCGAACGGCTTCCGAGATTGATAGTCATCGATCTCGAGGCCCTCGATCTGCAGGATCTTCTCCACCACGGGTCTCGGGGTGCGGCCTCCCGATCGCCGGCGACGTTTCGGCTTGCGCTGGCCGACTTCGACCGTCAACTGCTGGGCTGACCGAAGGTTGAGATCCTCGATGAGTTCGGGCGGCATGAACGGATCGTCTGCTGCTTCCACCAGTCCGTCGCCGATCTGGCGAAGGCGTGGTTCAGAACCCTTTGGGAAATCAAGTATGCCGGTAGCGGTGGTCATCGCGGATCGCCAGATGTTTCGAATGTCCGCTTCGGCGCGCGGTCCTTTCGGACGTGCGTCGATTCATTGGGCGGACTTTTTGGTTTCCACCGTCCCGAGCGGAGAAGACTGCCTTGGAGGTTCGTGGGAACCGGAGGAGCCGTGGGGACGCAGGAATTCGAGGTGTGGGAATCGAGAATCGATGCCCGACGCCGGAAGTATAGAGGAACCGGCTCTTCGGTGTCCTCGGGGGGTGTTCCCTCAGTGGAGGCGAGCAGCCATGGCGATGGCGATTCGAGCCGCAAGGGAGGCATTGGCCACGAGGAGTGAGACGTTCGCCCCCAGAGGATCCGTGCCCTCGGCGTCCGCCATGGCGGACAGGAGGAATGGCGTCACCGCGGCGCCATCGATTCCCAGGGCCGAGGCTTCTGCCAGGCTGGCGTCCACGAGGGTCTCCAGTCGGCTGGAGTCCGCGGCGGCGTCGGTGGGGCACGGATTCGCGATCAGGAGTCCGCTGCTCATCTTGAAGTCCGACCAATGGCGAAGGCAGGCATCGGCGACGGCAGCGGGGTCATCCAGTCGGTGTGGTGCCTGAAGGTCGGCGTGCACTCCGGCGGTGAAGACCGGCATTCGATCCGTACCGAATCCGATGACCGGTACGCCGAGGGAATCCAACGCTTCGAGGGTCGCGGTCACATCGAGAATGATCTTGGCACCCGCGGCGATCACCGCGACCGGTTCGGTCGCGAGCGCTCGGAGATCCCCGGAAACATCGGGCCGTGATTGCCAGCCTCGGTGTACGCCTCCGATGCCTCCGGTCGCGAACACCTGAATCGGCTTCGGCGTGGCGAGGCGGCAGGCTCGGAGTGAGCCGGCCACGGTGGTGCCGGCAGAGGATCCGGTGGCGGCGATCGGTCCGAGGTCTCGGGCGCTTGCCTTCCGCGCGGATTCATCGAGGGCCAGTTCCGTGAGGGCCTCGTCATCCATTCCGATTCGCAGGCTTCCGCGGAAGATCGCCGTCACTGCCGGAACCGCGCCGGCATGCCGGACCGCATCCGCGATCGCCCGGACGGATTCCAGGTTGAACGGCGCTCCCGCGTTCCATTCACGATTTCCGAGTGCTTCGCCGGCGATTTGATCGGGGGCGAGACTGTCCGGCCTCGGCCGGGGTGACCTCGGAAGGCCATGGGTCAGAACCGCCGTTTCCAGGCCGACGACCGGTCGGCCCTCGGCGAGGGCGTCCGCCACATCTTCTGCGACTTGAATGGCGGTCATCGACGTCGAGTCCGAACCTTCCCCTGCATTCGGCGTCCGGGCATGGCCTTGGGGACGAGTCCGCCGGGGAAGGCGGCTTCGTCGTCGGCCTTGATGGCGGGAGCTTCGGTTCTCTTCTGCAGATTCTCGCGATCCTTCGCCCGCTTCTCCGCGATTTCCTTTTCGGCTCGGATGTCGGAGGGGATCGAGCCGGGCTCGAAGTCCTCGAACATCTTCTGCGGGATCTCGATGTTCGCAAGCATCTCGCAGGCGGTGAGCAGGGGACCCTGTTCCGGAGTCACCAGGGTCCACGCCACGCCTTCGCGTCCCGCGCGAGCGGTACGACCGATTCGGTGGACGTAGACCTCGGGATCTTCGGGGATGTCGTAATTGATGACGTGGGTGATGCCGTCCACATCCAGTCCGCGGGCCGCGAGGTCACTGGCCACGAGAACTCCCAGTGAACCGTCTCGGAGTCGGTCCATGACCTGGTTTCGCTTGCTTTGATACATGTCGCCATGAATGGCATGGGCATCGATGCCCTTGCGATCCAGGAACTTGGTCACGTCGTCGACGGTTCGCTTGGTGCGGCAGAAGATGACGCTGAGGGCGGGCTCTTCGACCTTGATGAGATGGGCCAGCAGTCGCTTCTTGTCCCAGGGCTCCACCTTGAGCCAGGACTGCTTGACTCGGGCGACCGTCAGGCTGTTCTCGCTGGTGACGATCTTTTCCGGGTCCTTCATGTAGGACCGCGCGAGCTTCTCGATATCTCCGGAGATGGTCGCGCTCACGAAGATCGTCTGGGGACGCTGTCTCATCGCACCGAGAATCTTGCGGATGTCGTCCCGGAATCCAATGTCCAACATCCGGTCGACTTCGTCGAGGACCGCCATTCGAATGTATTCGTATGGAAGCATTCGGCGCTCGTGGAGGTCCATCACGCGGCCGGGGGTGCCGACCACGATCTCCGGGCCCTTCTCGAGCTTCGGTGCCTGAACGGTGATCTTCTGGCCGCCGTAGACGGGGAGCACGTGCAGGGGTGTGTCTCGTCCGAGATCCTTGATTTCATTGGCGACCTGAATGGCGAGTTCGCGGGTGGGGACGAGAACCAATGCCGCGAATTGATCTCCCGGCTTGACCTTGGTCAGCAGGGGAAGGCCGAAGGCGGCGGTTTTTCCGGTGCCGGTCTTGGCCTGACCCAGGACATGGCGGCCCGAGAGGGCCGCCGGGATCAGAGCAGCCTGAATCCGGGTCGGGTGGACGAATCCGCTCTTGGTGATTCCCTCGAGGACATCCTCGGGTAATCCAAGATCGGCGAAGGTCTTCGACGTGTCGAAAGTCTCCTCCGCGGCGGAATTGGTGGCGGCTTGGTCTTCGGCGTCCGCGTTGGTCACGGGAGAATCCGTCTGGTTGCTCAAGAAAAGGCTCTCGGCGGCGATCGAGAGATCGCCAAGATGATCTGATTTCAACTGAGTTGTCGATAGTATGCGGGCGGGAGCCGTGCCGTCGGCACCTGCTCCGTGCCGATCGGAAATTCCGGACGAGACATGGCCACTCAAAGCACCATTCGAATTGAACTGGACGCGCTCGCGAGCAATCTCGCGTCCGTCGCCGCTCATGTCGGAGGAGGCCTGAAGCGGCTCTGTGCGGTCGTGAAGGCGGATGCCTACGGTCTGGGGGCGATCAGGATGGCGGCGGCCATGCACCGGATCGGGATTTCGAGGTTCGCCGCCTATGGCCCGGCCGAGGCCGTGGACGTGGCGGAGGCCGCCCCGGATTCCGTCGTAATCATTCTGATGCCGGTCCGGGAACTCGCTCGAGACGCTCGGGCGATCTCCTTGTACGGCCGCCAGCGACTGCATTTCACCGCTCATCATCCCAGTCAGGTCAGAAGTCTGGAGGCCGAGGCCGCTCGTCTGGGGGTCGTGATTCCGCTCCAGCTCGAGCTGGATACCGGTATGGGACGGGGTGGATGTGAAGAGGATGAGGCGAGGGAGATTCTCGAGATCATCGCCGGCAGCCCACGGCTCCGGCTGGCAGGATTGATGACTCATCTCCCCGATGCGGTGGACGATCCGTTCTCCGCGATCGAGCGGGGGCGGCGATTCGAGCGGTTTGCCAGTTCGATGGGCGAACTCGTTCCCGACGATGTCGTGCGGCATGTGGCGGCGACCGCCAGTCTGGAGTCCTGCTCCTTGCACTTCGATCAGGTTCGGGTCGGCCTCGCCTGGGTCGGCTTCGGATCGAGGGTGCTGGCCGGGCGACCCGATCCGATGCCGCTCCGCTCGATCCTCTCATGGTGGTCGACGGTGATTCAGACCCGGCGACTCGGGCCGGGTCGAAGCATCGGCTACGGATGCACCATGATCACCAGGCGAGAGACCGTGACCGGACTGATCCCGATCGGTTACGCCGACGGGCTTCCGGCGGCGGTGGGGGATGAATCCCACCGTCTGGTGATTCACGGGCGGCGAGGGGCGGTTTCCGTTCCGGTGCTCGGCCGCATGAACATGGACCAGTGCGTGGTCGATCTCACGGACGCGGGGCCGCTCGACGAGAACACCGCGGTCGAAGTGGTCTCGGCGGATCCTGACTCTCCGGTTCGACTGGACCGGGTCGCCGCCCGAGCTGGGGTTCTCCCGTACCAGTTGCTTTGTGGCATCTCGCCCCGAATTCCTCGGCTGCTGGTCGCGGGGGGCGGGGTCGGGGTTGATCGAGGTGATTCGGTCGTGGCCGCAGCGGAATCCAAATCACGGCGATCCATCGGCGGTTGAGTCCGGTTCACAGTCGCGATGGCCACTCGGGACCTACCATCCACTTCATGCAAGAAGACCGGAAAAACGAACTCCGCCTGGGCGCGGTCTCCTATCTGAACACGCTGCCGCTGATCGACGGTCTCGACCGGATCCCCGGCGTCCAGGTGGTTCCCGACGTTCCCGCGAATCTCTGCGATCGACTGGTCGGCGGGGAGACGGATCTCTCCCTCTGCTCGGTCATCGATCAGCAGGTTTCCGGGCGTCCGCTCGAGCTTCTTCCGGTCGGGCAGATCGGTTGCGAGGGTGAGACGAGAACCGTGGCGCTCTTTTCGAGGGTTCCGATCGAGGAGATCGAGGAGGTCGCCTGCGACGTCGAGAGTCATACGTCGGTGGCGCTGGTTCAGGTCCTGCTGGCCGAACGTACCGGCCGCCGACCTCGAGTCACGCCATTTCCCGCCGACTCGAGCGTTTCTCCCGATGCAGTGCTCTTGATCGGAGACAAGGTCGCTCGAATGGCCCCCCCGGCATCAAGCCATCCGCATCGGGTGGACCTCGGTGTCGCCTGGTACGAACTCACGGGACTGCCGTTCGTCTTCGCCGCCTGGTTCCGGCTCGCCGATGCGGATGAGGAGACCAGGGCTCGCACCGAACGGCTGGCCATTCTGGTTGACCACGCCCGGCGTCGGCACCGGACGCTCATTCCCACGATCGCAAGGCGGGAAGCAGCGGCTCATGGCTGGAATGTGCCGGAAGCGGTGCACTATCTCGGCTCCCTGCTTCGGTACGAGTGCACGCCGCGATCGTTGCAGGCGATACGCCTGTTTCACGAACTGGCCGAGCGCCATGGGGTGATCGAGGATCGGCGACCGCTTCTGGTCGCTGAATCCGAGGTTGTCGGGGTCGGATGAACCGTCGTCCCGACGCCGAAACGACGCCTGCCCATCGAGCCATCCGCCGGCAGTTCGAGTTTGCGGGGGCTTCGGCGGCCGGGCGTCTGGAGCGACTGGAGATTCTGCTCTGCGACATCGAGCCGGAAGGGACCTATCCCCTCGACTGGCTGGTCTATCGGGTGACCGGCATCAAGTCCGACGGCTCCGGTGATCTGGATGCGATTGAAGGAGATCGCCTGCGGGGTGATCTGGTCGAATTGATCGAGGAGATCGACCGGAGTCTGGGACCGGCGTGCTTCGATCCGAACCGTCATCTCGATGCGGAAGAGGCGGCCCGGCGGCTCGGGGTCTCTCGTAGAACCTTGCAGAGATGGCGATCTCTCGGGCTCGCCACTCGAAGATTCCTGCACCCCGACGGATCGGTGAGGGCAGGTATACGCACCGAGGCCGTGCGTCGTTTCGCGGCGCGACACCCGAGCCGACTCGAGCGGGCGCGGCATCGCCAGCCCATCGACGAAATGGAGCGGCGGACGATCCGCGAGGCGTTCCAACGATGGTCGGGAGAAGCTTGCTCCACGACCGCGGTGATCGAGCGGATCGCCAAGGAGATGAAACGAAGTCCGGCCGCCATTCGAGCGATCGTCGGGCCGCCTGCCGGCCGTCGACGGTTGGACGCGGGGGAACGGAAGGCGATGTCGCGACTGGTGACTCGGGCGCGGGAGCGGGGGGTTCCGGTGGAAAGAATCGCCGGGCGGATCGGTCGGAGCGAGGCGACGGTTCGGCGTCATGAATTGGAATCCCGGTGGCAGGCGGTTCGTTCGGTCGAGCCGCCGGTGGTGGAGGTTCCGAACCTGGTTCGAGTGGATGCGCCCGAGGTTTTTGCGGTTGCCGGGTTGGTTGATGATCTGCCTCGGGAACTTCATCGTGCGGATCCGGCAACCTGGCTGGCGACGGTTCGGGAGCTCGCGGAGTCAGAGCAGGATGAGGATGTCCGGGGTCGGATCGCCGCCATGCATTTCTCGCTTGCCCGAGCCAGGAGCATGGTCGAGGAACTGGATCTCGGCCGGGCCGTCACGGGCCCGAGGCCACCGGGCGAACGGCGATTGGATCCGATCGAAACGAATCTGCGGTGGTGGGGCCTCTTGTTGGAACGAAACACGGTTTCGGGGTTTGCGGCCGGTCTTCAGCGTCTCGAGCAGTCGGTCGGACGTCGACTCGAAGAACTGCCCGGGCCGCGGGTCGCGCCCTTGCTCGAGATCCTCGTGGAAGCAACGGCCGAAGTGGTCCGGGGATTTGACCCGGCGCGTCGGGCTGCGGGCCACGATCTGGCTCGGGCCGTCGGGCTCGGCGTCTCGAGGCGAATTGCCCGGGAACCGCTTCAGGACGTGGTGGCTGGCGCTCGGGCCCGTGGAATCCGGCGTTCGACCATGCCCGTCGACACGCTGCATTCGGTTCCCGGAGATGTTCGCCGATTGCTCGGGGTCGAACGGTGGTGGAGGCGGGCGGTGTCAGGGGGATTGGATCAGGAGATCCGCGAAGACCCGGGATGGCTCGCGGTCGCCATGCGTTACGGATTGGAGTCGCCCGGGCGTCCGCATTCGTTGGTCGAGACCGGGCGGGGACTCGGGATCGCACCGACTCGGCTGGTCGGTGGAATCGATGCGTGTGTCGCCCGGCTTCGCCGAGTTGGGATGGCCGCGGACGAGGGGGATGAGCGAGCGGATGAACAAAAAGAACGCCGCGACGCGTGAGGCACGCGTCGCGGCGGGGTTGGTCTGGAGACGTGGGTTCGAATCAACGCTTCGAGAACTGGAAGCGGCGACGAGCACCGGCCTGACCGTACTTCTTCCGTTCGACCTTTCGGGCGTCACGGGTGAGGTAGTTGTTTTCTCGGAGAATACTCTCGAGGTTGGGGTCGAGCTCCCGAAGGGCTCGGCCGAGCCCGAGAACGATCGCACCGGCCTGGCCCATGAAGCCGCCACCGTTGCAGTTGACGAAGACGTCGACCTTGCCTTCGGTTTCGGTGTTCTTGAGCACGCCACGGATCGCGTCGCGATCGCGGGTTTCGGTGAAGTAATCCTCGAGCGACTTCGACTTGACGCGGCCGCGGATCTGGAACTCACCGCTGCCGGGCTTTAGTCGGACACGGGCGACCGCCGTCTTTCGGCGACCGGTGCCTCGGAACCAACCGTGTGCGTCAGGGCCTCGGCTCACGTGGATCGGGGCGACCTCGGTGGCGGTGGACTCGATGTCGCCGATCGGCACCTCGGTGAGGGTGAGTTCGGCGGTTTCGTTGGTCTCGGTCATCGTCGGGGTGATCCGTGGTCGGTCGATGGTGTCGGTTGCAGGAGCGTCCGTGGAAACGGACCGCTTCAAACGGTTCAGGCGATCTCGAGGATCGTCGGGTTCTGGGCCTGGTGGGGGTGCTCGGGGCCTGCGTAGACCTTCAAGCGGCTTTCGATCTGTCGGCCGAGTCGTCCGCTGGGGACCATTCGAACGATCGCTTGCTTGACCACCCGGCAGGGGTCGCGTTCAAGGACGTTTCGGTACGACTCGGCCTTCTGGCCACCGGGGTAGCCGCTGTAACGACGGAGCATCTTGTCGTCGAGCTTGTTGCCGGTCATCACGATCTTCGAGGCGTTCGTCACGATGACGAAATCGCCGCTCAGGACGTGAGGGGTGTAGGTCGGGCGATGCTTGCCCATGAGGATGGTCGCCACTTCCGTGGCGAAACGACCGAGAATGCGACCATCGGCGTCGAAGTGACGCCAGGAGGCTTCGATCTCACCGGGCTTCGCGTGGTAGGTCTGGCGAGGCATGGACGGGCCCGTTCCTGAAGGGGACTGAGAGTACGGTCCGAAGACCGAAGAAGACGATTCAACCCATCTCAAACTGATCGGCCGATGTGTAGGGTGGACACCCAGTCGGCCCGCTTGATCCGGGCAACACGTCCGGTCCCTTCGGGATCGGACGCGAATCGCCCAGAATAGCCGCCGCCGGTCCGGTGTCAAGCACCATGGTCGGTTCAACCTTTCGCCCACGACTCATCCTCGGACCCTGTTCATGAATGATGTTCCTTCCTTTATTGGCTCGACGGCGACGGCCAGCGACGCGATGTCCGCTTCTGGGGCCAAAAACGAGGTTTTCGGGGGAGATGGAGAACTCCGAAGGGGTGATCGCCTCGGTCTCATCCTCGCGTGGGTCGTCATTCTGATCGGGATTGTTCTTTGGGCTTGGAAGCCGATGGGCCCATCGGAAGATGCTCTGGAAACAGAGGTGCCTTCCGGGCTGTTGCTGAGCCAGCAGGACGAAATGGTTGGAAAACTGGCCTTCGGCATGCGGGACCTGAGTCCGATGCTGCCGCCGTTGCAGCAGGCCGAAATATTGTCGACGGGGGGGGTCGCCCAGAGAGCGGCCTACGCGATTCTCGAGGCCGAACTCGTCGGAATCGATCCGGCTCGTGAAGAACTGGCATCGATCCTCGCCGAATCAGGTGACGATCCGGTGGCTTTGATGTTGTTGCCCGCGGTCACTGCGGTGTTCGATGCGCTCGATGCAGGTGAAGCACCGCCGGTCGCTTCCACTGAATTGCTCGAGGAACGACTTGGTTGGTTCGGGCGACTTGCTTCCGCGATGGGTCGGCCGGAAGAGATTTCGGCGATCAAGGCCAACGCGAAGAGTCGGACGATGACGCTGTTGGGTGGCGTCGCCCTGATGTTCATTGCAGGACTGCTCGGTTTCGTTGGACTCATCATTCTGCTGGTGTTCGGGCTCACGGGTCGTATCACCTCGAAGGTGATTCCGGTGACTCGCCACGGCGTCTACGCCGAGACGTTCGCCATCTGGCTCCTGCTGATGCTTCTTTTACAGGTCCTCGCAGGCTTTCTGGCGAGTTTGTTTCCGGGGGAGGGACTGGGATTGCTCGCCAGCATCCAGGCCTTCTTTCTGAGTCTCGTGGTTCTTGCCTGGCCGGTGTTTCGCGGGATCGAATGGCGGGCGGTTCGCAGGGACATCGGTCTCGAACGTCCGCGGCTGCTCGACGTTCCGGCCGGAATCGCAAGTTGGTCGATGGCGTTGCCATTCCTCCTGATCGGGGGGGTCATGACCTTCGGCCTGACCCTGCTGATTCAATTCCTCACCAACGAGACGCCCCAGCCGGAGCACCCCGCGCAGCAGGCTGCCATGAATGCGAGTGGTTGGGAGTTGTTCCAAATCTTCGTCCTGGCTTCGGTGGCGGCGCCGGTGGTCGAAGAAATCATGTTCCGAGGTGTGCTGTTCTCCCATCTTCGTGGAGCCACGAGACGATGGGCGCTTCCGTTGGGGATCGTGCTGGCGGCCGTCATCTCGAGTGTGATCTTCGCGGCCATCCATCCGCAGGGCTTCGTGTTCATTCCACCGCTCGCCGGTCTCGGGATCGGCTTCTGCATTGCGCGCGAATGGCGAGGTTCGATCGTCCCCGCGATGGTCGCTCACGGGGTCAGTAATGGGATTGTGATGTCCTTGAACGTCCTTCTCTTCGGCGGCTGATACCGGCATCTGGATTCCAGAGCGGGGTTGAGTGGGCGATCGAACCTGACGTTGGCCCTATTTCTCGGGAATCGTGTCCGGCGGGTATAGACTTCAGTCCGGAGACGATGATGAACCGCATCCTTCGACATCTTGGGCCGATCGCGATTCCGGTCGCGAGTCTTGGGTTGACGTTCGCCGTCGGTCTTGCGCCGGTCTCCGCCGATTCCTTCTCGCCGCCGCCGGGGCGAGCGATTCTTCCGAGTCATCCGGGTGAGCCTGGCGGACTCGGAGATCCCATCGCTTTCTTCGAACGCCTCGTCCTTCGCTACCGATCCCTTCGGCGATACGCCGAACGGGTCGAGGTTCTTCAGATCACCAAGGATCCCGAAACCGACGACCCCGGGATACGGACCCTCACGAGGGCCCGAGCGGAGATCACGGGTGACGATCTCAGGGTCGATCGGTCCGGCCTCGCTTCCAAGGCGATGGATGCGCTGGCTCTCGATGAAGCCACGACCGGCGCCTCGGATGCGGAGCTCTGGATGCTGCCGCATCTTTCACTGCGATTCACGGACCAACCACTCGAGCATTTTCGTCCTGGAGATCGAGGTCCGTTCCGACCTTCGGAGTTGGATCGCGTCACGGTCAAGGATCGGCAGTTGGTGAGAGTTCAGTTGTTGGCCGGTGACGAGGAGGATCCGGCGGCTCGTTTCAATCTCTTCATCGATCCCGAGCGGATGTTGGTCGAGCGAGTGGAAGGAGATGAATGGCTTCCCAGTGGCCTGCACCATCAGACCACGGTTCGAATTGAAGCCCATGAAGTCGGGGTCGAGGAAACTCCGCCCGAGACTCCCGGGCCCGAGCCATCGGAGGCGTCAGTCATCATTCCGACGCCGTCGGTCATCGAGCCTTCCCGTCCATCTGGTGATCCATCTGTTGATTCATCCGTCGGTGTAGGAGGAGACCGACCAGGCGACCGATCGCAATCGGTCGGACCGAGACCGACGGTTGAATCGATGGCTCGCGCGTCGCGCTGATCAGCGGGCGAGGCTCTCGATGATTCTCTTCGGCCGGTCTGCCCCGAAAGAGGGGCGCACGGCGGGAAGAAAGATCTTCAGGACGGTGCCGAATTCTCCGGAGGTGACCAGAAAACGGCCGCCGGCTGATTTCACTCCCGCGGAGATCGCTCGGAGTCCGAGCCCCCGGCCGCCGCCCCTGGTCGAGACGAAGTCCTGGCCGATCTGATGTCGAATCGAGCGAGGAATGCCGGGCCCATCGTCTCCGATCTGCAGTTCTATCTCACCGTCGTCGGTAGGTCGGCAGATGAGAGCGATTTCCGGCAGGCCCGTGCTCGACGCCTCGAT
This sequence comes from Phycisphaerae bacterium, assembly GCA_002683195.1. The sequence continues at coordinate 37,617 of NYSW01000070.1, forward strand.
CGCATTCTCGATGAACTCGTCCACGATGAATCTTGCGAAGGATTCGGTCAGTCTCGCTTTGGTCGGAGGCTCGCTGGACGTGACGCCGATTCGAATTCGCTGCCCGTGGTGTCGGAGTCGTTCATTCGTGATCGAGCCCACATCGATGACTTGCGCGTCGTCTCCGATCTGCACGATGTGTCGGATGCGATCGGTACGCCGGGCGGCCCGCAGGCACTTGTCCTCGATTCCGGCGAGTACTTCTCCGACCGCTTCGTCGGCTTTGGTTCGAGCCAGTGATGCCACGCCTCCGACTTCCATCGCGAAGTCGTTGACGTCGTGGACGATGGCGTGAGCCAGCGAGGAAAACTTCTTTTCCCGTCGCCGCTCGCGAAGGCGTGTTCGTGCCTGGCTGCTCGCAAGATCGAGCAGCATCACCGAGCATCCATGGATTCCGAATGAATCGCGGTGCAGCGGGGTGAGGACCGCCAGATACACCATGCTGCTGCTCTGATCGCTGCGAATCGAGACCTCGCACTCCCGCGATCGGCCGGAGCGTGCTACCCGAATCGCGGCGAGCAGTCGTCGGCGAGAGCGGAGATCGAACATGTCGGAGAGTGGTTCACCGATTTTCACGGGGAATGGGGGGGTATCCAGCAGCTCCAGCGCCGCGGCGTTACCGAAGCGTACTCGCCCGTTCAGATCGAGCTCGATCATCGCGGCGCTGGTGGCATGGAGAAGCGCCACGACCTGTTCGTTCTGATCGCGAGCGCGGAGATCGTTTCGAAAGCGATCTTCCATGGTCGCCGCGATGAAAAGACCGAAGGTCATGATCGGCAGGAGCATGGCCGGCGATCCGAATGCCGAACTCGGCTCGCAGAAAGTGACCACGAGCAGGGCGAGCGAGCACGCGAACCAGCCCGATTGGGTGGCGAGCCAGGAAAAGGACGTGAGAAGGCCGACGAGGAGGATGATCCTGCCCGGTTCCCGATTGAGATCGGGGACCCACCAGCTTCCCAGCACCATGGCGACCATCAGGATCGCCGGAACGAAGCGGCGGGTCTGGTTGGAGTGACATCGGTAGATTTGCCGCCCCTGGGCGTCGGGGAGCAGCGCGATGGTGATCGGTGCGGTGGCGATGAGGCCGAGGACGATCGGAATCATCGAACCCGATCCGACGGTTGGATATCCGCTGGTGTCCATGCTCCAGTTCGCCGTGAGGAGCACGACCGGCAGGCCGACCAGCGGCATCGCGATGAAGGCGAAGGAAAGGGCGTCGCCGGAAGTCACGCGGCCGTCCATGATGCGTCGGCCGGCGTTGCCCATCAGCCGGGGAAGGAGGGCGAGGCTGCAGGTGTGGACGACGGCAAGGGCCGCGATCAGGAGGGCGGCTGAGAGCCATTCCCCGGATTGGGAGGGTGCGGGGAAGCCCGCCTCGCCGAACAAGCCGCCCCCTGCGGCTGCGGCCAGCGTGAGGCCGCCGAGCGCCGCATACCGGGGGCCGTGTCGCAGAGTCAGGCCGGCAGCGATGCCGACCGGCAGCCAGGGAAAGACCGAGGCGCTGTACACCGTGGTCATCAGGATGCTGGTCAGTGCCGCCGCCGCCATCATGGCGGTCGCCAGAAGGATGCCGGTCGGGCGGTCGAAGATCGAATTCGTTCCGAGTCTCTCGAAGGATCGGGGAGTCGAAATCCGAGTCTGGTTCATGGGGGCCTCAGGTAGGAGTGGCCTCCCGAGGGATGGCCAGATCACAATCCTTCGGAATGAGCCTCCACGACGAGAATCCTTTCGGNGAAATCGCATGACCCGGAGATCGTTTCGTGAACNGGGGTGTCTACCCTGCCCCGCCCCGCCCCGCCCCGCCCCGGAGGTTCTCGGGNAGGACGCCCGCGATCATTGCAGTTCGATCGTCCAGTATGCCTCATCCAGGAAGGCCTTCCAGGATTCGTATTTCTCCGCCCCGAGGCGAATCGTGATCGCTGGATTTCGTCGCGGTTTCACGGGCGGGCGAATGAGTCGCATGCCGGCTTGTCGTGGGGTTCGTCCGCCTTTTCGGGCGTTACAGCGGACGCAGGCGCAGACCAGGTTGGTCCAGGTGTTCTCGCCTCCCTGGACCCTGGGGTTCACGTGGTCGAGGGTGAGTTCCCGGGTGGAGAAGGAGCGGCCGCAGTACTGGCAGAGATTGTGGTCCCGGGCGTAGATGTTGCGGCGGTTGAGGGTGACGCTCCGTCTGGGGCGGCGATCGAAGTCGAGGACTCGAATGATCTTCGGCACGGCGATGGTCAGCCGGGTGGTCCGAACCCAGTCGTGGCGCTCCGGTTCGAAAGCCTGCTGCAGCTCCGCGATGTCGGTCCAGGTCGCGAAGTCGTAGTTGCGATAGGTGCCGTCTTCAACCGCGATCACCTCCGCCACCTCCTTGGTGAGCAGGGAGAAAGCGCGGCGGGCATCGATCACTCGAATGGCGGTGTAGAGCCGATTGAGCAGCAGTACGCTGGAGTCGAGTCCGCTTGTTCCCCGCGGGTCATGCGGTGGGTCGGGCTGGTCTCTGGGAATCGCGATCGCCATCCTGACGCACCTCCTGAGAGCCGCGAGGCGACGGATCGGGTCGCCCAGATCGGTTCCGCATCGTCGTCTCCTGGAGGGCCTCCAGGTCGCGATGCGGCGGGAGTCGGCAGCCGACGTCCCGTCTCGATGGTATCTCCTTCCGGGCCGAACACTCCCTGAAATCAGTTAAAGAGGTCGGGAGCCGGATTTTCGAGCTCGTACGAAGGAGGTGATCAGTTTCGGGGATCGCCGTGCTTGAGGGCGACAACGGCAGGGATGTCCCCGGGTGAGGCCACCACCCAGGCATGGTCCGGGAGGCGGTCGAGGATGGCTTCAACCACCGCTGGACCGGGCAGGAGTCCGTCACCCAGAGGCGCCGCGGTCATTGATTCCTCGTCGTCCTCGTCCGGCACGGCGTCCCCGAAGATGAGGAGGTCGGCGCGGGGCACCATGAAATCAAGGATNCGGGTGAAGTGGTCTTCAGCATCGGGGATCATCGAAGGCACGAGGAGGTCGATGGGGGAGAGGGCCAGGCCGAACGGCTCACCCTCCCGGCGGCGAAGGAAGTCGAGGGTGCCCTGGGGATCACTCAAGACGTGCCTGGCGTGTGGTCGAAAGCAGAGCCGCCGCCCCATGGCGGTCAGTGGCTCGCGAACCTGATCGCAGAACGACTCGAACTGTTCATGTCCCCCGGCCATCCAGGTGCGAGGGTCATCCTGGAAGAGGTCATCCGCCAGCGTTCCGCTCCAGGCGACCAGGAGCTCGCCCGGCAGATCCAGAGGGCAGGTCCAGTCGGCCGCGAGCGGATTCCCGGGGACGATCGAAGCGATCGCGGACCCCGGAAGTCCGTGGGGGACCACGACGTCCGCGACCGCGTCGGGGATACCCACGGCTCGAGCAGTGGAGACATCGAGGATCGTGGCGAGTCGCATGAAGTTCAGGTGCCGCGGTAGATGCAGGAACTCGTACAGGTCTCGTGCACGTGGATTTCCGAAAGCATCGGAAGTTCCGGGGCGAGCCGATCCCAGATCCAGCGTGCGAGCATTTCGCTGGTCGGATTCTCAAGGCCCTCGATGTCGTTCAGGCAGCGATGATCGAGGGCTTCCTCGACCGGCTTGATCGCCGCCTTGATGACCGCGAAGTCCACGAGATACCCCTGCTCCTCGGGCACGTCCCCCTCGACGACGACGTCGATGTGGAACGAGTGCCCGTGGAGCCGGTGGCATTTGTGATCGTCAGGAAAGGTCGGCAGCCAGTGCGCCGCCTCGAACCCGAACGATTTGCGAAGTGAGACTCGCATGAGCTTTGGATCAGCCCTGGCCTTCGCCGACCCACTTCAGTCCACGACGACGGTCGCGGAGGCGGCGGGCCTTGCCGATGCGGTCGCGAAGGTAGTAGAGCTTGGCACGACGGGCATCGCCGCGTCGAACCACCTCGATCTTCGAGATGCGGGGGCTGTGAAGGGGGAAGATCCTTTCAACACCTTCGTTCGCCACGATGCGGCGGACGGTGATGGTGCGGTTGATGCCCTGGCTCTTCATTCCGATCAGCACGCCCTGGAAGATCTGCACACGTTCCTTCTCGCCTTCGACGATGAGGTAGTGAACGTCGACGGTGTCGCCGATGGTCATGTCGGAGAGCTGGTCTTCGCTCTTGAGCTGGCTGGCGACCACGGATTCAACGAATTCAGTGCGGTTCATGACGCTGGGCTTCCCGGGCCGTCGCCCGATTGTTCCCCTCGAGCGGATGTACCGCCGTCGGGCTGCCGCGACGTGGGTCGATGGTCATCGCCCAGGGGTCGCGGTGGGGTGAGAAGGTCTGGGCGGCGCCGTCGCGTCCGCTCGACCGATTGTTCATGTCGCCAGCGGGCGATCGCTGC
>NYSW01000071.1 GCA_002683195.1 Phycisphaerae bacterium
CGCGGAGCGATACATCGGTTTCACCATCGAGTCTCTGATCCGGCAGTCCCACGCGGATCTGGAGATCATCGTGGTCGACGACGGATCGACCGATCGGACCCGCGAGATCGCCGGTGGATACGCGGAGAGCGATGACCGCATCATCGTGATCGCTCAAGAGAATCTCGGCGTCGCCACCGCGCGGAACCGGGCACTCGAGATCGCGACCGGCGAGTTTGTCGGTTTCATCGATGCCGACGACATCTGGCACCGGACCGCCGTGGAAAAGATGCTGAGCCGCTTCGAGCAGGCTTCCCCCAATCTCGGTGTCGTCTACACGTGGTCCACGGACATCGACGAGGAGAACCGTACGCTCGGCGGAGTCCATGTGTCGCGGGCGACCGGTCACGTCTATCCCCTGCTGCTCTTTCACAACTTCCTCGGCAATGCGAGCTCCACGATCATCCGCAAGCGTTCGCTGGAGGCGATCGGCGGTTATCGATCCGAATTCAATCTCGGCTGCGAGGATCTCGATCTGTATCTCCGCCTTGCCGCCCGATTCGATTACGACGTCGTTCCNGAGTTTCTGGTGGCGTATCGCAGAACTCCGGGTGCGATGTCGAGTCACGTCGAGAAGATGGAGCGAGCGCATCAGCAGGTGCTCGATGCGGTACGGCGGGAGCGGCCGATGGCATCATCGCGGCTCTTACGTTCCTCGAAAGTGAATTTCTACGCCTATCTGGCCCACGTTTCGGTCCTCGGCGGCAAGGGTCGCGGAGCGTCGCATTGGATCGGGAAGTCGTTGAAGACCGATTGGTTGCTGACGCTCTGCAGGATCGATCTGCTCGCGATTCTTCCTCGCCGCATCGTCCGCCGAGGGATCGAAGTCCTTCGACGCCGGGGGATGTTTTACCGACCAAGCATCCTGAGCAAGGATCGTTCCGCCCGCCATACCGCCAACTTTCGCCCCCCCCTGTCCGGTCGCGTTCTCTCGCAGGTCAAGTGCGGCCTCGCCTCGATCGTGTACCGCATCCTGCGCTGGGGGAGACGTCCTCCGTCATCCTGGAATTCGTGACGGATCGTTTCGCCGGAGGTTTCATCGGATATGGGTGCGAATGCGTTACGCTTGATTGAGGAGAGGGCGACCGCCCGGTGGAGATCCAGCCGTGTGGATCGCGCTCGGTAGGGTGTCGAAGCACGGATGAGGCTCATGGAACGACTGGACAACCTGGCCATCCCCGACCGGGCCGANGAGATCCGATGCTTCTTCTGCGGTCGGAACGAGGCNCGGCGGCTACCTGAATTTCTCGAATACCACCGGCGTCTCGGCGTCGAGCGCTTCTTCTTCGTCGACAACGGCTCNACTGACGAATCGGTCGAGATCGCGCTCGCCGAGGAGGCGGTGCATGTCTGGAGCACGGAACAGCCGTATCAGGAGAGTCGTTTCGGTGTCGACTGGCAGGAGGCCCTGCTCCAGCGGTTCGGCGTCGGGCACTGGTGTCTCCTGCTCGATCTGGACGAGTTCTTCTACTTCCCGTTCTGCGATCAAGGTCGGCGATTCGAGGAGTTCATCGCGACGTTGGAGGCCACCGGTCGTTCCGTCGTGAAATCGATGATGCTCGACATGTATTCAGATCGGAGCCTCGGAGAGACCACACTGCATCCGGGTCGAAGCATCTTCGAACTCTGTCCGTATTTCGATCGGCCTCGCCATCTCGACCTCTTCTTCACTCGGGACTTCCAGAGGCTGCAGCGAATCTACTTCCAGGGACTTCGGCGGCGGGTCTTCTCCGCCGCCGCGATGGTCCGCAAGTATCCACTGGTGCGGTATTCGAAGGACATGTGTCTCTCGCCGGGGCACCACCACCTGCACGCGGATGTTCGAAACCTCGCCCGGGATCGGACGTTCATCTTCCACTTCAAGTTCCTCAGCACGCTTCGAGAGTANGCACGNGAGAGCATCGATCGCGGATGTCACTGGAACGCCTCGGCGGAATACCAGGACTACCTCGACGGGATCGAAGGGGACCCGGCGATGAACTTCCACGATCCACGGGTCTCGATCCGATTTCGCGGCACCGAAACGTTCATCGAACATCGGATGATTCGTCCACTCGGAAGGCGCAGGGGTGCGGCCGAAGTGACGGCGGCGTTGCTTCGTCGGNTCATGAAGTGATCGTATCCGGCCGAGTCGCCTCGATGGCCGTGGCGGCCTCGATCGTCTCCGGTGGCGTCGAGTTCCGATTCAATAGCCGAGCGCCTGACTCGGGCCGCGGACGATGCGTGCGATGTGCCTGAGTTTCCGCTCGGAGAACATCGCTCGGTGCGGCTTGCCGTCCCTTCGCGCCTTCCTCCAGATTCCTTCCTGGAGGTCGACGAGCTCGCCCTGCCGATCGCTCGTTTCGAAGCCAAGCCATTNGAAGAGGTCNTCGANCGCGCCGGAGTCCTTNGAANTCAACGATTCGAACCTGACNNANNGCGTTCGTNCCTCGTTCGCCCGCTGGAATTCGAGCAGCCCGCGGTTCTGNNCGNCCCACGCTTCGGCACAGCTGCTTCCATCCACTGCNCAGGGCCNNCNTCNNCCCCCANCCCANCGCGGCCTGGCTNGCGATGACNTCGACGGGATTCCGNNCGATGANGACGAATCTCGCGGTCGGNAAGAGTTNCGCGAGCANCTCGATGGTCCGGTCATCNCNGCCGTATCGAATCTCCTTGAAACCCCANTGTCGCTTNTNCATTCCNGGNGGNTGGAAGAACGACTCGATCAAGCCGGCGAAGCTCGCGGCCACCTCCCGACTTCCGTACCAGTTCATCCAGCTGTAGTTGATGTCCGTCAGCCTCAACCGGTGGAAGTCGAGGTTCGGGTCCTTCGCGATGGGATTCCAGTGGAAAATCGCCTGGTTCACCTCGGGATTCTCGGTGTGGTGGAAGTAGGCCTGGGCGATCTGTTTCAGGAAGCCTCCGTGCTCGCCCCAGATCATCACGTCATCCGCACTGTTGAGGATCTTCTGGAGCAGCGTGGTGCCGCTTCGGCCCGATCCCAGCAGAAAGATCGGAAAGGCGTTGGCAGGCGGGTTCGCGATATCCGGCGTGTGGGCCATGGTGGATCAGTCCTGGAAGAATTCAGACCATCTGGTGTGACGAAACCGGTCTTCGAGTTCGGCGTGGTTCTCGATCAATTCCCGGGTGGGTTGTTGGTTCTGCTTGCGGGTGCCGCTCACCAGCGGCTGCGACGGAAGGCCGAGGAAACGGAGGAGGGCCTCGAGCCGCCGTTCCTCGTCCCGTTCCAGGTCCTCGTAGAAGATCTCGGTCCTCTGGTGGCGTCGAAAGATCCGGCTTCCTCGGGCGAAACTCCGCTCCCTCGCCCTGATGTGCGCGATCGCCTCCTTGAACTCGATCCTGAGGGGCTCGTAGCGGACCGGGGGCGTACCCTCCAGGCGCTGCCACTCGCTCGACCGCAGGGCGAGCTTCAACGAGAGAAGGTTCTTGAGGATGTTTCGGCGCTGCAGGTGGATCACCTGCAGATTCCGCATCCGCCGCAGCGCGGTCCAGATCCTCTTCTCGGGTCGATGCCGTGCGTGATCGTGAAAGAGTCGGAAGCCGAGATGGGTGGTGGAATCGTCGAGCGATTGCGTGAAGAAGGCTTCGAGGTAGGCGACCGGGTCCCGTGCCCGCATACCGCGGAGGCCCTCGGGAAGCGGATGATTGCGACTCACGTGTTGGTGGTCCGGGTTGAAGAGCTCCCCCGCAACCCTGACGGCTTGATGGCTGTCCAGCAGGTCCCCGAGGTGGTTGGAGCCGCTTCGTTGGTCCGTGAGGATGATGAATCGTTGTCGCCCGTTCGTTCGATTCATGGGTTTTCGCACCCCTTGCGGTCGGATCGCCTGCATGGTCGTCCGAATTTCGGAGTCCCCCCGAACGTCTCGAAACTGGAAGTCTTCATCCTCGGACCCGCATCATGACGTATCGGCACGCGGACCTGAATTCATTGGTGAGGCTGCGTTCAGGTTCGAAAGACCGTCGAGGCCAGTGGAAGAGAAAGGACAGACGTCCCTCCAGGATGTTCTTCGCGTAGTACGCCCCGCGCCCGTGATCGTAGCTCCTCAGGATGTTCTCGTAGTCGCGGGCGGTCCGCCTTCCGTGATCGTGGCGGACGATGAGTTCGGGGAATTGGCCGCCGGTGAATCCGGCGAAGGAAGCGCGGGCCACGTAGTCGATGTCCTCGCAGGGAAACGGCGTGCCCGCCCCGAGCATGCAGTCGAAGTACCCGATCTCTTCGACGACTCGCCGGCGGAAGATCATGCTCGATCCCTGAATGGTCCCCGCGGGTATGAACCGGCCCGGCTCGAGCGTTCTTCGATGCTCGAAAAGGTTGTAGCCGACGAACGCGTCGCGTTCCTCGTACAGGACGGCCTGGCCGCCACCGAAGTCGAATTCCTCCGATTCGAAGATCTTGACCGCCAGAGGGATGTACCCCGGATCCAGGTAGCAGTCGTCGTCGGTGAACAGCAGGAGATCTCCGGTTGCCGCGTCGAGTCCGGCGTTTCGTGCCCGAGAAAGGCCGGCGTCCGGTTCCTGCCGGACGAGCACGGGATACCGAGCCCGGTCCGCATGCTGTTCCATGATCTGGTGCGTGTCGTCCGTCGAGCCGTTGTCGATCAGCACGAGTTCGGCCGCGGTGGCGAGCATCTCGTCCTCGTGGATGGAATCGAGACACGTGCCGAGCTGGGCGGCCCGGTTTCGAGAGCAGATGATGACGGAGGCTTTCAGCTTCATGCGTCCTGTTTGCGTCAGAGGGGTGACGGTTGGAGCCGGGTGGTGGTGGCGTGAGCGTCATGACGTCCACCCGCGATTCGGTTCCTGGTGTCGATCACGACGTGCGGCGGTCCTTCTTGTCAGAACCGATGGTTGAAGTTCCGGATGTCCTTCTCGTAGATATCACCGACCTTGTCCCGGGTCTCTTCGGTGTAGTACTCGGCGTAGGGCTTGCGCGTCGGTGTCCGATTCGTCGAGCTGATGCCGAAGGGTTCGATGCCGATGTCTCGGAAGACCTGGGCGACGCCTGCTTCGAACGATTCCATTCGGATCAGGTGGTCGATTTCATCCAGGTCGATCAGTGAGGACTGCGACGCGATGTGCGTGTCGCACCGCTCGATGTCCTTTTCCGCGACGTGATCGACGAAGGCGGGGAATTCCAGCAGTCTTCGATGAACCTCTTCGGGCAATCCGAACGCGTTCTTCCGGAGGATCTTGTTGTGCCAGCAGGAGACGAGTCGATCCCACGGGTTCCGGACCACCGCGAACTTGTAGTAGTCGCGATAGGCTCGAAGGGGGTATCGGATCATGTGCGCCTGCACGACGTCGAGTGCGACGCCGTTCGAATCCATGCTCTTCAGGAGGGTTTGAGTCCCGTTCTTGGGGACCCTGAACCAGATGAACCGGTGCTGATGACTGATCGTCAGGTCGTACTTGCGTGACCAGGGCGATCCGGTGACCAGCTGGAGGAGGGGATGGCACACCTGCGCGGCTCTGTCCGAAATGCTCAGTTTGCTGGGATTGCGCTTTGTCGTTCGCATGTCACCGGTCCGGAATCGGAGCCTGCCTCGAGGCGGTATCCACGGGTGTCGAGCGAACGCGCCAAGCGGCCCGTCGATGCGGGGGGCCGGATCCGTGCGGTGAGACCGATGTGCCCGCTCCATGGTGGTATCGGCGATCCTGAGTCCAGGGATGCCAATCTCCGCCTATTTATGCCAAACTACGACTCGACCGGGCAGTCGCCTTCGCTTGGCGCTCGAATATCCAAGTTTGCCGGGCGGTATCGGTTGCCTGGCGCTTCACGAGGACGGATCCACGGTGAGATCGATCGGCTCGGGCAACCTCGGTCTCAGGGCCGTCTGGCGATGGCGGTTGCTCTCTTCAGGCCTGCGGGTCCTGCCGGACTTCCTGATCATCGGGGCGATGAAATCGGGTACCTCGAGTCTCTTCCACCATCTCACCCAGCATCCCGAGCTCGTTCCGGCGTTCGAGAAGGAGATCCACTACTTCGATCAGGACGATGCGTCGTTCGCTGGTCCGACCGGAAGCCTCGCCCGGTACCGATCTCATTTCCCCATCAAGGCGATGATCCCGGCTCGATCCCTCGTCTACGAAGCGACGCCGAAGTACCTGTGCCATGAGACTTCGGCGAGACGGATCTCCGAAGTCGTTCCGAACGCCAGGATGGTTCTGACGCTCCGGAATCCATCAGATCGTGCGATCTCCCATTATTTCCACACGCAACGCAATCGACCCGATCCCGAATCGCTCCATGCGGCGATGTGCGAAGACGTGGACCGCTGCGGATCGCTCGGGAGGTCCGACGTGGCGGCTTCCGAACCAATGGACTACACGTCCTACGTCGGGCGCGGGATCTATCGGCCGCAGATCGAACGATTTCTCGAGTACTTCGATCGAACCGACCTGCACGTGATCGAGGGTGAACGATTCTTCGAGGATCCGAGGCCGGTACTGGCGAACCTCTTCGAATTCCTCGGCATTCGATCGGATGTTCCGATCCGGGATCTCGCGGCGCAGAACGTATCGCAGCGCGACCAACTGGTCTGGCCACGGACTCGTGCCGTCCTGGACGAGTTCTTCAGACCGCACAACGAACGGCTCTTCGAGCTTCTCGGGACTCGATACGACTGGAACCAGGCCGAGTAGTCACCGACGACGCCGGAAGAATTCCGGNGGCCGAAGGCTTCGGTGGGGTTCCATCGTCGGCGGGCGGCATCCGAGGATCGTGCGGGATCGACGATCGAGGCGGAGCCGCCGGCAAACGAGAACGCTCGGAGGTTTTCGACGCCAGAATTCTGTCAGGAAAGCCCTGCCGGACGCCAGAAGCCGACATCCTNGTATTTCCCGTTGGGGACCGTANGGTCTTCCGAATACGCTGGAAGCCTCAGACCTTCCCTCGGATGGCACGATGAAACGAACGAGCCCCCTGCTTGCCATGTCCTTGACTGCGTCCCTGGCCGCCGCGCTGGCCGCCACACCGGTCTCCTCCGAGACGATCACCGTGTGCACGAAGGGCTGCGACCACACCAGTATTCAAGCCGCCATCGACGCCGCGGCCGAAGCGGGCGATGTCATCGAGATCGGTTCCGGCGTGTGGAGGGAGAACCTGTATAGCAACAAGCAACTGATTCTTCGGGGAGCCGGACCGGATCTCACGATCATCGATGGAAGTGATGGTCCGATCGGATGGAGTCCATGTCTCATAGTGAGCGAGGATTTCGACGGTTGGGAGACCCCGAATCGTTTCCGCGTCGAATCTCTCACCCTTCGAGGCGGATCCGGAGCCGAGATCTTCGGTCTGGTCCGGGGGGGCGGCGTGTACATCGAGTTCGTCCCGGTCACGTTCTCGAACGTGGTGATCGAGGACTGCTCCATAGAAAGCATCGACGAGTTCACCATCGAAGGCATCGGCGGTGCGATCTGCAACTACTTCGGCGACCTGGCGGTCGAATCATCGGTGCTCCGCAACAATTCCTGTTTCACCATGGGCGGCGCGGTCTTCACCACCAATGGCCAGCTTCGGATCTTCGATACTCTGATCGAAGGAAACATCGGCGAAGTCGACGGTGGTGCCATCTTCGCCTCCAACAGCACGGTGAGCATCGAGCAGTCGACCATCTGCGGCAACTCCTCGGAACAGATCTTCGGGGACTACATCGATCTCGGAGGCAATACGATCTCCACCGGGTGCGACGCCCCCACCTGCCCGACCGACCTGAACCGCAACGGCAGGACCGATGGCGCCGACCTCGGTGACTTCTTCACCGCATGGGGCGACTGCGTTGGATGCGCCGCCGACTTCGACGGCGATGGCCTGGTCGATGCGAGCGACCTCGGCCTGGTCATCGCCGCCTGGGGCGTCTGCCCATGAAGCCGAAACGAAGAACCGCCATTCAAGCCANCCCCTCTGGAAAGAGGCCGAACATGGTTCTCAAGCACCGAGCGTTCGTGCCCATCACATGCCTCCTCATGATGGTGCTCCTCCCGGTGCCGCGCAGCGCAGCGGATGTCGACTGCCCGGACCCTCGCACGTATTCCAAGGATCTGACCGAAGCCGAACTCGAGTTTCTGGTCGCCTTCCTGCCTGGCTTCGACAAGATGCCGGACACGATCACCGTGCTCGACACCGCGAAGGGGCCGATCTACCAGCTGGTGACGACCTGCGACGATCAGAACGACTGGGTCTTTCAGGCGGGCATGACCTCGGCGGAGTACCAGGATTTCTTCGATGAAAACGCGGCCGAGGGNTATCGCCCCACCTCGTGGAGGTCTACGGCAATCATCCGAACGAGACCTACCTCTCAGTCATGGTGAACGATGGCCGTGCCGCCCGGGGCAGACACCGAATCCTTCCCTCCGAATGGAGTACGGTCCGAGCGGAACTCGAAGCCTCCGAAGACGGCTCGCTCGACCCGGACTGGTTCTCCAGCTCGGGCACCGGCGACGGCGTGAGATACGCATGCGTCTGGCTGGAGCGGGAGGACCCGCTGCAGCAGAAGAACACCCTCACGGGGCTCGGTCGAACTTCCTTCGAATCGAATCACGAGGAACTGCGCCGGGACGGCGGTCGACTGATTTCGGCGAGCGTCCATGGCACGCCGTTCAATCCGGTCTTCGCAGGCTTCTTCACTCGCGGCATCCAGCCGGAGTGGGAGGTTCGAACGGGCCTGACCTCCTCGGAACTCGAGGAACAGGTCGTGGAACAGGAGAACCGGGGCTGGGAGGTCGATGTGGTGACCGCCTACGAGGACTTCCCGATTCGCCGCTACATCGCCGTCTTCAAACGCGACCCCTACCGGACGTTCCGGGTGCAGGGCGAGAGCCCTCCCTTCGTCGATGCCGTCGACGAGGCGATGGAGACGTACATGCGTCGGGGACTGATCTCCCGTGGGGCAGTCGCCGTCACCGATTCGGACGGACGACTGATCGCCGTGAAGGCCTACACCTTCGATGCACAGGATGTCGAGAACACGTCCGTCCTGGACGAGTTCCGATTCGCCAGCGTCTCCAAGTCGTTGACCGCCATGGCGGTGATGGCCCTGATCGAGGACGATCCGACGATCGAACTCACCGATCCGGTGTCGGAGACGCTGGACGACTGGGACTGGTGCGGCGTGTCGTGCGGCGCCTGCGTGATCGCTCCCTGTAACGATCGCTACTGGCCGGAGATCACCTGGCACCACCTCCTCCAGCACTACGCGGGATTCGAACGCGACCCCATGGGTCAGGATCGCGAAGTTCGCGACGTGCTGAGCGCGATCCTTCCGGGGCCATCGCTCACCCTTCCGGTCTCGCTCGAGAACATTCACGAGTACATGCGACGTTTCGGTGTCGAAATGGAACCCGGCCTCGACCACCACTACTCCAACTACGGCTACTCGCTTCTGGGCAGACTCATCGAACGGGTCAGCGGCATGAGCTACGAGGAGTACGTGCAGACGCGGATCCTCGACCGGCTCTGCATCGACCGGATGCGGATCGGATCCGCCTTTCCCACGGAGAACGAGGTCGGATACGAGGATTCACGACATCGTCTCCGATTGACGGTGATGTCGGAGGACGAGGAGACCTGGGTCCCTCGAACCGCCGGCGGCTTCAACCTCGCCAACTACGACTCCCTCGGAGGCTGGACCGGCACGGTGGTGGACTTCGCCGCCGTGCTCGCATCGATTTCGACCGTCTCGAACTCCCCGATCCTCTGCAGCTCGTCCATCGAGACGATGTTCACCAGCAACAGTGGAGAGGAAGGCTACGAGAACGTCGCTTCGAATCGCGGACACGGCTGGAATCTCAGCACGCAGTACGCCTACCACGAGGGAAGCCTTCCAGGCACCCGGGCGATGGTGTGGCGACGGTCGAACGGCCGCAGCTACACGGTGGTATTCAATCGCCGGAACCGAGACGCCTACGGCCCCGAGATCCATCGCAAGTCGGATCTCTGGGACGAGGCACTCGCGGTCGACGACATTCGGACGATCTTCAACCAGCTCTACGCCACGTCCCCCATCTTCGAATGGGAGAGCGAGCTGTGGCCCGATCTCTTCGGGTCCTACCTCCCCTGCGCCTCGACCGAGCATTGCCAGCCGGTGCTCGGCGACTTGAACGGCGACCGAATCGTGGATGCCGCCGATCTCGGCCTGCTGATCGGAGGCTGGGGCGCCGACCACGCCGATCTGAACGAGGATGGAACCACGGATTCCGGCGACCTGGGACTGCTCATCGCCAACTGGACGACCTCCGACGACCCCTGATCAACGCATCAACGCCCCCGCTCNCCCTCTCCAAGACACGACGAGCCCCGCGAGCCCCTTCCGGTGCGTGCGGGGCTCGTCGCTTGAAACTCCCCCAGGTGGACTCGTGCCGAGAGGACGGAGGCCGGTTGGGAGCGGGACTTGAGCGGACTCAAGCGGAAGTTTGCTTCCACGCGAGACGAATCACGAGGACCACAAGACGCCGAGGGCCGGACCTGGAGCGGTACGAAAAGACCGCGTCCGGGCGAGGCCCGAAACGCGGTCTTGAGTGAAGCTCCCCCAGGTGGACTGAAGGAGCTTTCCGAGGTCGATGCCGCAGACAAGGTAGCCAACTCGGACATTCAGGACACCAGAAGTCTGTCAAAGTCTGTCAGGAGCGCCCTGCCGGGATGCCAGAAACCGCCATGAGCGCCGTTAAGGAGCTCGTCTTCTGAGAGTTCCTGAAATGAACCAAAGGCGATTGGAACCTTTCAGGGCCGGATCACGGGTTCATCCTCATCCAGTGGCGTGCCGACCTTGTCCGGCACGATGACGACACCATCCAGCCACTGAAAACCTCCCGACCGCATCAGATGCTCGACGGTGTTGAAGTCGCCGAAGGCCGATGGCTGGGATTCTCGCTCCCGCCTCGCTTGCGCCTTGACCTTCAACCAATCCCCCAACGACGGATCCGAAACCATGGCCTCCTCAAGCCGTCGTTGCTCCGCTTCCCGGATCTCTTTTCCTCCCTTGGTCACGAAGTGTCGCCGTACGGCGGCAGCTTCGGTTCCCAACGGTGATTTCAAGAACCAGGGACCGATCTGTACGCCGATCCCACTGTTGAGTCGAACGGCAGCATTCCACACACAACCCATGACCTCATGGGGTCGGGGGAAGTCGTGGTTCGAATCCATTTGATGCCATTCGGCCTGTTCATTCAGTTCGGTTGCCACGGTTCCGAATGCCATCTCCAAACTCATGCGATCGAAGTCGTCCAGCAGATCCTCGCCCTGATCTCCAGCGATCTCCGATCGAGGCCTGAGCCTCGCATATTCCGGTATCAATGGCGTACCCAACACAACGGCCCAGTGCCGGTGCACCCCTTCCAACCAGAGATCGACCGTGGGGAGATACTCGGCACCGAACTCCGAAGCGAGCATCTCCGTCCTGAGGCCTTCGTAGGCGAAATCGATGACCGAGCCGACCATGTCCCTCATCTGCTCCACTCGGGCCGGCGAGAGCGGTCGAACCGTCGCTGCCGCCGCGATCCGACCGGCAATCTGCGTCCCATACCCCCTCACGACATCTTCACCAGCTCCCGAGGCGATCGCCTTTCGAAGCGGCCCGAAAAACAGATCCGAATCGTGGCCAAAGACCGGTGGCATCTCTGCATCCCCCAAGCCAAGCAACAGATCGAGACGCGTCGCGATCGAATCGATGGCTCCATCCGCGATCGTGATCGGTGCGGTGACGAGTCCCTCTCTCACCGATTCAAGGAGCGGTCGCTCGGCATCTCCCCAATCACCAGATCGCCTCANAACGGATACGACCCGATCGGCAAGCTGTCTTCGGCGGTCTTCCTCCTGNCCGAGAGGCAAGACACCCTCACGGACTGGTTGAAGTCCGGCCGAGCCGGCCACTGGTGAGTCGATCGAGNCGATTCCCACCAGAAGGCCCATCATGATGCCGGTCACTCGCGTCATCGAGACCTCCCGNCCAGCATTCGGCGAGCCAACATGCCCATGGAATCATTCACGTCACNGGCGCGACCCCGCACGGGTGAACTCCCGGAGGCCTGGCCCCCCCACGCCCACTGTCGCATCGTGGCCATCATGCTATTCCACCATCGGGACTCGACTTCATCCAAGCCACGAGGCTCTCCCAGCGCCTCCGCCGTGGCCAGGGCAAGCAGCGGTCGGTTCTGGACCAACTGCCGAATGGCCTCCGCCAGGGCGACCTGGCGCGGCAGGGTCCTGACTTGTTCTCGATACGCTCTCTCCAGAAGCGATACCAGCAGGTCACCTTCGATCGAATCGGCCTGGAAACGCGGGTTCATGATCGACAGCATGAACCGCCGCTCCAGCATTCGAAGTGGTTCCGCGGGGCTCAGTCCAAGGTCTTGCGACATGGATCGAACCTCGACGGCCAAGGCGTTCATTCGATCCGAAAAGACCCGAGGCGCGATGGCCCTTTCCAATGAGACCGACTCCGACCATGCGTCGAGGAACTCGGATCGGAGCCGGCCATAGCTCCCGTAATCGGGGGTGATGCTCGGTTCCACCAACGAGTCCCCACTCCTGATCCATTCGAACTCCGCGGACAGGATCCGCCTTTCGCCGACGTACGCCTGGATCTGATGCGGCACATCCCTGAAATCACCGTCTTCGATGAAGTCGATCACGATCTTCAAACCGTCGGCCCATCGCCGATGATCCTCGACGAGGGGGATCAACTTCCGATCACCGTCCCCTTCGACCTGTTTCTCGATCGTTCCCAGCGAGTAGGTCGCGGAGATCGGATGCTGGTGAATCACCATGCGGTCGAGATGCGCACCATCGAAATCAAGATCGATGTCTCGAATCACGTGGCCACCGAGATCCCGGACCACGATGCGCTCGTCTCCGATTCGGACATCCTCATCGAGCAGCTGGTGGTCGATGTCAAAGTGAAATCGCCCCAGCCAACTCATCGAAGCCCTGGGACTCAATTCATCCACGCCGGGCCACCGGGGATGGCGTGAGATGTCCGCGGTCAGTCCACAGACCGTGAGGGACTGGGAATCCCAGACCATGTCCTGGTCACAATGCACCTGATCGAACCAACCATCATCTGGCCAGAGAAAACGAGTCTCGACCTGGCCACCACCTTGATGGACGACCCCTTCGTACGACCAGCAGGTCGGAAACTCCCTGGAGGACGCGCCATGGGTCACGGCCCGGCACCCGAAACCCAACTGCTGGCCGAAATCCATCGACAACCAACCCAGGCGCGAGTTGAGCCGATCGAGCACGCCTTCGGACGCGGTGACCACGATCGGATCCTCAGAACCGTCGATGACGATCGCTCCGAGGGGATTCCAAGGGCGATTCATGCCCAGGTCCACCATCAGTTGCAAGGGCATCAGCAGGAGCCCGAGAGACTCATGACGAGCATGGCACCACTCCGGCTTGGGGTGACGAGCCTTCGCAGTGTCGCGAAGCATCTCCAGCACCATCTCGTCCCGAATCGGGACGGGTGGATCCTGGGCGATCACATTCCCCGACAAGCCCGTGGTCGCCAGCAGGAGGGCTCCGGCCGTGGATGACAGACAAGGATTCTTCGTCATTGGAAACCACTACTCCTCTTCATGGAATAAGTTTGGCCTCTCAGAAGAAAAGAGCATTCGGCCCAAGCAGACATAGGCCCGATTCGAGGACTTGTGGCGACGAAGTTGTGGGATACGCAACGAGCGGCTCCGGCGGAAGTCTGTCACCTGACAGACTTCTCGACCTCGGATGCCGCTCGAGACCGCACGCACGGTGTCGGTAAGGAGGCTTTCCCTGCCTCCCGGCGAAACTCCCCCAGGTGGACTCGTGCCGAGAGGACGGAGGCCGGTTGGAAGCGGGACTTGAGCGGACTCAAGCGGAAGTTTGCTTCCACGCGAGACGAATCACGAGGACCACAAGAC
>NYSW01000072.1 GCA_002683195.1 Phycisphaerae bacterium
TCGGGTTTCGGGCGACGAATCGCTCGCGGAGTCGGGATTCGGCCCAGGTCCACCACGAGTCCCAGGAGTGGGTCCGTTCCACCTTCTTTCGCCCGGCGTGGCCGATCGCTTCGCGGCGGGAACCGGTGGCAAGCACGCCGCTCACCAGATCGGGAAGCTCCTCGATGAGATTGAAGGAGAGGGCTTCGACCCCGACCTGGAATGCCTGATGCAATGCCGGTCGATCGTCGCAGACCAGGATGCCTCCCGCGGCGGGGACGTCGAAACTTCGCATGTTGAGCATCCCGGGGGTGGCGAACGAGTTGACGTTGATCACCACGCCGGCGTCCCGAAACGCGGCGGATTGCGTCGGACCCGTGGGCAGCCAACCCTGCCAGCATCCTTCCGCCGCGGTGCCGTGAAGGGCGGACGCCCAATCGGCCCCGCCGTGAACGCGGACGTTGAATCCGGCCTGCGCCAGCGCGATCACCGAAGTGATTCTTCGAATGCGGGTCGCGGCGTAACCGAGGGCGAGCCGGACCGCATTCATCACACGATCGTCACCCCGGATGTTGGTGGTCGAAATGAGTTCGTCGACGGTGGTCCGGGGATGTCGGACCCAGTCCGCGGCGAGCGAATCGATCAATTCGGCGAGTTGTGGAGGCAACCCATCCACCACGCTCGAGGCGGAAGGGATGTTCCCGACTGACAGGACGTCGCACGGTGGATGGCCGACCGAGTTCATCGCGTCGTGGTCGGGGATGTCCGTGGCGAGCGCACGAATCTCCGGTGTGATCCCGAGTTGTCGATAGGCGGGGGCGAATTCGGGATCGGTGACCACCACGAGATCCTGATCCGTCCAATCGAACGTCTCGATCGGAAGAAGTCGGGGATGGGAGCTGACCAGAATCAGGGAGGGAATTCCCTGGAGCCAGGGGGCCAGGTTTCCACCGGGACGTAGAAATGAGAGGGCCAGATCGATGTCGACGTCGAGGGCGGCTCGTAACGCCTTGGAATCCCGAAAGGGATCGGCGTCGTCTTGCAGGTGCGTGGTGCCGTGGTGGCCGGCTCGCCGGGCGGCGTCGATGATGGAAGGGGCCAGGGTCTTCAGGGCCGTGGTCTGCTTGCTTACCGAACTGAATATGTTCCAGGGCCCGGAGGACAGGCCGGCCGAGATCTTCTGCGTGACCTCCGCTCTCGCCTGATGTCTTCGGGACTGGAATCGAGTGATCACCAAGCCGGCCACGGTCTGCAAGGCATTCCTGATCGCACCCGCGTGGGCGGGGTCGTCGCCGGGAATCATGGCGAGACCACCGAGGCCGAATTCGAGGAGTGGATCAGCCGGCGGGGGGATCGCTTCCCTCAGGGCCGTGTCGGGGAACGGGCCGATCGCGAATCGCACACGAGGATCCGCAAGGAGATCGTTCCACTCGTCCACCAGGAGGGTGGCGAGGAATCGATGGGCGTCGGTTTCGAGAATGATCAGGGTGCTGGAGGGTGCGGACCTGCCCAGTTCGGTGGCCAGCCTCCGGGCCACGGCACCGCGTCCGCATCCCAGCACGATGATCCCGACGTCCCGGCCGTCGCGGCGAGGAAGGACGATCGGGTCGATGGTCTCTGTGGTCTGGGCGGACGGAGGTGCGATCGAACGAAGGATTTCCGATTCGGTCGCGGATTCGATCGCGGGCCGGAGGGTTCGGGCCAGGCGCGGCCGCTTTTCGTCCAGGGTCACGAGCAGTTCGACGAGGGCCGCATCCATGCCACCACCCTACGAGGAAACCTCCGGCATCGCCGTCGGCTCCGCCGGACTTTCGCCCGAGGTTCGGGGTCGAAGATCGACATCACCGTCCGACCGGAACTGGATCACTCGTCAGCGGCCGGGTCCGTCCCCGCTCGTAAGAGCCGTTCGCCCTCGTCGGCGGTCATGCTGCCCTCCGCGACGTACGCGGCGACTTCCTGGCGTGTCCGCTCCTTGCCACGTTCCGACAGGATCACTTTGAGGGTGCCTCCGGCAATCGCAATGATCGGAACGCTGAAGATCATGAGGAACAAAAAGCCGGGCCCGGCGACTTCGGCGAACACATCGGCCCAGCTCTTCGCGGCCGCGGCGTCTTGGGCAAAGATCCAGATCATCAAAATTCCCTGAGAGGTCGAAGAGAAATGTCCGGTGGACCCGATCTTCTTGGCGAACCATCGGTCGGGATTTCATTAATCGCGGCTTTGGTCTCGCAATCGATCAGATTCTCGCCAGGCGGACGGATGCCTCCCGGCTTCGACCGGCGAGGCGGGCTCGTTCGGTCTCGAGGGCTCGTCTGGCTTGTTCATCTTCGGCGAAATCCTCACCGAATCGCACCAGGCGAAGACTGTTGAGAATCACGAAGAGGTAAGCGACCGCCTGATAGAAAGGGGTCACCCAGATGTTGATGTTCCCGGTTGCCGCGAGGGCGAGCCCGACCACCGCGAGCAGCAGGCTGATCGCGATGTTCTGGGTGATGATTCCCTTGGTTCGGCGGGCGATCTCGAGCAGGAAGGGAACGTGCCGGAGGTCATCATGCATCAACGCGACGCCGGCCGAGTTGGTCGCGATGTCCGAGCCGGAAAGACCCATGGCGACACCGACATCGGCGCTGGCGAGGATCGGGCCGTCGTTGATGCCGTCGCCGACCACCAGCGTTCGATGGCCGTTGGCGATCAGGTGCTTCAGTTCCGCATGCTTCTCTTCGGGAAGGCACTCCGCCTCCACGGAGTCGACACCCACCGTCATCCCGACCCGCTTGGCGACGTCGAGACGATCACCGGTGAAGATGCAGACCCGCCGGACTCCGAGGCGGCGAAGATGCTGAATCACATCGCCCGCGTTCCGCCGGAGTTTGTCTTCGAGGCCGACGGCCCCGAGGTATCGATCTCCCAGCATCACATGGACGCTGGACATGCCAGCGATCTTCTCCTCGACCAGAG
Organism: Phycisphaerae bacterium; assembly: GCA_002683195.1. The sequence goes on from NYSW01000072.1 coordinate 2,938, forward strand.
CCATCTGGTCTGCGATGGCGGGGGAGAGGTCTCGAAGCCAGGCTCCACGTCCTGCGCGGATGAGACCATCGGGGCGGCGGGCCGTGACGCCTCGTCCGTGGGCTTCTTCGTATTCCTCGATGTTCGCCGGGGTGATGCGAGCCTTTTCCGCGGTTTCGAGGATCGAGCGGGCGAGCGGGTGGTTGGAACTCTGTTCGGCATCCGCCGCGGCCTGGAGCAGGGTGGCGCCATCGACTCCGTCGGCGGGTGCGAGCCGGCTGACCGCGAAGCGACCGGTGGTCAGCGTTCCCGTCTTGTCCATCACCACGGTGTCGACGGTGGCGGCACTCTCGAGGGTACGGGTCTGCTTGATCATGATTCCGAGCCGGGCGGCACTGGCGAAGGCCGCGACCATGGCGGTCGGATACGCGATCAGGAGGGCGCCGGGGCAGGTGACGACCAGCACGGTGATGGCTCGGATCGCGGCTTCATCGCGAATCTCGGCGCTTCGCATGGTGAAGAAGCCGACCAGGGCTGCCACCATGATCACCACCGGCACGTAGAACCCGGCGAGGCGTTCGATCAGTTCCTGACGGTCGCTGCGGGCGCTTTCAGCCTCGCGGATCAGGGATTCGACCTTGCCGATCGTCGTTTCGCCGGCCACCGCGGTCACTTCGACGTCGATCTGCCCGGTGAGGTTGGTGGTACCGGCATAGACGTCGACGCCGGGACCGGCCTCGATCGGGACCGCTTCGCCGGTCAGGGATGCCTGGTTGATCGAACTGGTGCCGTTCACCAGGCGACCGTCGACCGGGAGATTTTCGCCCGGTCGAATTCGAACCACGTCGCCGAGGCGAAGTTCGCCGAGACTGACTTCGGATTCCGTGCCCGCTTCGACGCGGCGGGCGATGTCCGGCGTGAGTTCCACCAGCTCCCGAATGGCTCGCTGCGCACCCCAGGCGGTTCGGCTCAGGATGAGCTTGGAAAGCCAGAGGAACAACGCGAGGAATCCCGCGGTGAGCAATTGATTGACGGCGATCGCTGCGAGCACCGCGAGGGCGGCGAGGGCATCGCCGGAGGGCGTGCCCCGCATGATTTCCTTGAAGGCTCCTCGGAGAAGCGGCAGCAGAAGCATCACCGCACCGATCGCCGCGGGAATGTCGCTGACGGCGTTCGACATGCCGATGAGCTTGGCGAGGCCTCCGACGAACAGGAGGGTTCCGCCGAGGAGGGCGAGGAACAGCTGTCGTTCGAGTCGTCGCCCGCCGGAATCGGAGCCGGCATCATTGCCGGAGTTTCCCTGGGGGGCGGAAGGGCCGGAAAGGCCCGGCTCGGGGGCCGTCAACTGGCTCATGCGGAGCTCCGAAACTGGATCAAGAGTTTGCTGACGACCGAGAGATGAACCCGGATCACGGTTGACCACGGGCCGAAGAATCGCCGCAAGAAGAGTGTATCCGCCTCCTCTACCTCCGGCCGTGCTGGAGGGTTCGTTTAGAGGTGGCCTTCCTGGAGTGCGATAGACTCGAATCATGTCTGAACGTGTGGTCATCGTCGGTGCCGGCCAGATGGGATTGGTCATGGCAGATGCCGCTCTTGAAGCGGGAGAGGCTTCTGTGGCCGTCTGGGGACCTTTTTCAGAGTCCATGGAGGCTCTGAAAGCCACCCGGGAGAGCCCCCGGCTTCCGGACTGGCGAATCGCCGATGGAATCCATCTGACGGCCGACGAGGAAGTCCTGTCCGAGGCGACGGTCCTGATCAACGCCATTCCGACCCAGTTCGTGAGGCCGGTCTGGACGCGTCTGGCTCCATTCATACCGGCGGAAGGGCCGTCCACGGGCTCGAGCATGGTCGTGAGTACCGCCAAGGGACTCGAAATAGGAACCGGCCGTCGGCCGACGGAGGTGATCGGAGAACTCATTGATGGTGTCTCGACCTGCGTCCTCAGTGGACCGACGATCGCTGCGGAGTTGGCCCGACACCAGCCGGCGGTCATGGTCGCCGCCAGCGAAGAGTCCAGAACGGTCAAGTCAGTCCACCGGATGTTCGGAACTCCGTGGCTTCGGATCTACGAAAGCTCCGATCCGCGAGGCGTGGAACTGGCCGGTGCGTTGAAGAACGTGATCGCGATCGCCGCCGGCATCTGTGACGGGCTGGGCCTTGGCTTCAACGCGAAAAGTGCCTTGCTCGCTCGCGGACTCGCCGAGATGACGAGATTTGGGGCGGCAGCGGGAGCGGATTCGAGAACGTTCTTCGGAGTGGCCGGAGTCGGGGACCTCGCCACGACCTGCTTCAGTCCCGAGGGTCGCAACCGAGCCTGTGGCGAGGCGATCGCGAAGGGGGCTGATCTCGATCGTTACCTCGCGTCGCAAGCCTGTGTCGTGGAAGGTGTTTCGACGGTGGAGAGCGTTCTTCAGCAGGCCGCCGAGATGGATCTGGAACTTCCCATCACCAAGGCCGTCGGCCGGGTGGTCTTTCAGAAGGTCGATCCATGGACGTCGATCAAGGAGTTGATGGCTCGCCCTTCGGGCGAGGAAGGGCTCTGAGGTTGCTGGTCATCGGCTGATCTGGCTGACGTCGCTACTCGTCATCGAAACCCGAATCGACCAGGTCGGCGATCGCTTTCAGCGCGGCGGCGGCATCGCCTCCCTTGGCCACGAGCTCGAGTCGGGTGCCCTGGGTGCCGGCGAGCATCAGCAATTGCATGATCGACTTGGCGTCGACCGGCTCCTTTGCATCTTCGCGGCGGATCGTGATGTCCGCGGTGAAGCCGCCCGCGCACTCCGCAAGCATCATCGCTGGCCGAGCGTGAAGGCCGAGGCGGTTCGAGATGGTCACGGTCCTGCTCGGCATCGTTGAAAGTGGACGGAGTGGACGGAGTGGAGGAAGTGAAAGGAAGTGGACGAATGAGGGGCGTCAGCCGGATGGCACGGCGTCTGCTTCATCCAAGAGCGTGAGAATCTCTTCCCTGCTCTCGGCCTGGCGGAGAAAACGGCGGAACTGGTCTCGGCTGAGATGGCCGAAGATGGCCTCCATGGCGTCGATGTGTTCTTCCGGTCGTTCCTCGGGGCTGATCAGAAGGAACACCGAGTGAACCAGTTCCTTGTCGAGGGCCTTGAAATCGATGCCGGCCTCACTGGTGCCGATGGCGATGTGAAGCCGATCGGTATCCGGGGTTTTCACATGGGGAACGGCGACGCCCCACCCGAAACCGGTCGAGCCTCGATTCTCCCGCTTGATGGCCCCGTCGATGAAGGCATCCCGGTGTTCCTCCGGGACGCTGCCGGCGGCGACCAGAGCGTCCATGAGTTCCGCGAGGATCTCATTTCGCTTGGTTCCGGCGAGATTTGTGATGATCGCGTCTTCGACGACGATTTCTCTGAGCTTCATGATTGATCTCCGGGTTCAGTGGGACTTGTGGTCGGAGATCTTCTCCTTCCAGTCGTGGAGTTGTCGGACGACCTTGTCGATGGCGGCATCGATGCCGGCGTAAAGGTCATGGTCGCTGGATTTGGCCACGAATGTGCTGTGATGTTCGACGTCTGCCATGATTTCGACCACGAAGTCGTCGTGCACCTTGTCCAGAACGAAGGTGATCGACTGGACGTGTCCACGAAACTTCTCGAGATGGTCGCTGCGGGTCTTGCAGTACTCCTCGATGGGCTCGGTGAGTTCGACGTGGCGGCCGGAAATATTGATCTGCATGATTGAAAACTCCTCGGTACGAACGCGGGTGCTCACGAAGACCCGGGCTCTTCCTTGGGAAGGATACGGTCCCCGGAGGGATCGGGGTTCGTCGGATCGTCATCTCGATCCGGAAGGGTCTCATGCGGGGGCACCAGCACCCCGCCTGAAATGGTGAATCGCAAGGCCTCGTCGATTGAAATCGGGAGTTCTCGAATCTCTGAACGGGGCACCGTGATGGTGTACCCGGTGAATGGGGTGGGAGAGCTCGGAATGAAAATCGTGACTGCTTCGCCGGAGGAGTCTTCGATGCTCTTCATGGTGCTGCCGGTCACGAGGCCGACCGACCAGATTCCCTTTCGAGGATATTCCACCACGACCACCCGATTGAACTGGATGGGTTTGTCGTCCGAGAAGAGGAAGTCGACGACCTGCTTCACGTAGGGATACACCTGCTTGAAGATCGGGACGCTGGTGATGATGTGCTCAACCCCGCGTTGGACTCGCCGGCCGAGAAAGCCGCCAAGCAATCGGCCGGCGAAATAGACCGCGAGGACGGCGACGAGGATTCCGATCCAGTCCAGATACAGCGCCCAGGTGGTCCACCAGCGGTTGACTGATGCCCGCAGGAGGTCTTTTTCGACGATCTCGGGCTCGGTGCTGGCCCCTCGCTCTGATTTTCGGAGATCGATTTCGAGGATCACCTCTTCGGAATCGGGGCCGAAGAAGTCGCCCATCGGTTTCCAGTTCTCGGCAACCTCGACGATTCCCGCTCGAACCCCGGCGTTGATGGGCTGGGCGATGGTCAGGTCGACGAACTGGTAGGCCTTGACGAGGATCCAGAGGGTCAGGACCGAGGGGAGAAGAACCCCCAGCCCACGACCGAAGAACCGTTTGAAGTCGCCGCCGAAGGTGCGTGAGGGATCAGGTGCCATGAACCATGGATTGTATCCATGGGAGCGAATTCGGTCGGAGGCCGGCATGACTCACCGGATTCCTGAGTTGGTGGACCTTCAACGAGCTTCAAGGCGGATCTCGACCATCCGTACCGAGGTCCGGCGTCGGACCTCCAACCGGATGGTCTGCCCGACCCGACAGGCTCCGACCGCCACCAGGAGTTCCGCTCGACTTCGAATCGCCGCGCCATCGAATTTCATGATCACGTCGCCGGTGCGAAGGCCGGCTCGGCGTGCCTGGCGACCCGAGACCGAAGTGATTCGGACCCCGTCACCCGCTTCTTCGCCGGTCACGCCGAGCGAGGCGTCACCCGGTCCGACCCGGTCCGTGATACCGCCTCGGTCTCGAACCCAGCGTCGCCATCTTTGATTGACTTGATCCAGGGGGAGTCCGAACGTCTTCTCCCAGGCCTTGCCGCCGGTCGGGTCTTGGTCGAAGGTCTCGCAGTAGGAGCGATACCAGAGGGCGAGAAGATCGAGGTTGGCGAGGAACTCGAAGATCGACCGCACCTGAGGGTAGTAGCGGGCATTCCCGGCAAGAAAGGATTCGGGTTCGAGGGTGAAGAGCTTTTCGAACGCCAGATCGACCCCGGCATCGACTTGTCGTCGTGCGATGTTGTGGCGAATGTTCGGGATGAAGACCAGTGAGCCGTCCGGTTGCCACTCGTAGTCTTCGTAAAGTCCCGCGAGCCCTTCCTGCACCCACATGGCGTGGCGTTGGCCGCGACCCTCCATGTCGGCCCAGTGCATGCGGTGGGTGAACTCGTGCCGCATGCTCGATCCGATGTCCCGGGAGACCAGCAGCCGGCGGCCGTGCAGGTAGACCCCCGGGGTCCGCTCGGGATCATCGACGTCGAGTTCCCGCTTGAAGACCTCTTCCACGTCCTCGGGGGCGGGAACCACGATGAAGCACCAGTCCAGGGACGCTTCGGGGAAGAGATTCCGAGATTGCTCGTCGGCCTGCCGGCCGATCATCTCCATCATTTCCGCGTGGGCTCGACCACCGAGACCGGTCGCGACATGGAGTTTCCGCTTCGCGTCCCGTTCCTGAACGTATCGCTCGCCGTATCGCTTCTTCCAGGCCTCGGCCTGCCGCCCGGCGGCGTCCCTTGAGATTCTGCCTCGGGCTTCGAGGATCGCGGTGAAGGTCTCGTGGGTTCGCATCGACGCGAGGTCGGGATCTCGACGCATCGTGTCGAAGTCACGGAAGCCGTGCTTGACGGCATCGAGCAGGGCTTCTCCCGCCGCATCGGGACGACCGAGCAACGCAAAGGCACAGGCTCGGTTGTAGTGCATGTTCGGGGACTCCGGCCAGAGGCCGAGGTACTCGTCCACGAGTTCCAGGGCTCGTTCGTGGCGTCCCGCCGCGAAGTTCCGGACGATCATCCGTTCGCGGGCATCGGCGTCATCATCCGAAAGGGCGTTGAACGAAATCGGATGATTGCTTGATGCGGAAGCGATGCCCGAGCGTTCACCGCCGGGCAGCGTGGTGGCGATGAGGAGCACGCTCATGAGGATGGAACGGAGATCAAACATCCAGATCGATCCTAGCACTCGTCAAGGGCGGGGCCAACGACCTTGCCACCGATGATTTTCAGGTCCCCACCCGCGATGGCGGCGACGGCGTGGGGGAGCGCCAGGCTTTCCTCGTGGAAAACCCGGGCTGCGAGCGCTTCGGCCGTGTCTTCGGGATGGACCGGACATCGTCGCTGCAGGATCACCGCCCCATGGTCGTAGATCTCGTCCACGGCATGCACGGTGCAGCCGCTCTCGGATTCGCCCGCGGCGATCACCGCCGCATGGACACGGTCTCCATACATGCCTCGGCCGCCATGGCGGGGGAGGAGGGATGGATGAATGTTGATCACTCGGTCGGACCATTTCGGAGCGACCCGGAAGTGCTTCAGGTATCCGGCCAGGCAGATCAGTTCGATTCGGTGTGATTCCAGAACGCCGTCGATCCGATCGCTGAGTTCATCGCGATCTCCTCCGTCGGTGACTGGAAGGACCACCACCTCGAGGCCGGCGGCTCGGCAACGTTCGACCCCCGGAAGATCGACGCGGTGAGCCACCACCAGATCGATCGACGCCGGAATGCCGTCTCGTTCGATCGCTTCGTGAAGATTGAGGACCGTGCGTCCTCCGCCCGAAATCAGGCATCCGACACGAAGAGGGGCCTCTTTCGGATTCACGGGGTGCTTCCAACCGTCGGTTCGCTGTCGAAGGGGATCGACTGTCCGGCGGCATTGACCGAGACCATCGCGAGCGTGGCTTCGGTCACGAGGACGATGTCTCCGGTCGCATGGCGTTCCGCTTCGACCCGGACTTCGACCGTGACCGACGAGCGTCCCGTCCGAATGGTCCGTGTCAGAAAGGAGACGACGTCGCCGGTGTACACCGGGGCGATGAAATTGACCTGGTCCATCGAGGCGGTGACCCAGCGGTGGCGACCGTTCTTCCTCGCCTCGAGATAGCCGGCCTGGTCGATCCGGCTCAGCACCACCCCACCGAACACCGTTCCTTGGTGGTTGGTGTCCGAGGGCATCATGAGGGCCCGCAGGGCGGTGAGATATCCGTCGGCGTTTCTGGTCATCGTGTGTGATCTTCTCCGCTGGGAGCCATCCGGGCAAACCCCGTCTCCGCGAGGCGGCGGGCGGCCAGGACATCGACCCACAGCCTGAGGTCGGCTTCATCCCCGGGAATCGGTTCGCCGATCTCCGTCATCCAGTCCGCCCGAAGCAGATTGGCGATCGCCACCCTCCAGCCGATCTCCCGGGCCAGGATCGAAGCCTCGCCGGAAACGGAGACCGGGGGTGACACCAGCCGACGCTCCGCGAGTGGATCATCGGCGAGGAGACCGAGAAGCACGGCGTCGGGGTCCACTCGTCCGTCGGGAAGCCGGGTCGCCCGGGCGGCGTAGGCGTCGGGATCGAGCACGGTCGGATCAAAGGGCCAGAGGTCGAGGGCCCGGGCGGCCAGACGCGCGGTTCGTCGAACTCGTGGCGGGGAAGTGTCGGATCTGGCGTGTCGATCGATCGCCAGGAGGGTCGGATCCGCGGGCGATTCAAGTTCAGGTTCGGGCAGGCGTCGGAGAACACCGAGCAACATGGCGGCACGGACATCCTCGGGCTCGTCGGAATCCAGCCATCGCTCCTCGATTCGGCGGACGGCGGTCTCGGAGAGTCCTCGCCACGCGAGAATCGCCGCGGCATGGACGGTTCCGTCAGGGTCCGCAGGACCGTCGGCGAGCAGGCCGAGAACCGTGGCATCCCCGGGCTCGTCATTTCGGTCGAGGAGTCGAGAGCCGGCGAGTGACCGCCGGTTGAAAGTGGCTTCCGGATCGGCGAGGACCCGTCTTTCCGCATTGATCACCCGGGCTTGGTCCTGCATGGCGATCGCCAGCTCGGCGTCGGCGTCGCCCCCTTCCGCCATTTCCTGCAGAAGATCGAGTTGACGTCGCTCGGCGGAGTTCACCCTCATCCAGGCCGGGAGGCGTTCGAGTTCGATGGCCGGTGTTCGGGTGGAATCCGTGAGAAATGCGACCGCCGCCCGCAGGAGGGGTTCCGCGGTCGGGGCTGCCACCGCTTCCGGTTCAAGCAGGCTCATCGCGAGCAGCGATCTCCCGAGCGGCGAGTCCGAGGTGAGGGGATCGGACGCTGGTTGCGAGGTCTCCATCAAGGAACGGAGGGCGGCTCGGTGCGCGGGCGAATCGACGGAGAACAGCAGGTCGACACAGTCATCGGCCGTCGATTGATCGGACGTCAGGATCGTTCGAAGGCCGGGGGTCATCGCCTCGAGTTCGCCGGGTTTCGAGGGCCAGTTCGATTCGAGCCAGGCGAGGAGGGGTGCGGAATCCCCCTGGACCGCGGCGGCGTCGACCAATTCGGGGCGGATCGGCCAGCCCCGATCGAGAAACTCGCGGGCGGCATCGGCGAGGGCGGCCGGAGGACTCGGGTTCATGGAATCGAGCAGAAGGGGTGTGATCGTTTCGGGATCGAGTCCATCGGACGCGGGGATCAAGGCCCAGGCCTCTCGCCGCAGTTCAACCTCCGGAGACCGGAGGGCTTCGAGGATGACGTCGTTTCGCTCGCTTTGATTCTTCAGGCTCGTCACGACCAATGCCGCCGCGATGCCGGAAACCAGAGCGATGGCGATCGTGGTGGTGTGCCTCACGATGCTCAGGATTTTCCGGCCGTGGTTCGGACCTTCTTGATGCCGTTCTTCTTGGTCGCACCCTTCCTGGCCACGCGCTTCCCGGCCGGAGTCTTCTTGGTCGTGACCTTCTTCTTCGCCGACGGTTTCTTGGCGGCATTTTCGGCGGTGGTCTTCTTCTTCGTGGCCGCCTTCCGGGTCGGAGTCTTCTTGGAAGGGCTCTTCTTGCCGGAGGCCTTTCGAGGAGTGGCGTTCGCGCCGGCCCTGGTCTCCGCCTTCAGGCCGGCCTTGAGTTCGATCGATGGCGCCGTTCTCGCGGCCTTTCTTCCAGGCCGCGGTCCCTCGAGGACGGTGCTCAGCCAGCGGCCGGTGTGGCTCGTCGGATCCGCGGCGATGTCTTCCGGGGTTCCGACCGACACGATGGTGCCTCCCTTGTCCCCGCCTTCGGGTCCCAGATCGAGAATCCAGTCGGCGCACTTGATGACGTCGAGATTGTGTTCGATCACCACCAGGGTGTTGCCCGCGTCCGCGAGTCGCTGGAGCACCGAGAGGAGTTTGCGGACGTCTTCGAAGTGGAGGCCGGTGGTCGGTTCGTCCAGAACGTAGAGGGTGTGGCCGGCGGGGCGTGACCCGAGTTCGCTGGCCAGTTTCACTCGCTGGGCCTCGCCACCGGAAAGCGTGGTGCTCGCCTGTCCCAGTTGCATGTAGTCCAGGCCGACGTCCCGCACGCAGGAGAGCATCCGGTGGATCTTGGGATGGGCCTCGAAGAAGTCCACCGCATCTTCGACCGTCAGATCGAGGACGTCGGCGATGTTGCTGCCGCGGTAGCGGACTTCGAGGGTTTCGCGGTTGTATCGACGTCCGCGGCAGGTTTCGCACTCGACGAACACATCCGGGAGGAAGTGCATTTCAATTCGACGCACCCCTTGTCCCTGGCAGGCTTCGCAACGCCCACCCTTCACGTTGAAGCTGAAGCGCCCCGGCTTGTAGCCGCGGATCTTCGCCTCGGTGGTCATGCAGAACAGCTTCCGGATCTCGTCGAACACGCCGGTGTAGGTGGCGGGATTCGATCGCGGGGTCCGACCGATCGGGGACTGATCCACGTCGACCACCCGGTCGATCCGTTGGAGACCGTTCACCCGTTGGTGGGGGCCCGGGACGATCTTGGTCCCCGTGACGGTTCGTTGGGCGGACTTCAGGAGTACTTCGTTCACCAGCGAACTCTTGCCGCTCCCGGAGACGCCGGTCACGCAGACGATCCCACCCAGGGGAATGGTCGCGTCGATGCCTTTCAGGTTGTTCGCCGCCGCACCCTTCACCACGATCGACGTCTGGGGATCGAGGTTGCGACGTTCCGCCGGCGGTTCGATCCTTCGTCGCCCCGAGAGGTACATCCCGGTGAGGGAGTCGGGGTGGGCGGCCACTTCTTCGGGCGTCCCCTGAGCGACCACTTCGCCGCCGTGGCGGCCGGGGCCGGGGCCGATGTCCACGACATGATCGGCGGATCGGATCACATCTTCGTCGTGCTCCACCACCAGGACGGTGTTGCCGATGTCGGCCAGGTGCCGGAGGGTCGAGATGAGGCGGTCGTTGTCCCGTTGGTGGAGCCCGATGGTCGGCTCGTCGAGCACGTAACAGACGCCGACCAGTCCGGAGCCGACCTGGGTGGCCAGTCGGATTCGTTGGGCTTCGCCGCCGGAGAGGGTGCCGCTGGAGCGGTCGAGGGTCAGATAGTTCAGGCCGACGGACTGGAGGAAGCCGAGTCGGGACCGAACCTCCCGAAGGATGGGCGCGGCGATCGCCTGGCCCTCGGCATCGAGTTGGAGCCCCTCGAAGAAGATGGCCGCCCGTTCGATCGTGAGTCCGACGACTTCGCTGATGTCGAGGGGTCCCTCGGCGCCGTCGATCTTCACCGCGAGGGCCGCGGGTCGAAGCCGGGCGCCGTGGCATGACGGACATTTGGCGGCCGTCATGTACCCGTGGAGCTTCTCTCGGACGAACTCGCTTTCACTGGTCTCGTATCGTCGACGAAGATTCGGCAGGACGCCTTCAAAGGGGCGGCCTGCGATGGTGCAGCCGTCCATGAGGGCCCGCCAGGATTCCTTGGGCATCTCGGATACCGGCTCGGTCTGCGAGACCTTGAACGTCTCGCAGAACTTGCGGAGCAGGCGACCGTAGTAGATGTTCATCCGCTTGCCGTTCTTCCGCCACGGCTCGATCGCACCCTCCTTGAGCGACTTCGATGGATCCGCGATCACCAGGGCCTCGTCGAACTCGTTCACGGTGCCGAGACCGGCACAATCCGGACAGGCTCCATGCGGTGAATTGAACGAGAACAGCCGGGGGGCGAGATCCTCGAGCGCATACTCGGGGTGGTCGGGACAGGCGAAATGCTCGCTGTATCGGTGTTCGGACCACCCTCCGTCGGCATCGGAGTCCTCGACCAGCATGAGGAGCGAGCCGGAACCGATCTTGAACGCGGTCTCCACGCTTTCGGCGAGTCGTTGGCGTCCATTGGCATCTATTTTCACGCGGTCGACCACCGCCTCGATGTCGTGCATCTCGTAGCGGCCGAGTTCCAGCGGGTTCTCGCCACCCTCTTTCAGGACGTCGCGGAGATCGACGACGGTTCCGTTGATCCTTGCTCGGACGAAGCCCTGCTTCTGAAGCCCCTCGGCTACCTCCTTGTGGAATCCCTTGCGACCACGAATGACCGAACCGCAGACCATCGCCCGCCGACCATCGAAGCGGTCCAGAAGGACTTCCACGATCTGGGTCGGATTGGTCGCGGTGATCGGATTGCCGCAGATCCGGCCCCGGGCATCCCGGTGCCAGCAGGTCGGACGGCCGGCTCGGGCGAACAAGAGGCGGAGGTAGTCGTAGATCTCGGTGGTGGTGGCGACCGTGGATCGGGGGGTGTGACCACCGCCACGCTGCTCGATGGCGATCGTGGGGGGGAGGCCCTCGATCGATTCCAGGTCCGGCTTCCGCATCTGGTCGAGGAACTGGCGAGCGTAGGCGGAGAGTGACTCCATGTACTTCCGCTGCCCCTCGGCGAAGATCGTGTCGAAGGCCAGCGAGCTCTTCCCGGAGCCGGAGACTCCGGTCATCACGATGAGTCGATCTCGGGGGAACTCGAGGTCGAGCTCCTTCAGATTGTGCTCCCGGGCCCCTCGGATGCGGACCGAGTTCGAGAGAGTCGGAATGATGGGGGCATCCGTGGACATGAGGGTTCGATTCTACGGGTACGGGGGGTGCTGGCCGAGCGCGGAGCCGTTGGAGTTCGTCCGGAAACCGTGGTCGGACGCACTCACCGGGCCCGATCTGACCCAGGTTGGGCAAGAACATTGGCTAAAAACAGGAAAGCAATGGCACAAAGCCGGCTGTGAACCGAACATGTAGTTGGAAAGACGTTCTTCAGCCGATCTGAAGATCAATCCCAGGAGTGTCCATGCCACGAATGGTTGCCAATCCGACGCCCAAGACACGCCTCCGAGGAACCGGAGTCGTTGGCGGGTCCAACCGCGATCTTCGCGGAGGCGGGCTCCGATCGGATGCCAGGCTGACCCTTGCGAAGGCGGCCTCCGGAATTCGACTTCGAGGCACCGCCTTGAAGACCCGGACGAGCCGCTGATCCCAAAACCCGATCCTGACGCCCCCCTGACGCCGCATGACGCGGCGATTTCTGTTTTTGGGGCCTGCCGGATGTGATGCCGATGGATTTCGGGCCGTGCTCAGCCCTTTTTGCGGCCTCGCTTGCCGCGACTCTTGCCCGCGTTGGATCCGGCCTTGCCGGCTTTGGTCCTCGGGCCGCCCGCCTCCTCCATGGTGAGGTCTCCCCCTTCGGGCATCGCCTTGAGCCGTTCGATCCGGTCCCGGAGTTCCGCCGCCTTCTCGAATTCCAGGTTTCGAGCGGCTTCAAGCATCGCTTCCTCGAACATGCCGACCAGCTCGTCACGTCCGTAAGTGTCGGACTCCTGCTCGCCGATCGCCGCTTTCGCGGTCCGTCGGGCGGCCAGTTCCTGTTCCATGCCGCGCCGAATGGCCTTTTTGATCGTGGTCGGAGTGATGCCATGTTCGGCGTTGTGGGCCAGTTGTTTCTCTCGCCTTCGATTGACTTCGTCGATGGCCTCCTGCATCTGGGGGGTGACCTTGTCCGCGAACATGATGGCGAGTGAGTTGGCGTTTCTCGCCGCTCGGCCCATCGTCTGGATGAGGCTGGAGGTCGAGCGGAGAAATCCCTGTTTGTCGGCATCGAGGATGCAGACGAGGGAGACCTCCGGAAGGTCCAATCCTTCTCGCAGGAGATTCACACCGACCAGGACATCGAATTCGCCCTCTCGGAGGGCAGTCAGGATTTCCAGTCGTTCAAGGGTGTCGATCTCCGAGTGGAGATAGCGAACCCTGATCCCCTGACGTTCCAGCCAGTCGGTGAGTTCCTCGCAGAGACGCTTGGTCAGTGCGGTGACGAGCACTCTTTCGCCTTTTTCGGCTCGATCACGACAGAGTTCGCTGAGATCGTGCACCTGACCACGGGCGGGGCGGATCTCGATCGGCGGATCGACCAGGCCGGTGGGGCGGATCACCTGTTCGACGACTTCACCCTCGGTGCTCTCGAGTTCGTACGGCCCCGGCGTCGCGGAGACGAAGACGACCTGAGGGACGAGCTCCTCGAACTCATCGAACTTCAGAGGGCGGTTGTCGAGGGCGCTGGGCAGGCGGAAGCCGTGGTCGACCAGCGTTTCCTTTCGTCGCTGATCGCCGAAGTACATGCCTCGGATCTGAGGAAGCGTCACGTGGCTTTCGTCGATCATCACCAGCCAGTCGTCCGGCAGGCCCGACCCTTCGCCGGCGTGGGAGCCGGCGAACCCGTGACGGAAGTAGTCGAGCAGGCAGAAGGAGCGAGCGCCCGGGGGGCGTCCGTCGAAATGCCGGGCGTAGTTCTCGACCCCCGAGCAGTAGCCGACCTCTTCGATCATCTCGAGGTCGTATCTGGTGCGTCCGAGCAGTCGTTGGGCTTCGAGGAGCTTTCCTTCTCCCTTGAGCTGTTCGACCCGCGCCGCCAATTCGGCGCGAATCGCAGCGATCGCGGAGACCTTGTGGTCTTCAGGCATCACGTAGTGGACGGCGGGGAAGATGAACACTCGGGTCTCTTCTGCGAGCAGTTCGCCGGTCAATGGATCGAAGAGCTGCAGACCTTCGATCTCGTCGCCCCAGAGATCGATCCTGATCCCGTGTTCCTCGTAGGCGGGGAAGACCTCGACGCAGTCGCCCTTGACTCGGTACTGGCCTCGGACCGGATCGACTTCGTTGCGAACGTACTGCATGTCGGAAAGCGCGAGCAGGAACTTGCGTCGATCCAGGGTGCGGCCCTTCTCCAGCATCACGGTCTTTCGGGCGTACTCGTCGGGCGAGCCCAGGCCGTACAGGCAGGACACGCTTGCCACCACGATCACGTCGCGGCGACTCAGAAGACTGCTGGTGGCCGCGAGTCGGAGTCGATCCAGATCGTCGTTTCGGCTGGCATCCTTCTCGATGTAGATGTCTCGGGCCGGAATGTAGGCCTCTGGCTGGTAGTAGTCGTAGTACGAGACGAAGTAGGAAACCGCGTTCTCCGGAAACAGCTCCCGCAGTTCTTCGAAAAGCTGAGCCGCCAGGGTCTTGTTGTGACTCACCAGAAGCGTGGGCCGCCCCAGTCTCTGGATCACATTGGCCATGGTGAAGGTCTTGCCCGTTCCGGTGGCGCCGAGCAGTACCTGGGACGGCTTTCCCGCCTCGATCCCGGCAAGGAGCTCTTTGATCGCGGCAGGCTGGTCGCCGGTGGGGGCGAATTCACTCTGGAGTCGGAACGGCGAATCAGGCATGGGACGAGCGTAGTCGACCCACACCGGTCGCAGATCGACGAGGTGGAAAGAGGAAGCCGAGTTCAGCCAATGGCGATGAAAGCGGCGGTTCCAACCACCGCCAGCCAGACCAGGGTCTTCAGGATCTCGAAGACGAAACGCCACCTCGAACGGTCCAGGGGCAGCGGGCGTAGGGGCCGGGTTGGGTTCAGTGCGAGGAACATCGCCTTGGATTTTACCGAGATTGAGACTCAGTCGCAAGAGCGGCGGGGCCTTCAAGTCCCAATCAAGCCCATAGGAATCTCTCGGCTCCTGTCCTGATCGGGGCCGCTCGAGCGTGATTGGAGATTCGGTTTCAGCCCAGCTTCAGCCCAGCTTCAGCCCAGTTTCAGCCCAGCTTCAGCCCAGTTTCCGTCCGGGTTCAGCCGGCTCGGCCGGTGGCCAGAAGAGCTCGGGGCGACCGTTTGAGCAGACTGAGGGAGGCGGGAAGCGATGCGATCAAGGCTGAAACGATGACCATGAGGGCCCCGAGAAGAGTCGCCACCACCGGAATGGTCAGGGTGAGGTCGATGCCGGCAAGATCCTCGTACATCAGCACGCCGACCCAGGCCAGGTGAACCCCGAGGGCGGTTCCCGTGATGACTGCGGCGACGCTGGTCACCAGGATTTCAGCCAGAACCAGACGGGGTGCCGTTCCCGGATTACCACCCACGGCTCGAAGCACGCCGAATTCAAAGCCTCGGGCGGTGATGCCGGCCGCGACGACATTGCCCACGCCGAGGCAGGCGAGAATCAGGGCTGCCATCGCGATCGACGCGGTCACGGCAAGGATCTGAGCCCCGATCTCCTCGACCAGAACCTTGATGTTTCGTCCGCTGGCGAAGATCGCGCCGGGGACTTCCTCGCGCACCAGTTCCGCGATGTTCTCTTCCGCTTCGTTCGCCGCGGTCGGGTCCGAAGGAAGATCGAGGTCCAACTGCATGATGAACGCCTCGCGGGTTCCGAATCGGGCCGCGACGGTTTCGAAGTCCATGAAGACGCAACTGACGGCATGATCCAGATAGACGCTTCGAATTCCGAAGACTCCGGTGGCCATGTCCAGGCCTGCCGCGCCGACCACCCCGACGATTTCAAACGGATGCTCGTCGCCTTCGGCTCCGAGGGGGATGGGGTCGCCGACGCCGAGCCCGCGGGCGATGAGGAATTCCTTCGCCACCAGCACCGCATCCCCGTCCATGAGTCTGGGGATGGCGATTTCCGGAGTGCCCTGGATCCAGTCCACGCGATTGAAGGAGAGGAATTCATCCGGGACGAACCCCACGCAGACCACATTCGGCGGCGCGAATTCTCCGGTCCCGAGTCGATCCTGTTCCGCCACTCGGAGCGGGAGATATCCGACGGGACTCGCCGCCGTCACATTGGGCAGGGTCTTCAGGAACGCCTGCTCGTCCTCCCCGAGTCCGCCGGTCTTCATCACGAAACCGTCGGCGAAGCGAACCCGCTCGCCGAAGTCGTTGACCAGGGCGAGGCCGTTGCTCCAGGTGGAGACCAGCACCGAGAGTCCGACCATCAACGCCCCGGCGGTCAGCCCCAGCCGGACGACCCCGTCCGAGAGGTTGCCGCGAACCAGCGCGACCGGCAGTCGGAAGAGGAAGGCCACGGGGCGTGCCATTGGTCGGACCAGCAGGGCGAAGATCGGGACGGCAAGGAGAAAGTAGCCCACGTGCACCGCGGGGAGACCGACGAAGCCGTAGATCAGAAAGCGAATCTCCGAGTCGGGAATCTCCAGCAGCGCGACCTGGAAGAGGGCGAGGCAGATCCCGATCACCGCCATCCAGACGATGGTCGAAGGGCGAATGGTCCGAGCTCGATTGGCGAGGGCTTCCAGGGGCGTGGTGGTTGCAGCCCGCCAGGCCGGCCAGGCGGCGCCCAGCAGGCCCGCGATGACGGCTCCCAGCACCGAGAGGAGAACGCCCTCGAGCGGGATCGCCAGTCCACCCGGAAGCAGATCGTCGTACCACCAGCGAAGGATGGCTGCGAGACCGATGCCGAGTGGAGCGCCGATCAGACCGCCGGTACCTCCGATCAGCAGGCCGACGAGGGCTTGTGAGATCGCGAGTTGAAGACGAGAGGCACCGATGCATCGCAGCATCGCGAGTTGCCGAACCTGTTCTCCGATCGCGGTGGTCATCCCGATCGCCACGATGAACGCGCAGGCGAGGAACGACACCATGACTCCGACTCGGAAGCCGATGCGAGAGGCACGGACCTGGCGGTCGTAACCCGCGCGGGCCCGTTCCGCCGCCTCGAGCAGCAGGGGGGACTCGATCCGGCTCGCCTGGGTTTCGACCCATGCAGGCACGTCGGTGCCTTCGTCCACGAGGATCGAGACCAGGGAGACCAGCCCGTCCTTGCCGATGGCCTCCTCGATCACCGCCCCGTCGACCTGCACCCGCGGCTTTTGAAGAGCGCCGAGAATGGGGCGATCTCGGATCCCGGTGATCTCCAGTTCGATCGAGGGTCCGAAGCGTTCCACTCGGAGCACGTCTCCAACACCGAGTTGAAGAGCTTCCGCGGTCAGGGGATCGATCAGGATCTCGCGAGGATTCGAAGGCATTCGTCCTTCGGAAAGATCGTATTGCGAGAAGGCGTCTTCGCGGTCGGTCTCCACCCCGCGAGCCTGGGCGGTGATGCGGAGCCGTCGGCCGTCTTCATCGCGTCGGTCATCGATCCGAGCGAGGGTGAGGGCGCCTTCGACCCGCCCCGCGGCTTCGCGGACGCCAGGCCAGTTTCGAACCTCTTCCGTGATGTCGGCGTCGAAGGGCGATCCGTATCGGTGGATGATGCGGGCGTCCACATCGCCGATGGAGCGAGAGATCCGGTGCTCGATGGTGGCCTGAACCGTCTTCATGCCCGTGGAGACCGCAGTCACCAGAGCGGCGGCGAGTGAGACGGCCACGACGAGCAGAATGGTTCGTGACCTACGCCCCGACAGGGCGTGTCGCGCGATGTGCCAGCTCGCCAGCATCCATTCCCTCCGTGTCGAATTGGTCGGAGACTCGTCCGTCCCGAAGTACGAAGAGTCGTCGGCAGTGCGCAGCGGCGGCTGGTTCGTGTGTGACCATCAGGACCAGAACCTTGCGGTCCGTGGACAACTCGTCGAGTAGACGCCAGAGGCGGTCGCTGGCCGCGCTGTCGAGGGCGCCGGTCGGCTCGTCCGCGAGCACGACTGGAGGCTCGAAGAGCAGGGCGCGAGCGATGGCGACTCGTTGCTGTTCGCCGCCGCTCAAGGCATCGGGCCGGTGGTGCGACCGCGGACCGACTCCGAGGTCGTTCAACAGGCTCCTCGCTCGATCTTCGAGGGACGCCGGGTCCCGACCATCGAGAATTCCCGGCAGAAGCACGTTTTCCAGAGCCGTCATCGAGGCCAGCAGATTGAACTGTTGAAAGATGATTCCGATTCCGCTCCGCCGGTAGCGGGTGAGCGCCGATTCGTCCATGTCGTCGATGCGTTCGCCGCCCACCAGGATTCGGCCGGAATCCGGTCGGTCCAGACCGCCGAGCAGGTGGAGAAGCGTCGATTTACCGCTGCCGCTGGGCCCCATGACCCCGATGAGGCCGGGTTCGTGGATCTGAAGATCGAGCCCGCGGACCGCTTCGACCTTTCGATCGCCCAGGGCATAGGACTTCCGCACGTCCTGGACATCGATGCCCTGGAAGATGGACTCATCAGTCGAAGGGGAGTGGCTTGAATTGGAGGAAGCAGCAGTCACGGAATCACAGTTCGTTGAATGTGGCCCGTGGATGCGGCCGTGGTCTCAGCCGTTCATCTGGTCGTAGGCCTCGGCGTCCATGAGCCCGTCGAGGGGGCTCATGTCCGAGGATTTGATTCGAACGAGCCAGCCTTGTCCGTAAGGATCGCTGTTCACCAGCGACGGATCGTCCACCACGGCCTGATTCGTCTCGGAGACCTCTCCCGCGAGAGCGGTGTAGATGTCGCTGGTGGTCTTCACCGATTCGACCTCGCCGGCGGGGTCTCCGGTGGCCAACACGGTCCCCGCCGACTTCATCTCGACATACGTGATGTCGGTCAGGGCCTCGGTGGCGTGAATGGTGATCCCAATGGTGACCAGGTCGCCATCGACCTTGAACCACTCGTGGGATTCGGAATATCGACGATCGGCAGGGCTGGACATGGTTCGCTCGCGGACGGGGTGAGAATGGCGAGAATATAGCGACCGGGGAGCACATCCGAGGCTAAATATCGCTTCAAGTCCTCGGAACACCGATCAGGGCCGCAGACGAGCAATATTTGCCGAGGGTGGGCGAAGACCCCAATCCCAGTTTTGAAGGGTTTGAAGCGTTGCCTTGGCGTCCGACGCTGGCTAGTCTTCCCCCACGGACCTCGTTGTCCGCTTCCATTTGATCTTTCTCCCCTCCGGAATGCACCGTCCTTTAGGTCGGTGCATTCTTTTTCATCTGATCGTTCGGCCCCGTTCGGCCTCGTCGGGCCTCGTCGGGCCGAATCGAGCCCTGTCGCCCCGAACCCGTACACTCCACCACCGGACGTCATTCCGCCGTCCAGAACCTCGGAGTCGGGTCTTGGCACAGGTGCAGTTGTTGGTTACGGCATCAATTTCTCCGTTCCGTGATCGGATCGAATCTTCGGACGATCCGCTCGCGCTCGTGGACATGCCCGAATTCGGTTCCTCGGAACTCGGTGTTCGAGGCCTTGCCGTCGAGACCTCGATGCTTTCGGGGGCGTCTGTGGCGTCGCTCGAGGGCTTGCGTGACGCCGGAGACAAGGCTCGGTGTCCGATGCTGCTCCTGATCGAGGATGAACCGCTGAAGCTCGCCGATGCGGACGCTGATGTCCGGGCCGCGGCGATCGAGCGGATCGGCCGACTGTCCAGGGCGGCCAGCATCCTCGGATGCGCCCAGCTCGGGGTTTCCATCGCCGGCAAGGATGGAGAAGAAGCGTTCGAACTGGCGGCCAGCACCATCCGCGAGGCGATGCAGCGGATCGATCGGTTCGAAGTGAGTCTCCTGCTCAAGAGCAGTCCGGGACTGACGGCCGCGCCCGATCGTCTCACCGAGCTGATCAAGAAGATCGGTGGTTTTCGCATCGGATCACTTCCAGACTTCCGCGCCGCCTACGACACCGGTGACTTCAACGGCGCCCTGCGTCGTCTCGCCCCGTATGCCGGAACGATTCTCGCNACGGTCGGCAAGGTCGAATCCGGGGGCAAGGCCACTCGATCCAAGGCGGACCCCTCTCCCTTCGACGTGTGCGCAGGGCTGGAATCCGTGCTCGCGGTCGGGTACCAGCACGCGATCTGTCTGGATCATGCCGGCGGAGCCCGGGCGGTCGAGACGATCGTCGACGCTCGAACTCGTATCGAAGCGTTGCTAGCACCGGCGGTCGAGGCGGACGCCGAGGAAGCCGCCGCCGCTGCGGCGATCGAAGAATCACAGGCCCCCGCCGAAACCGAGAATTCCTCGGCCGACGAAGAGAGCCCCGCCGGCGCTGATGACGGCCCGGAGGTGATCGAAGGTGGCGTCGGGGAGGATGCGTGACCGTGGCCGCACGATCGGCGGACGACCCTCGCTTGGCTCGGGACGCTTCGACGACCGATCGAGATCGTCTGGTCATCACGATCGACGGGCCGGCCGGAACCGGAAAATCAACGGTGGCCCGAAAAGTGGCCGTTCGCCTGGGGCTGTTCGTGCTCGATACCGGTGCGATGTATCGAGCCGTCTCGTGGGCGACCGATCTTGCCGGGCTTGATCCCTCCTCGGAGCCGGAAGTCCTCGCGTTGCTTGAGGAAAAGCCCATCGACATCGACACCCAGGTCGACCCCCCGCGGGTGCTGATCGGGGGAGCGGATCCGGGGGAGGCTCTGCGTGGCCCGGCCGTGGAGTCGATCGTCTCCACCATCGCGGCACTTCCCGAGGTGCGACGCCGACTGGTCGAAATCCAGCGGGCCATCGCCCTGCGGTATCCGAGACTCGTGACCGAAGGACGTGATCAGGGTTCGGTCGTCTTCCCGGACGCCACCGCGCGTTTCTACCTGACGGCTTCGGCCTCGATCCGAGCCGCTCGGAGGGTCGATCAACTTCGGAACGAAGGTCGGGCGGTCGATCCCGAGAAGGTTCTCGACGGAATCGAATCCCGAGATCGTCTCGATGCCTCCCGGAAGGACAGCCCCCTGGTNCGCCCGGCGGGAGCCGTGGTGTTGGACACCGACGAACTCACGCTCGAAGCGGTCGTCGACCAGGTGGTTCGGACCGTGGAGTCCCTCGTACCCTCCGATGAGAAACAGGAACCCGGAGGATCGGACCGGTGCTGAAAGGTCGACTCCAGTTCGCCCGTCGCGTCCCGGGAAGGTCCGGCCCCGCGATCCTCTGGTGGGATCTGTGGCGGTTCGCCACCGGAATGGTGGTTCGATGCTGCTTCGGCCTGCGAGTCGTGGGGCGAGAGAACGTCCCGCGATCAGGCCCGCTGCTCTACCTTTCGAATCATCAGTCCTATCTCGACCCGATCATCAACGGGGCCGCGGTGAAGGACCGGCCATTCAGTCCGTTCGCGCGTGAGACACTCTTTCGTGGTCCGTTCGGCTGGGTCATCCGTTCGCTCGGGGCGATGCCGGTGTCCGGTGGCGGTGGCGACAAGTCCGTGATGCGTGCGGCTCTGGCNGAGTTGGCGGCGGGAAGATGCGTGCTGGTCTATCCCGAGGGAAGTCGAACTCCAGACGGTGCGCTCGAGCCGTTCAAGAGCGGAGTCGCATTGCTGCTTCGACGTTCGGAGGCGGTCATCGTGCCGATGGGCATCGAAGGCGCGTACGACGCCTGGCCTCGACAACGATCCAAGCCCCGGCTCCGCCGGGTCATCGAAGTCGAAGTCGGTCTGCCGATCGATCGGGAGGAGCTTCTCCGTGACGGCGTTCCGGCCGCTCTGTTGCGGCTTGAAACGGAAATCGATGAACTGCGTCGCCGATGCCGTGAGCGGCTTCGTGCCCGGTACGGAGCCGATCACCCCGCACCGGGGCCGGGCGATGGTGTGACGCCGGTTCGTGAGGAAGCGTCGGCATGAGTCGATCGGGCGACATCCTCGCCCCCCGCGATGCAGCGATGCTGGTTGCGGAACGTCTGCTTGACGCCGGGTTTCAAACGCTGTTCGCAGGAGGCTGTGTTCGAGACCGGTTACTGGGGATTGCCCCCGCGGATTTCGATCTGGCGACGTCGGCGAGACCGGATGATGTGATGAAGGTCTTTCCCCGCGGGCGTGGCGTCGGCGCTCATTTCGGTGTGGTGTTGGTACCGGCGGGAGGCCGGGCGATCGAGGTCGCCACGTTTCGGGCCGACGGTTCCTATCACGATGGTCGTCGCCCCACGGAAGTGTCCTTCGGTGATGCGGAAGACGATGCTCGCCGACGAGACTTCACGATCAACGGTTTGTTCGAGGACCCACGCACCGGGGAGGTCATCGACTTCGTCGATGGTCGCCGGGATCTGGAAGCCGGACTGCTCCGGGCGATCGGTGAGCCGGAGGACCGTTTCGAGGAGGACCGCCTCCGAATGTTGCGTGCGGTTCGATTCGGGGCTCGCTTCGATTTGAAGATCGATGCTCGGACGCTGGATGCGATCACCCGGCGGGCGGATCGATTGGGGGCGGTCAGTCGTGAGCGAGTGGGGCAGGAGCTTCGGCGGATGCTGGAGCATTCCAGTCGGGCGGTGGCCGCCGGACTCGCAGAATCCACGGGACTTGATCGTTCGATCCTCGGAGCCTCCCGCGACGAACGCGGGACCGCTTGCTCGCGGTTGGACGCGCTGCCGGCGGAGTCGATCTCCTGGATCGACGCCTTGGTCGCCTGGGAACTTGATCGGGGGACCGGTTTGAATCCGGATGCTGGCGATCGCTTGGTCCGAGAACTGGTCCTTTCGAACCGAGAGCAGGCTGATCTGGTNGCGCTGCGGCAGATTCGGGAGGCCCTCCTCGAGACCTGGGCCGTTTCCAGCGTGGCTCAGCGGAAGCGACTGGCTGCTCGGGACTGTTTTGATCGGGCGTTGCGATTGGTTCGGGCGGAAAAACCGGGCCTGGTGACTCCAATCGAGGTTGAACTCGAGGAACTCCTCCTAACCGGCATTGCCCCGGCTCCTTGGGTCGGGGGTGATGATCTGGTTTCGGCAGGGCTTCCGCCGGGCCCGCTTTTTCGGACGGTGCTGGATCAGGTGTACGACGCCCAACTGGAGGGACGGCTCCTGGACAAGGAGTCGGCTCTTTTGCTGGCGATCGAGATCGCGACCCGCGTTCTGGGCCAGCCGAAACCTTGAGCCGCGGAAGTGGGCCTCACCCGTTCGAGGGGGCGGGCATCGCTGGAAATCGGGGAGGCTCGTGATCCAGATGAGGATTGAGACTTGATATTCTGGTGAAGCCGGGCTTGAGTGTTCGTGAAGACCGGACCTCGAGGAAACATCGCGTGGGGCCGAATCGGCCTCCCTATCATGTTTGAGACCGTAGGAAAAGCACCCGCTCCGATTCTTCTTCGGGGCCTCAAGAGGATTTGGATCCATGTCGAAGTTCATGCTGCTCGGAATGACTGCTGCCGCGACGCTCGCCGCGTCTCCGTCCCTTTTTGCCGAGGACGCCGGNGTTGAAGATCGCAGTCCCGTGGTCTACGTCATCCCGATGGCCGGGCAGATGGGGACGGACATTCATCCCTCGATCTACGAAGAGATCATCGAGGACGCGAACGAGATCAAGCCGGACCTGATCGTCTTCCGGCTCGACTCGGCGGATGTCGATACCAACTTCCACATTCAGAACGATGACCGACGAGAGTTCGGCATGTGGCAGAACATCGAGGTCTATCGAGACATGATGACCGACCTGCAGAACAAGCTTCCGGTCGACCTCGACAACCAGGTGATGTGGATCGAGGACGCCGTCGGCCCCTCGACCCTGTTCGCCCTGTCCTTTCCCAACATCTACATGACCAAGGATGCTCGTTTCTGGGGCCTCGACGCCGTCCAGCGTTTCGCTGACGGTTGGAGCGATCCCGATGTTCGAGCGAAGATGTACGCGGCATGGGTCGGCATCGCGTCCGGCTTCGGGCAGGCCGGTGGATACCCGCTGGAACTCATCTGGGCGATGATCGAGCCGCAGCGAAGCCTCGGTGTGAAGTTCGAAGGTCGAGAGGTGGCCTGGTCCAACGACCTCGCCGGAACCTACTGGACGATCGACGGCAACCCGGAGGCGGTGGCCCGTTTCAACAGCGACTCGGCCGAGAACGTGATGCTGTCCAAGGGAACGGTTCTCGATCTCGACGATCTCATGTTCCTGCTCGGTCACCGCGAATACCAGGTCGCCGATTCCGGTCAGCAGCTCGCCGAAAAGTATGTCGAGGGCTGGCGACGGGCGTTCGAGCGATGCGAGTCTTTGATGAAGGACGCCCGTGATCGAGAAGCCGGCGGCACCATTGCCGACCTCGGCGCCTCGAANAAGGCCTGGGAAAAGATTCTGAGTGCGGGGCGACGATATCCCGCCGTGGCCGCTCGCCTGCAGCAGGATTACGGCCTCGATCTCTTTTCGATCGAGACTCGCATCGAGCGGATGAAGAAGCAGATTCAGGACTCCCGCAAGAACGGCCGGTCCACCGGTGGCGGTGCCGGTCGCGGTGGTCGCGGAGGCCGAGGCGGCGGGCTCGGCGGCGGTTGACCGACGGTTCGAGCCACTCTCCCTTTCAGTAGAACTTCGGCGTGACCGAATGATCCCAAGAGCGAATTCATGAGCACTCATCGACGCATCATCACCGTTCTCCTTTTCGCCATCTTCGCCGCCGGGGTCTCTCCCGTGGCGTCCGCGGACGAGCACGAATTCCAGTTCGCGAACGGCGGATCATGGCGTGGCGACGTCGGACAGGCCGTCACCGTCGCCTTCATGGAAAACGGGGTCCTCCAGAAGATGGCCGGAACCCTGATGAAGGTCGACGGCACCTCGCCGTATCGACTGATCTCGGTTCGCGGAGACATCGCGGGCTCGACCGCGACCAAGGGGATCTTCGAGTCGGACATCATCTCGATGGCCATCGAGGGTGAAGCCTCGGACGCGGTCGAAAGCACCCCCTCCAACTCGAAGCCCTCGGCTTCGAAGCCCGGCCCCGACGCGACGAAGCAGCCGTCTTCCAACCGGACGACCTCGCCGGTCAAGGGCTCCGACGGATTTCTGAAGGCTCCCAAGCGGGGCGTCTTCTTCCTCCCCTGGGAGGGGCAGGTCGGAACGCTCGCCCGGCACGAGTCGATCGAGGCGATCGCCAAGGAGGCCGACAAGTACGGNCCGGGCCAGATCATCGTTCTTCACATCAACTCGCCCGGTGGCCTCGTCATCGAAGGTGATGAGATCTCCGAGACATTGCTGGACATCAAGCGCCGCCACCGGGTCGTGGCCTGGATCAAGAAGGCGATTTCCGCCGGGGCCTTCACGGCCCTGCATTGCGATGAGATCTACTTCGAGAAGGTCGGCGCCATGGGTTCGGCGGTCATGTTCGCCGGTGAGAAGTCGATCGAAGGCGCCCAGCTGGCCGCCTGGGTCAAGGACTTCGGTGATGTGGCCGAAGCGGGGGGGCGAAATCGCATTCCCGCCGAGTGCATGATCACCCGNACGAAGATGGCGAGCTACGACAAGGATCCCGAGACCGACGAGATCACCTGGTACGCCGACATGCGGGGCGAGCATGCGATCTCGAACAACGAACAGGTTCTCACGCTGAACGCGGGGAACGCCCTNCACAGCGGTTACATCGACGGGATCGCGAGCACCGAGGACGAACTTGCGGTGCTGCTCGACCTGGAAGAATGGTACGAGGTCACCGACTACGGTCGTAACGAGCACGAACGATGGCATCGCTTGTGCGAACGCTGCAAGAAGGACGTCCAGCGAATCGGGCGAGACATTCAGCTCAAGCCCGAGCAACGCCTCGTCCTGCTGGAGCAGCTTCTGGCCTGGTACGGCCGTTGCGAGCCGGTGATGCTCTACGATCTTGGAAGCCCCGGTGGCGGCGAGGACGAACTCCGTCGGGCCATCCAGCGTGAACGCCGGGCCCGAGGGCGCAATCGCCGAGGCTGATGGCCGGCCAAGAGCATTTCACTCAAGAACCGACGATCCCACCTGCCCGGTGGGGTCGTTTTTCTTTCGCCGACGTTACGCTCTGGGGATGAACAACCCTTCGACTTCCGACCACCCCTCCTCGGTCCTGCCTCCAGACGATCTGGAAACACGGCAGGCATCCTGGCCGACCGTGGTCGGAATACTCGCGATCATCTACGCCGTCCTGGCGATCTTCGCCAATACCTGCGGAACGTTGTTCCTGTTCCTTGGCTCGTACTTCATGCAGCTGNGCGGGATAGAGATGGAAGAAGGCATGGGGCTGCCGGGTTGGCTCACGGGCATGAACCTCGGCCTGGGGGTGTTCGGATGTGGGCTGGCCATCGTGCTCATGGTCGGTGGATTCGGCCTGATTCGTCGTAAGGCTTCATCGCTTGGCTGGCTCAAGGCGTGGTCGGTTCTCGCGATCATCTCGTCGCTTCTGGCGATCGTGATCGGCTTCATCGCGATCGAACCGAACATCGATCTTCAAATCCGGATTCAGGACGCGACCGCTTCGATGATTCGGAAGAACGATCCGAAAAACGCCGATTCCGTGATTGCGAATTCCGGGCTCTCGAAGAACCGGGAGCAGATTCGAAGCGACAGCATTCGGAATCTGGCCTTGTTCGGTGCCGCGCCGATCCTGGCACCGCTGGTACTCGGGTTCTTCCTCAGCAGTCGCAAGCGGATCGAGCAGATCGAGGCTTCCTTCCAGAACGACAACTAGGCGGCAAGGGCTGGAGCCCGCGTCATTCCCCCGATCCTCATTCAAGGTTCGCGGGACCTCCGGCGTGGTCCGATGACGAACCGCCGAGATGATGCCTGGCCGACCGTGATGGGTCGGGTGCCACTGCGGCTTTGCGTGATCATCCGTCGGCAATCGCAGGTCGTCGTGGGGTGAGGAGCCGCAACGAGGTTGGGCGGGGGACCNCGCAAGAGCGAGAGCCTCGGGGCGGTCGCGGTTGGTCAGCCGACCTCTCGTCGCTGGAAGAGAATCACCGCGATCGCGAGGGCGACGGTCATCATGGCCAACCCGTAGGGAATGGTCACCGCGAGGTAGCCGGTGGGGATGGCCGCATTCTGGGTGATGGCGTCGGCGAGCCAGAAGACCTGGAAATTCGGAACCACCGAATAGGCGACCTTCAAGGACCAATATTCAGCCTGAAGGGCGAAATCAGGGAGGCCCCCCGCATCGGTGATCGCNATCACGGTTTCGTCTATTCGGGCGATGCGTCGCCCGAAGAGCCAATCCGACAGCAGGCCGAGGATGAAGAAGCCCACCGTGGTCACCAGGGTCAGGACCTGACCGAGTCGGGTGCTCGCCGCGAGGGCGATCGCGGTGAGCACGAATTCACCCACGAAGAGCACGAAGACCGCCACCCAGAGATCGCCCTGAAATGTCTTGGCGGGTGATACGGGGCTGAAATCGGGGCCGAGAATGAGGCAGAGCCCGTAGGTGAGCAGCAGCAGTGGCGTCGTCAGCACCACGAACGTGCTTGAAAAGACCCATCCGTAGAAGAAATTGCACCAGATCCCGGCGAGGGCTCCAAGCAGGATCGCGGTGCTCCCCAGCAGAATGACGGGGAGGTGCCACGGATCTGAGACCGCCTCCCGGACGCCATGGATCTCGACCAGCATGAAAAGCAGGGCGAGAAAGATCATGACCACGGTCTGGGCCCCGGCGACTCCGAGGAACTTCCCGAGAATGAAGACGGGCCTGGAGACGGGCTTCGAGACCACCGTGAGCACGGTTCGGTTGTCGATTTCGCGGGTGAGCACGTTGGTGGCCACGAAGGCCGCCAGAATCGCGCCGCCGATGAAGATCGTGGAAAGACCGATGTCCACGAACATTTTCTGGTCATCGGTGAGCGTGTAGGCGCTGAACGGATTGCTCAGCACCACCAGGAGGCCGCAGGCCACGAGAACCACGAGAAGCACCGGCTGCCGGATGCTCTCGAAGAACGTGTTGCGGGCGATCGCGAGGAGCTGTTCGAGGGGCGCCATCTGGAGACAGGTCTTCCCGGGGTGCTGGCAGGAGATGGCTCGTCGGCCATGTGAGAGGTTGATTCGGACGATCGGAGAGGCCCGCGGGTATCATCTCAACCCTGTGGAAACGAACCTGTCCGACCTGCCTATCGTACTCCGATCAAGCGACTCGGAACGGAAGGGGATCGGAGACCTGACCGAGGCGGGTTCGTAAGGATGACCTCGGAGTCGTTCGGTGAGGCCGGCCAGGCCTTTTCGTCGGACGGGCTCTGCATTTCTGGGTCGTCTTCCACTGTTCGGCGTCGGATCGTCGAGTTCCGCCTGACCTCTTTCCGGATCTCCAATCGCATGAGAACCGACCATCTCGCCTACCAGCAGGCCACTCGAGTGGCTGGATTCGGTTTCCTGCTTCAGCTCGGGATCGGGCTGATCATGTTGGTCTACGGCGTCGTCTTCGGAGACTCGTCGTTCACCATCGCAAGCATGCCCATCCTGTCCGGCCTCGTGGTCTGGGCCGCGTTGATCGTCATCTTCCATCAACACCGCCTCGAGCGACTTGAAGCCCTGGAGCGGGATGAACTCGCCGCCCAGCGGGGCGATGACGCCAGCGGCATCTTCGTGGAAGGTGAGACTGATGTCGCCTCCCGGCGACTTCGGCAGATGCACACCTGGCTGATGCCCGGGGCGAGTCTGCTCCTGGCCGGTCTGCTGATTCTGATGGGATGGTTGAACCTCGCCTGGTTCGCCGCTCAGGACGACACNGAACGTCAGGTCTCACCCTTCGTCGAAGGCCCCAACCATGGATGGCAGCTGGCCATCACCCTCGGGCTGGCGCTGGTTGCGTTCATCTTCTCTCGCTTCGTCGCCGGCATGGCTGCCCGCTCCGCCTGGGGAAATCTCCGAGGCGGTGCCGGTCACATGGTCGGAAACGCGTTGGTGCTCTTCGCTGTCGCGGTCGGCATCGGATTCGGCTTCTTCGACAAGCCTGCCGTGCTGGAGGGGGTCGCCTACGGGTTGGCCATCTACATGATCCTGGTGGCGGTCGAGATTCTTCTGAACTTCGTCCTCAACCTCTATCGACCGAGAAGACCGGGCGAGATTCCGCGGCCTCCGTTCGATTCCAGGATTCTGAGCCTCTTCGCCGCACCCGATTCGATCGTCCGATCGATCAACGAAGCGGTCAACTACCAGTTCGGCTTCGATATCACGAGCTCGTGGGGCTACCAACTGATGCTGAGAAGCGTCACCTGGCTGCTCGTCTTCGCCATCGTGGTATTGGTCGGGCTCAGCTCGATCGCGGTGGTGGAACCCGGGGAACAAGCGGTCCGACTCCGTGGAGGTCGCATCGTCGGCGACGTGCATCAGGGGTCGGTCTTCTTCAAGTGGCCCTGGCCCTTCGAGACTGTCGCGGTCGTGGATGCTTCGAGGATCCGGGAGATCAGTCTCAATGGTCCGCCTCGAGATCGTCGGGATGTCTTTCTCTGGGATCCGAACGAGGATTCGGACAACCCGCTGTTCCTGGTCGCCGCCAATCCGCTGGCCACCGAGATCACGCGTACCGTCAACCGACTCGTTGATGTCGCTCGTCGTGACGCGGACGTTGTGGGGGGGGGATCGGATGCCGTGGTCCCGGACGATTCTCCCGCGGTGACCAACCAGTTCGCCCTCATCGATGCGGATGTACTGCTTCGCTATCGACTCAAGCCTCGCGGTCTGGTCGACTATCTGGGCTTCTGCAACGACGTTCGGGCTCGACGTTCGATTCTGGACATGCGAGAGCAGGCCCTGCAGGAACTCGCGGTTCGCGTGGTCACCCAGACGTTCTCGACCCTGGCGTTGGATGAGGTCCTCTCGCCGCGTGGTGATGCACTGCCCTCGACCTTGAAGCGAAAGGTGCAGGCGGCATTCGACGATGCCAGCTGCGGCATCGAGGTCGTGTCGGTGGCCATTCCCGCCCTTCGTCCTCCCGGTCTGGCCGTGGCGATGTTCGAAGAACTCGCCATCGACACCCAGAACAGTCAGAAGACCTTGGAAGAAGCCCGGCGGATGGCGGACAGTTCGCTTGCAGCGCTCGTCGGCGATGCGGAACTCGCGCGTCGGGTGGTGACCGAGATCGAGAGTCTGCTGGATCTCGAACAGGAACTCGGGCGTGACGACCCGAAGGTGGTCGAGGCCCGACTCGCGATTCAGGCGACCATCCGGGACAGTCCCGGCATGATCGCGTCCTTCGTCGCCGGGGCTCGCAGCCTCCGCTGGCAGATCCACATGGAAGCCAGGCGGACCGCATCGGAAGTGCTGGGGGAGGTCGGTTCGTACGCCGCCGCCCCGGAGCTTTATCGACAGCGACGGATCATGGAGATCCTGAAGAGCTCGCTGTCTCGTGTTCGAGCGAAATACGTGCTCGGGGTCGATCCCCAGCGCACCGATCTGGACTTTGAGATGCAGGAGCCCTCGCAGGGGCTCGATCTTCGTGAATACCTTGAGAATCCCGAGGAGGGGTCGTGATCACGACCCGACGTCTTCGACTCGCGTCCCCCTTCATCGAGGCAGAACAGTCATGAACCGAACCATCACCGCCGTCATCGCCGGGCTCATCGTGCTCGTGTTGATCCTCTTCAACACGACCTTCACGGTGAACTTTCACGAACTCGCCGTCACCACTCGCCTGGGGCGACCTGCCGGGATCGTCCGAGACCCGGGCCTGCATCTGAAGCTGCCGTTCTTCATCGATACGGTCGCCAANCTCGATACCCGAAGCCAGCTCTCTCGCTCGCCTCTGGTCACCGTGCAGACCGCNGACGACCAGCAGGTGCTGGTCCAGGCCTACATGCTGTGGAAGATCGGAGACCAGGACGACCAGGCCCAGGCCTTCTTCAACAGTTACGGCTCGCTCGCCGGTGTGCAGCGCGAACTTGAGACGCTGCTGCAGGGCTCGCTCGCCCAGGTCGGTGGCTACCGCTTCGATCAACTGATCGGCGTGGACAGCAAGCTCGGGGAGGTCGAGGAATCNATCCTCGCCGACGTCAGTGAGAACGCCACTTCCGGCGTGGTCCCGCTCTCGGTGGGGATCAGCCGCATCGTGTTCCCTCCGAAGACCACCACGGCGGTCATGCGTCGGATGTCGGCGGTTCAGGAAACGCTCGCGAACCTCGAAGAGGCTCGAGGGCAGTCCGAAGCCAACACCATCAAGCAGCAGGCGACGGCTCAGGCCCAGATCATTCGTGACTTCGCGGAGCAGTGGGCCGCAAGCATCGAAGCCCAGGGCAATGAAGAGGCGACTCGCTACTACGCCCAGATGCGGGAGCACGCGGACCTCGCCATCTTCCTTTCGTGGCTCGAGACGCTTCGAGCCGGGCTCCGTGGTTCGACCACGTTCGTCACGGACATGACGAAGGCGCCATTCCACCTGATCGATCTCGACTCGCCGGCGGGTGAATCCGGAATTCCCCAGCCGGTGACCAGTTACGTCGAGGGCGACGACGAAGGGAGCGGTCGATGAGTGACGAACCGACTCGAGAAAACGACGAGGAATTCGACCGCGTGACCGAAGAGTCGGCGGAGCTCGATGTTCCGCGACGCGAGAAGTCGGCGGAGTTCGAGGTCCGCGAGGGTGACGACGGTCCGGAGATGCTGGATGCCATGGATCCGGCGAATCAGAGCCTCGGCGAGGCTCTCAAGCTCAGCTACCGGGTTCTGCAGGTAGCGATCCTTGGTCTCGCGGTGGTCTTTCTCTTCAGTGGTTTTCAAACGGTGGGGGAGAACTTCACCGGGGTTCGAACGCTCTTCGGCAAGATCGTCGGGAAGGGTGACGACGGTCAGATCGGAGCCGGATTGCAGCCGTTCTGGCCCTATCCGGTGGGCGAGATCATCACCGTACCCATGAAGCGGACGATCGAAGTCAACACCGCGTTCTTCCCGATTCTGAGGCAGAGCGGTCCGGGCGGCGTGCAGGATCAGTCGTTGGAGACCGCCACCGGATTCGCCGCGGTCGACGTGCCGATCAGGCCCGGGCGTGACGGATCCTTGCTTCTTCGCGGCGGCGACATCGGCCATTGCCGGATGACGGCGGAATACTCCATCGAGAACGCGGTCGCGTTCCTCGAGCGATTCACGCCGGCGCAGGCCGACGAAGTCGTCAAGATGGCGATGGAACGAGCGACGGTCCACGTCGCGGCCGGATTGACTCTGGCCCAGTTCGTCGACGATCGTGATGGCGTTTCTCGGGACATCCGGAGTCAGGCCCAGGCCACGCTCGCCACGGTCGATTCTGGGATTCGAATCTCTTCGGTCAGTGTGACGGATCGAATTCCTCCACTTGCCGTCAGGAAGAGCGTTCAGAACGTCACCGCTTCACGTGAGAACGCGAAGACCGCGGTCGGCATGGCGAGGACCGAGAGCACCACCATTCTCGACGCGGCGGTCGGGGCTGCCGCCTTCGACGAGATCGTCTCCCTGATCGGTGAATATGAAACCGAGATCGAGCGAGGCGATCTGGTNGCCGCGGACGAGGTGCTGGACAGGATCGGAAAGCGATTCGAGTTCGACGACATCGGCGGAGATGCCGCGGCGACGCTGACCAAGGCGCGGGCTTCCAAGTCGATGATCGATTCCGGATTGGGAACGTTCGCCCGTCGAGTGGACAGCCTCTCCGAAAGCTATCGTCAGAATCCTCGGCAGTTGGTCCGGCAGTTGTGGCTGGATGCCTATCAGGAAGTGCTCAGCGGACCGGAAGTCGAAGTCATTTCGGCTCCCCCCGGGCTTGGTGGCCTGGCACTGAAGATGAAGAGTTCGACCGAGGTGTCCAACGCCCGACGTGATGGTGCTCTGAACCGCAGGACGATGGAAGCGATGCAGGGCACCGACTTCAGTGGGTACCAGCTCGGATCGCGCCAGATCACCATTGATCGTGCCGGTCGGCGGCTCGAACGCGACGCCAGTGGCGGCTTCGGCCGTGAGGAGTCCGGAGAATGAACAGCAGTCCTGATCAGGCGGTGGCGACGACACGCCCGGCGTTCGGAGAATCCGTGGTGGAGGCCGTGGGCCTGACCAAGACGTTCACCGATTTCTGGATGCGGGCCAAGGCCCGAGCGGTCGACAACATCGACTTCGAGATTCGCCGGCACGAGATCTTCGGATTGCTGGGGCCCAATGGATCGGGCAAGAGCACGACGATCAAGATGATCCTCGGCCTGCTGCACAAGTCCTCCGGGCGTCTGAGCGTCTTCGGACGCGATCCGTCGGACGTCGCGATCAAGGCCCGCATCGGGTACCTCCCCGAGGAGTCCTACCTCTACCGATATCTGGATGCCAAGGAAACGCTCGACTACTACGGGCGGATCTTCGGGCTGGACCGTCGAACCCGGATGCGGCGAATCGACGAACTGCTCGAGATGGTGGGTCTCTCGCAGGTGAAACGACGTTCGGTCGGTGAATACTCCAAGGGCATGAGCCGTCGTCTCGGGCTCGCTCAGGCATTGATCAACGACCCTGAACTTCTGATCCTCGACGAACCGACTTCCGGCCTCGATCCGATCGGAACCCGCCAGGTCAAGGACCTGTTGCTGGAGCTTGGTCGGCGCGGCACCACGATCCTTCTGAGTTCACACCTGCTCGCCGACGTCGAAGACGTCTGTGATCGAATGGTGATCCTCTACGGCGGGCGGATCCACGCGGAAGGCGCGACCAACGAATTGCTGGCGGATGCCGATCGCACGGTGATCAGCACCTCCGCCCTCGACGACGACGCCATTCACGATGTGGAAGAGACGCTGCGGCGTCGCGGCGTCGCGATCGACGCGGTCGAACGCCCGCGACAACGCCTTGAAGATCTGTTCATGGGCATCGTGAACCGGGCGCAGTCTGAAGCGGAAGAGACCTCGGGCGCTCTCCAGGGCGGTGCGACGGCCTCCTTCCTGAGCGCGGAGGAGACCGCCGGTGAGGGCGAATCACTCATCGCCTCGCTGGAAGAGGAACGGCGGGCGCCGGAGGCCCGGGTGGTCGAACGACGTCAGGGGGATGCTCCGAAGCCCTCCGATTCCGAGGCCGATACCGGAGTGCTCGAAGACCTTCTGGAACCGGACGATTCGGATGTTCGGCCCGAGGAACCGTCGACGGAACTTCCGCACAAGCCGGAGGATCACGACAGCTCGGTGATCGACAACCTGCTCGGCGAGGATGACGGAGAGCCCCGGTCGTGAGTCTCCTGAAGCGAAGCTGGGAGCGGCTTGACGATCTCCAGGACCGACTGTTGGTGAAGATCTCGCTCACCGTGCTGGTGTTGCTGATGGTCGCGGGTGGTTTCGGTCGCGTCTGGTTCGCGGCGGAGGATGCCCGCGAGCGATTCAACGGCGTGGTCGAGGTCCTGCGTGAAGCGAACAAGCTCGAGATGGAGGCGGTGGCGACTCGATTGCTCGAATCGGGCGAGGTCGAAGCCGGAGGCCGGATCTACGGTGGCCCTCGAATTCAAGCAAGCATCGCCAACTACTTCGAGGAGACCTCCGGCGACCTTCTGCAGATCGCGGAAATCTCCGCGATCCTCATCGCCGAGACCATTCCCGCCTGGCTCCCCACATCGATCATCGATCGCCCCGAATTCGTCGCCTGGACCGCCGGCGGACTGTTGATCTGGCTGTTGATCGTGATCTGGACCGGAGTCACGGTCCCGACGTCTCTCGCACTGTTCATCACCGCATGCCTGGCTTTCCCCGCATGGTGGTCGGGGTACGACGGACTGGTGGTCTCGATCGTCGGCATCGGCGTTCTGATCACCACGTTCGTTCTCGCCACTCGTCTGGTTCTGATGTCCCTCGGGTCCCTGTCCTCGTCCGCCGGGCGGTCCGGTCGCCACGGCAGCCCTGGAATGGTCACGCAGATCGCTGCAGTGGCCCAGACGTTGATCCGGGAGAGCCTGCGACTTCGAATCACGCTGGCCTTCATGATGTTCATGCTGGTCNCTCTTCCGTTGATCCCGCTCTGGATCGATTCGGAAGAACCGGTCCGCTATCAGATCCAGAACTTCCTCAGCGATTCCATGACCCTGGTCTATGCGATCGCCGCGTGCATGACTCTGATTCTCGCCTGTGCGACGGTGAGCTTTGAAATTCGTGACCGTCAGATCTGGCAGCTCATGACCAAGCCGTTGGGAAGGGTCCAGTACCTGCTCGGGAAATGGGTCGGGATCTGCCTGCTGAATTTCATCCTGCTCCTGATCGGGGGCCTTTCGATCTTCGGTTTCACCCAGTACCTGGGAACCAGGGCCGATGACCCGATGTCGGTGATCGAGGTCTACGACGAGGTGCTCACGGCCCGGGNGGGAATTCGTCCCACCTACGAGCGTCTCTCCGAGGACGCGGTTCGCGAGCTTGCGTACGAGGAGTACCGGAACGATCCGATCACCATCAGCAAGGTGGAGAGCGGAGAGTCGGATGAATTCGTGGTGATCCGAGACATCGTCCGCCGCCTCCGACAGGAATATCTTGATCGTCAGCGTTCGGTCCCGCCCGGGGGCTTCAATGAGAACCGCCAGTTCGACGCCCGGATCTACGAGTTCAAGGGACTGGGAAGCGCCGCCCGGTCCGGTCAGAACCTGACCCTGCGATATCAGTTCCACATCGGTCGCTCGGAAACCAGTGATCGTTATCCCGTGGTCTTCCGCTTTCCNGGCATTCCCGGAGAGCCGCTGGGTGATGAGATCCAGCGTGAGGTGATTCCGGAGCAATGGCAGCGACTGCTGCTTCCGTCCGAGCTGGTCAATGCGGACGGAACCCTCCGGATGCAGGTGATCAACGGGGGATTCTCGATGACCCCCAGCGAGGACACCCGTCGATTCTTCCCGAACGGCGCCACCCTGATCTTCGATCTCGATGAGTTCGAGATCCTCTGGCAGGCGGCAAGCTTCGAATCGAACTTCACCCGGGCGATGATCGTCAATTGGGTGAAACTTTCGTTTCTCGGCATGCTGGGAATCGTCGCGGCGACCTTCCTCAGCTTCCCGGTGGCGATCCTTCTGGCCTTCACGGTCTTCGTCGGCGGATCGATGACTCCCTTCATCTCCACCAGTCTCGCCCAGTTCCGGCCGGACGAGGACGCCTTCATCCTGATCGTCTGGATCCAGGTTCTGATCTCCGCGGTCGCTCGGGCGGCGGAATGGCTGCTTCGACCCTTCGGAGAAGCGAGCCCGAATCGAATGGTGGTCGAAGGAAGGCTGGTATCGATCTCCGGTGTGATCCGGGATGGCTTCGTGATCGGAGTCTTCTGGTGCGGCACGATCCTTCTCCTCGGCTGGACGGTGCTTCGGCGTCGCGAACTCGCCACCTACTCGGGGCATGGATGATGCTGGTTCCCGTTCGGATCAAGAACCTCGCGGGCTTCCGGCCCGTATTCAACGACGTCGCCCGAGCCGAATTCGGTGATCGGGCCGGGATCTGCGTCGCATGAAAGATCGTTTCGTCCAGTTGTTCGCCATCTTGGTCATCGCTCTCGGCATCGCCGTGGGCGGTGGACTTCTTCCGGGCATCCTCGAGAAGGCGGGTCAGGATCATCTGTTGATTCTTCCGGCCGATCCCGAGACCCGCGAGGTGATCCCGGGCGCGGAACCTCAGAAGGTCTACACCAGCCTCATTCGTCGCATCAAGACGATCGACGGCCTCTCCGATGAATCGAACATCGAAGTCGGCTACGACGCGGGGACCCGCGATTGGGAAGGAAATCTCGGAGACCTGATCGAAGTGTCCTGGCGAGATTCCGGGTCCACCCGAACCGTGACGGGCGTGCTCGAGGGGCGGGATGGCTACGGGCTTCGCTACACCGATTCGTCGGTTGAAGGGGCCCCGCCGATCGTGGCCCTGGGAACGGCGATCGGTGCTCTCCGGGGCGTGATCGTCGACTACCTGTGGCTCAAGGTCAACGTGATGAAGGAGAAGGGGGAGTTCTACGAAGTGATGAGTGATGCGGAACTCATCACTCGGCTCCAACCACGCTTCGCACAGGTCTGGGGCTTTCACGGCCATAACATGGCCTACAACATCTCCGTGCTCACCAACACCCCTGAAGAACGATGGGACTGGGTGAGCGCCGGGGTGGATCTGGTCCGTAACCAGGGGCTCCGCTACAACCCCAACGACGTGGTCCTGCACAAGGATCTGGCCTTCTGGTTCGCGCACAAGATCGACGGAGTGAGTGACGACGCTCACTTCCACTACAAGAAGGAACTCGCCGACGAGTGGCACTATCTGCTCGGACCGCCACCGTTCGATCACGAAGACCGGATCGAATGGATGAAGGTCCTCGCCGAGGCGCCGGAGTCGATCTCGGAGGCCGAAGCGAGAGTGCCGGGAACCCAGGCCGTCATCGACGACCTCACGACGGCGTTGGAACTTCAGGATCCCCGGTTCCGACTGCGGCTGGATCGCGAGTTCCTGCTGAATCTCGGGCGATGGCTCGCGGTGAAGAATTCTCCGTACGCCCGCCTGCTCGGGCTCGATGCGGCGTTCAAGACCAATGACCCGGTGTATGCGGCGTTCGACAGCGTCCTGAGCGATCCGGAACGACGTACGGAGGTGATGGAGTTCCTCGCTTTCCTTCGAGCCAAGGTCCTGCGTGACGAATACAACATGGACCCGGGAATCATGTACGAGTACACCCGGGACATCGGACCGATCGACTGGCGACATCCGCAGGCTCATGCCCTCTATTGGGCCCG
Source organism: Phycisphaerae bacterium (assembly GCA_002683195.1). The sequence continues at coordinate 40,381 of NYSW01000072.1, forward strand.
TCTGGGAACCGAGCGGGGCGTCAAGCGATACGAAGGGACCGAAGAGGTCCACAAGGTGATCAACAACGACCGCATCTGGCTGCAGGCTATGCAGTCGCTGGCCCGAAGCGGCGTGATGAGCGTGGATCCGATCAGCGAGGAGAATCCGGGCCGGCTCAGTGATCCACGCTGGATCCGATCCATCGACAAGTATTTCCGCGAGGTGTACGACAAGCACTACGACTCGCGAGGTGGCGGTGGGGACACATTCTCCAACTTCCACGAGAACTTCATGAAGCAGGCGGTTCGTGAACTCTGGCGAGCGGGGGAGTACAAGGACGCGGAGGAGATGTACGAGTACCTCGATGGTCTGTACGGCTCCGGCGGCGTGCTTCCCAGCCCCGAGTATTCGGTCCCCATCGAGCAGTTCGTGAAACTTCAGTCGACCGGCGAGTATGAAATGCAGCCGGAGGTCGCTCGCAGCGACGTCTATGCGGCGCTGCGACGAGGATTCCGGGAAGGACTGTTGCTTGATCGCCCCGAGGTCCTGCAGGACGCGGTGAAATTCGCGGGCGAGCTCACCGGCTATTTCAAGGGTGCCGAGTACAACGACTACGTGAACCGCTTCGGCGCGGGGCGGATCAAGGATCTGGTCGGCAGTCTCGAGAACAGCGTCCGGGATGTCTTCCGCGGGGTGCTGTTGGATCGTTCGCTTCCGCTGGTCGATCGACTGACGATCTACGCTCGCGCCGGTGACGATCAGAAGCGGATGGCCTACGACTCGGTCAAGCCGGAACTCGAGGCGGAATTCAACGAGACGCCGCTTTCCCAGGCCTACGAGTTCGCACAGGCCTTTCCCCAGCCTCCGGGCATGGATGCCTATCGACGATCACAGGCGCAGGCGGCGCAGCTGGAGAAGGCCCGTCGCGACGGCCTCGAGGTGGGAGCGGAGAAGAAGTGATCCGACCGGCTGCGATCTGGTGCATCGGTCGGAATTACGCGGATCATGCGAAGGAGTTGGGGAACGCCCCGGCCTCGCGGCCGCTCCTCTTCATGAAGAATCCCGCTTCGGTCATCGGCGATGGCGAACCGATCGTGATTCCCGAGGCCTGTCGGGAGCACGGCCCCCAGGTCGACTGGGAAGGCGAACTCGCGGTGATCATCGGATCGGACGTTCGAGACCTTCAGCCGGAGACCGCCTTGAAGGCGGTCTCCCATTACACCGTGGCCAATGATGTGACCGCCCGGTGGTGGCAGAAGGAGGGCGGCGAAGGTCAGTTCTGTCGTGGAAAGAGTTTCGACACGTTCTGTCCGCTGGGTGAACCGGTGTCGGCGTCGGAAGTCGGAGACCCCGGTGATCTCGCGATCGAGACCCGCTTGAACGGCAAGGTGGTTCAGTCTTCACGAACTTCCGAGATGATTCATCCGGTTCCCGAATTGCTGGCCGAACTCAGTCGGGGAATCACCCTTCCCGCCGGCTGCGTGATCCTGACCGGAACCCCNGCCGGGGTCGGTGCCGCGATGAAGCCGCCGCGGTTCCTCGAGGATGGCGATGAGATCGAGATCGAGATCGAACGAATCGGCACCCTGCGGAACCCGGTCCGGGACTCGTGACTTTCAGGTCGGGTCGTCATCGGAATCGGGGACGGGGTCGAATCCCGCCCCGCCACCGGGCCGGCAGCGGCAGATGCGTCTGATGGCGAGGAGGCCTCCCCGCCACGGGCCATGGAGTTCGATGGCATCACGGGCGTAGCAGGAGCAGCTGGGTTCGAAACGACAGTGCCCGCCCAGCAATGGTGAGCCGAATCGTCGGTAGCCCGCGATGAATACGAGCATCACCCTCGCGAAGAGGTCGCGGCATCGTCTTCGTGGTCTTTTCGTTTCCGCCATGCCTGTGCGAGTCTCTCGATCGCGGAGCCGAGGTGTTCCGCGTGGGACTGGACCGAAATCGGTTCGTGAGGCCGGACGACCACGAGAAGATCGTATCCGGTCGGCCAGTGATGTCGATGATTTCGAAAGGCTTCTCGAAGCTGTCGTTTCACGCGGTTTCGACGAACCGCGTTGCCGATGCGGCGACCGACGGACAATCCGATCCGCAGCCGATCGAGATCGTTGGGACGGGCGTAGACCAGCAACGGGCCTGATTCACGCCGAACCTTCGCGGCATGGATGACCGCGAATTCCCGTCGGCCACGAACCCGCCATTCGGGACCGAAACTTCGATCGAGTGGAATCATCGGTTCACGACTCCGAGAGCGCGTGTTGGTACTCGCGCATGAGTCGGGTTCGAGTGAGCACCCCGATCACGTGCGCGCCCCCGTCGGTGCGACTGACCACCGCGAGACTGGCGGCATCATGGCCGCTGAATCGATCCAGCGCCACGTCGAGGGTGTCGTCAAGGGTCACCGATGGCAGATCGGTCCGTTCGATCTCCTCGACCTGAAGCAGAGGTATGGCCTCGCGGAAGACCAGGGCGGCCTGAAGATCGGCGCCGGTCACCATTCCGAGATAGTTCTCGGATTCGTCCACCACCACGAAGTCGGTCACGGCGAATCGTTCGCTGAGTTCCAANAGACGCTGGCCGCTGTCACTGGGGCGAACGGTCACCGGTGGCATCAGGGGGATGTCTCGCACGCTCAACTGTCGTAGGAGTGTGAGATCGGTGGTACCACCCAGTCGAATACCCGCGGCGGCGAGTTCGGCGGTGTACGCATTGTCACGGGAAAGCAGACGACCGATGATCACGCTGATCACGGCGCAGAGCATGAGTGGCACGATGAGCACGTAGGTCTGGGTGATCTCATAGACCAGCATCACGCCGGTCATCGGAGCGTGGGTGGTCGCGGCGACCATCGCGGCCATGCCGACCAGGGCGAAGTGGGCGGGATTGACTTCTGGAAACCATCCGCTGTTCGAGACGGCGACTCCGAAAGTGCTGCCCACCAGGGCCCCGAGGACCAGAGACGGCGCAAACAGGCCGCCCGCACCACCGGAACCGAGGGTCAGACTGGTCGCGATGATCTTGAGTCCGGCCCACAGGACGAGGAGACCGACCAGTAGTGGCCAACCCTGCGAGAGAAGCGAGCCTTCCGCGGGCANGTAGAAATCGGGGCTCAGCACCCGGTAGATGACCATGTAGCCGTTGCCGAGGAAGGGGGGCAATGACTCGGTCTGATTTCCGAGGACATCGGCGCCGACNACGAGCATGTAGGCCAGGCCCATCAGGCCCAGGAATCCAGCGCCGATCGCGGGACGGAAGATGGAGGTGATGGAGAGCCGCTCGAAGACTTTTTCGGAGAGTTGGAGGCCGCGGGTGAAAGCGACGGCCACCACGCCGCAGGCGAGGCCCAGGAGGACGAACGGTGGCGTCATGCCGACCGTGAATGGCATTTCATCACCGGCGAAGAATGAGGGCCCGACGCCGAAGAGAGGCTCATTGGTTCCGAGGATCGTCTGGGTGGTCGCCGCCGCAAGGACCGCTGCGATCACGATCGGGGTGAAGGTTCGCAGTGAGAAGTCGCGGAGAAGGACTTCAAGGACGAAGAAGATTCCTGCCAGCGGGGCGTTGAACACCGAAGCCAGACCGGCGGCGGCCCCGCAACCCAGAAGGGTGGTGCCCCCCTTGGCATCCAGTCGGAGAAGTCGTGAGAGATTGGCACCGATCACCGCACCGATCGTGACGATCGGCCCCTCGGGACCGGCGGAGCCTCCGCTGCCGATCGTGAGGGTGGAGCCGAGCCACTGTCGAACGAGCAGTCGAAGCCGAAGTCGGGACTGACGGCGGGAGACCGCGAAGATCACCGCGGAGACCCCGTGTCCTTTGAACTCGGTCGGGAGGAGCCGATTCAATATCCCGGTCAGGAGTGCTCCAAGGACCGGTACGATCGGCAGCAGCCAGAGCAGGAGGCCGGGTCGTTCGAGTCCCAGTGATTCCGCGGTGTGTTCGAGGGCCTGGATCGGCAGAATGAAGCCGAGGGCCGCGACACCCATGAACAGGCCCAGGGCCGCAGCAACCACGAGCAACCACCATTCCCGCCCGAATCCGAGACGGGCGGAGGTGCGGAGGGCGAGATTCCAGAGTCGTGACGCCATACGGTGGCGTGATCTCCCAAGGGGCATTGGCAGGACCGGCGGTGCCAGACAAGGGCCAGATCTCGTCGAGGGNACCCAACCCGGGGTTCCAAGCCCTCATTTGAAGGGCAGTTTCCTGATTCAGGGCCAACTATCGGGGGTCAAAGGGGACTTTGATCAGGATGGTGGCATTCACCACCGGGGCTGGTGTATCATCTTGGATTCGGCTCGACCCTCGTCCTGGCTCCCAAGAAAAGGCGAACACACTCATGATCGAAGCTCTCAAGAGCGACGAGATCGTCAACAAGGTCGGTGGACGCTTCCGCCTCACCGCCCTGATCCAACGTCGTCTCGGTGAAATCATCGACGGCTCCCGCCCCCTCGTCGAACGAAACGGGATGTCTGATCTCGAAGTCGTGATCGAAGAGATCATGCAGGACAAGATCACGATCAACGACGGCCTTGGCGACAACGCCTGACCACGTCGTTTGATCTCCGTCTCGCGGAGTTCACGACATGAACGCATTCGACGAAACCCCTGGCGGCATGTCCGTATCCGGGGAGGTTGCTGCGCGCCTTGCGGGTGCTCGGGTGGTGGTCGGTGTCTGTGGAGGAATCGCTTCGTACAAGATCTGTGCGGTGGTCTCCGCCCTGGCTCAGAATTCGGTTGAAACAACGGTCGCGATGACGCCTTCGGCCACGAGGTTCGTCACTCCACTGACTTTTCAGGCCTTGAGTGGCCGTCCCGTCTTCACCAGTCAATGGGATCAGTTCGATCAGGCTGACCCGCAGCACGTTCGGCTCGCCGATGGCCTGGACGCCGTCATGGTGGCTCCGTGCACGATGAACACGGTGGCCAGACTCGCCGCCGNTTTTGCCGACGATGCGGTGACGTCCATCATCGCGGCCGTGGACCGATCGCGGACTCCGGTCCTGGTGGCTCCAAGCATGAATGCCGAAATGTGGAACCAGCCGGCGACCCGGCGGAACCTCGACCAACTCCGACAGGATGGCTTTCAGATCATCGAGCCGGAAGAGGGTTGGCAGGCCTGCCGGCGATCAGGCCCCGGTCGGCTACCAGAGCCCGCCCGGTTGATCGCCGAGCTCGCTGCGGTGGTCGGATCCGACGGCTGAGCGAAGAACCCACCACCCCCTCGCCCTTGTGGAACGGGTTGAAGGGGGGGTATTGACCCATAACCAGCATTCCTCGGCCGATTCGGCTGGCGGACTCCGTATCGCCTCCTACACTCGTTTGGGGTCGCGTTGAAGATTCGTAGTCTCGAAACGCCGGGCTTTCAGCCCCCTCCGACGGGCTGTCAGTGAATTTGTCGGTCTCTCGCGGGCCGCCTTGGAGCTCTTCCCGCATGGTCTCACTCAACAAACGAATGTCATCCCTTCTTGTTCCATCCGTGGTTCTGGCCGGGCTGGTGATCGGCGTGGTTGAAGGAGGGCCCCCGGCTCCTCGGGAAGTCGAGATTCGACGGATCGCACCACGTTCGCTTGAAGTGGGCGATGATCAGGGAGCGGGTGGAGGGCTCGCGGGTGTCTGTGATCCCGTGGTCGTGGCGCACACCGGCAGCGATTTTCAGCCGGGTGAATACGTGGCGCAGGGTGGACTCATCGAAGGTGAGATCATCGCCACTGCCTATGAGATTCCAGCCGAGGCTTTTCCAATCCGGGTCGATCTCATCGAGACACTGTTCGCAACCAGTGGGGCCGCGGTGGAAACCACCACGATCTGGGCGATTCACGTCTGGTCGGGTCTGCCCACCAGCGGGCCGCCGATGTTCTCCATCACCTCGGACGGCGACATCCTGCCTCATCTTCTGATGCCGCCCGGTACCAGCGGAGTCAATCTGCTCTTTTCGGTCGATCCCGGAGATCCCGATCAGATCTGGGTTGCCGACGATGGCTCCCACACCGTGACCGTGGGGCTCGAGATCGTCAGCCATCATTCGCCTCCCGCGAATCAGTGCATCGCCGCTCCCAGTCCCCAGTTCAATGCTTTTCCCTGCACCGACACGGATGGTCTTCAGCAATCCAACGGGAATTGGATCTACGTCCAGGACTGCGGGATCTTCGGTTGTCCGGCGGGCTGGAAGCGGTTTTCGGATCTGCCGTCGATTTGTCGACCGAGCGGCGACTGGGTGCAGCGATTCACCTGGACTCCGAGCATCTGTGACAACCTCGGGGCCTGTTGTTTCGGGGGCACCTGCTCTTCGCTCGACGAGGCGACCTGCCTTGACACCGGCGGACTCTGGCAGGGGGTCGGCACGACGTGCTTCGATATCGATTGCACCGACACCGCGCCGTGCTGTTTCCAGTCGACGGGCGGTTGCGTTCAACTCGACCCGGGAAACTGTCTGCTGGCCGGTGGCGTGCCGGGAACGGTCGGAGAGAGTTGTGGAGACGTGATCTGCTTCCCGGAGGGAGCGTGTTGTCTTCCGGATGGCTCCTGCCTGGATGGACTTTCTCCCGAGGAATGTGAAGCTTTTTCCGGCTTGTTCCAAGGCGATGGCACGGCGTGCAGCACCACATCCTGCCCGGAGCCCACTGGGGCTTCCTGCTTCGCCGACGGTTTCTGTCTCACGCTGACCGCCAACGAGGCTGCGCAGGCGGGTGCCAGCTGGCAGGGGCCCGGAACCACCTGTGAGGACCTCGATGGTGATGGGACGGCGGACGCCTGCGAGCCTNCGGGAATCCCCGGTGATTTCGACGGTGATCTCGACGTCGATGGAGGCGATCTAGGACTCTTCCTGGTCGGTTGGGGGAGCCCCGGACCCACGGATCTCAACGGGGATGGCACCACGAACGGGATCGACCTCGGCATCATGCTCGCGAACTGGACCGGTGGCTGAGAGAATCTGAAGAACAGGGCTCTCGCCAATTCGGCGGGAAGCCACTAGACTCCACGACCCCAAACGGGAGAGGTGGCGGAGCGGTTGAACGCGCCGGTCTCGAAAACCGGTATGGCCTCCGGGTCATCGTGGGTTCGAATCCCACCCTCTCCGTTCGTAAACACCCCTCGGGCATCGGCCCGGGGGGTGTTCTGGTTTTGCTCCAGCGTTCTTCCCCAACGTTCTCGGCAGGCCTTGGCGGCCATGCGGGTCAGGTCGGGTCGGGAGTGTTCCGAGAGATGGATTCCGCGTCGTCCATCGAGATCCACCCGACGGTTTCATCGGGGAGGCGAACTCGCCACCAACCCGGGCGAGCTTCCTCGATCGCGAATTCCACGCCTTCGGAAAGGGGTTCGATCACCACGGCTTCGAAGCCGGATCCGTTTCCACTTCTCAGGATCGCTTCCGATGCCGTGACCACGCCGACCGGGCGCCAGTTCGGCAGGAGGACGTCCGCGACCACGGTGGCTCCACCGACCAACGCGAGCGTGAAGGTCAGTACCAGTCCGGCTCTCCAGCCTGCGGTGACGGACTCACGCTCTGCACGTCGGCGGTCGTCGGACATCCCTCGGCGGACGAAGAGCAGGGTCCAGAAGAGAATCCAGGCGATCGAGGCGATGGTGAGTCTGGACCGCGAGGTGAGCGGGCTCCACCAGGAAGCGACGCTCGAAAATGAAAGGTCGGTCGCGTCCGCCTCGATCGGCCGATCCACTCGCCGTCGAGCCTCGGCAAGATTCGCGGCAATGTCATCCGCATCCGGAGCGAGCCGCTCCGCCCGCCGGAACGCCAAGATCGCCTCGCCGACCTCGTCGGCTCGAAGGAGCGCGTTTCCCAGATTGAAGAAAGCGTCAGCACCATCGGCCCCGAGGTCGATCGCCGTCTGCCAGCGTTCGGCACTCTCGAGGAAGGCGGTCCGGGCCGCGGCCGACCCGGCGACGTCGTCGACGCCGCGTCGATAAGCCTCCTCCGCCGTCACCGCGATCTCACGCCGGATCTCAAGATCTTCGAGGTCGGCGGCTAGGGCCGGAACGGCGCTGCATATCAACAGCAACCAGGCGAGGATCCGGATGGATTCGCAGCGCATGTTCAAGATCCACCTCCAGCCGAACCGGCTGCCGGCGGTACCGGTCGAAGGCGATTCAGAGCTTCGATCAGCACGACGCTTCGATCGATCAGCCGTTGTTCATTCCCGTCATCGCCCGGCGCGTACCGGGCGGCTTCCGCGGAACTCAGGATGTCGGCAAGTTCCATCTGGTCATTCTCGGCGAGTCCACCGGCGCGGGCTGCGGCCACGGTTTCCTGAGTGGTCATCGCGGCATCGGGTCGGTGGAGTCGGGCGGCGACGATCCCGCAGAGTGCGTGATGCACGCGGTCCGAAATGCCATCGTTCTCTTCGAGTCTGGCGAGAGCATTGCGGCGGGCGTCGGATGCGCGGGTCAGATGAGGATTGGAGGCGAAATGCCGGCGGCGGAGCCGGACGACGGTCGCGATCGCGAAAAGCGATGGAGGCAGTGACAGCGTGGCGAGCATCGACCAACCCAATGGCAACGGAACGTATCCGATGATCGCCTCGTCGACGCCACGGTTGGATCGCAGGACTCCGGATGCGGTGGTCAGTCGAGTCGCGGTCGGCCCGCCGGCATCGACGGCTCCGATCACCACGCTGGCCAGATCCAGTCGCTCGCTGGGGCTGACCACCAGCGGAATCGGATCCGTCCGTTCCACGACGTAGCGATCCAGTTCCGGGTCGAAACTCGCGAAGGCGATCCCGGGAATCTCCACCAGGTCATCTCGTTCGGGTCTCAAGGTCTCGGTGAAGACCTTGGTTCGTTCATTGGTCACGCCCGTGGTGGGGGTGTCGGGAACCCGGAAACCCTCGAGTGCCGGGTCGAGCCGGAGATTCGGCGGTCTCAGGTTCGCGAGGTCCACGCCGGTGGATCCGCCGATGTCGGTGACCTCGAGAATCAGCGTGATCGGATCCCCCACGGCGACCTCGGTGGGGGAGGCGAAGGATCGGATTCGGAAACGTCCGACCGCGCCGGTGAAGCCGGCGGGGCGTCCTTCGGTCGGGAGCGGTCGGATGCGAACCGACGGTTGCTCGGGTTCGACCATGATGGGACGGGAGCCGGTCATCGCGACTTCCCGTCGTCCGAAGAAATCCCGTTCGACCTTCAGTCCCGTCGGATGCTGATAGATGACCCGGACCTGGCCCGGATCGAGCGTGCCCGGTTTGATGGGATGTCGGACGAGGGGGATTTCAAACAGGAAATAGGGCACGCCGTCACGGTCGATTTCTCGGCTGCGGGGTGCCTTTCGCTCTCGTGACATGGCATCGAGCGTTTCCTGGAAGATGCCCCAGTTGGACGCTGATTCGTCGACCAGGCCCCACATTCCCGTTCCTTCGAGGGCGACTCCGAGTTCCGGATCCCGATACTGCTTCAGCCAGATCTGGAGCGTCAATGTGACGGGTTCACCGACCCACGATTCCGGCGGATTGGCGAGGACCTGTACGAACATCAGGTCGCCGACCTCGCTCTTGGAGGCGACCAGACGCCAGGGGCGACTTTCAAACGTTTCGCCGTCCGCGATCACCGAAATGGAGGGGACTTCGATGATGCCCACTTGATTCGGTGTGACCTGAATGGTGTACGTGATGGTCGACCGCCTGGTCATCCTTCCGTTGACGATCTGGGTGAAGCTGCTTTCGCTCGCCTGTTCGAGGAGCTTGATCGAAGCGCCGTCCACTTTTGGAATGACCGGAGCCTCGTGACTCTCCGCATTGGTGATTTCGACCCGTAGCGACAGGGGTTGGCCGACCCATGACTCTCGCTGGCCGAGTTTGAAATCCACGGTTGCCTGCCCGAGAGCGGCCGTGGGAGTCAGCATCAGGAGACACAGGAAGCAGAGATGCCTCGACGCGAGGCGGCGGATCATCGATGTCATGCTCACCAGTCCTTCTCCACGGGGACTCGAGGACCGGCCTCTTTCTCGCGGGCCTTCTCGCGTCTTCGCTGTCGTTCCTTGTCGCGAACCGACTGCAGCAATCGTTCCGCCTGTTCGCGAGTAAGGCGTTCGCCATCTTCTTCGCCGGCTTCTCCGGCCTTGCCATTCGTTTCGTCCTGCGGCTGCTCGCCGTCCTGCGGTTGCTCGCCGTCCTGCGGTTGCTCGCCGTCCTGCGGTTGCTCGCCGTCCTGCGGTTGCTCGCCGTCCTGCGGTTGCTCGCCGT
>NYSW01000002.1 GCA_002683195.1 Phycisphaerae bacterium
ACTGCGAGACATCCTGTGCATGCTCCGGCGTTCTGTCGGTACCGTGAAGGCGAGACCGGCATGTCGCCGCGTCCACCTCAAGGAGATCACGCATGAATGTAGGCATGACCGGAGCCGTGGCCCTGGTGGGGATCGGATTGATCACCATCGGCCTGAGTAACTTCTCCCATCGAGCGGATGCGATTTCCGTCGCCCAGCCGCCGACCGGTGGCATCGTCGGCGTGGTCCTCGATACAGGNTCGGCGTCGGGGCGTTGGAGCAGTCGCCTGCTCGCGGTCCAGGGCGATGGCAAGATCCTCGAACTCGACACCACGCTCCCGCAGTCGCGTTGGAAGCCCTTCCAGTACTCACCCTGATCGGATTCCGGCCGGTACCGCGTTCCACGTCGTGCCTTCGCAGGCTCGGTTCAGAACCGGGCGGGCACCGTCTTCGGATCGGCAAGGGTAGACGCCGATCCGGCATGAGGCTGATCGAGCCATCAAGATTCGACCGGAGCACGCAGGATCCCATCCGGATCCTCTCGATCGCCCTGGTGGTCACGGTACTGGCGCTCATCGCCGGGTTGTGGTCGGCATACGACCCGTATCAACGCTTTTCAATCACCGTTCAGCGGAACACCAGGATCGAGGAGTTACGGGGTCGGATCGTATTCCTCGACGAAGTCCTGACGATGTCGGCCCGGATGAGCGCGGCCACCGGTGACCCGGACTGGGAGGATCGTTATCGAAGGAGCGAAACCCAACTGGGGCAGGCGATCCTGGAGGCGACGGCCATGGTCGTGGGAACTCGGACCGCGACCCTGACCGATCAGGCCGGTTCTTCTTCTTCTTCTTCTTCTTCTTCTTCTTCTTCTTCTTCTTCTTCTTCTTCTTCGGAAGCCGGCTCGGCGGATTGAGACTCTCCGAGGAGCAGGAGGCCGGTCGACCAGAGTCCGAGAGTCGAGGACACGACGAGGGAGAGCACGAGGATCCACCCCGGCCAACCGTCCTGGACCCAGCTCAGGATCCCGCCGGCGGCGAAGCCCAGCATGGTCAGCATCNCNAGCATCAGGGCGAAACCGCGATGGCGATGCGTTGCAGTGCCGATCAAAAGGGTGATCGCCAATCCGGTGGATAGGAATCCAAGGCTTCGGAGGAGCAGGCGACTGGGCGAGGTGGTGGCCTGATCACCGAGGGCTGATGCCGATGTCGCGGTCGGAGCGCCATCCGCGGCCAGGGCGGGAAGTCGCGCGTCAGGATTGAGTCCGCAGACCACGGTCACGAGGATCAGGAACGTGGCGGTGGAGGTAAGGCAGAGGAATCGAGATCTGGTCATGGTCGATGGTTTCCGTGCCGATGGGGGGTGGGACGTTTCGCGGCCGCCGGGGCGTCGATCACCGGGGCGACGAAGTCCGGAATTCCGTCCGGCGGCGATCGATCAAAGTTGCTTCTGATTCGGCATCGACCTTCGCCGATTCCAGATGCCGTGCCGACTCGACCGATCTCCGGCGGGCATCCTCGAAGAATCACGCGAATTCTACCCGGGAATGATCCGAATCCGGCCGGGCGATGGTCGGGAGATCAGCTCGCCCTTCTGAAAACGACGGCCGTGTCCGATGACTGACGATGTCGCCGCCTCGAACGAGGCCGCGGGAGAATCCCGATGACCAATTCCGATGAGCCATGTTGTGGTGGGAACGAGTGCGGTGCCAACCCGCCGGTCGATCCTGTTTCCGAGCCAGACCGGGTACGGGAATCCGTTCGCGAGGGCTACGCGGAAATCGTGCGATCCGGCCAGTGGTCCGGCGTTCGACCGGTGAACACGATGCCGGAGGAATCCCCGGATGCGGAATCGGCGAGTGAGGAGTCGNCCGGTCGAATCGGGGGCGGGTGTTGTGGTCCGACCACCCTCACGCCCGCGCAGGTGGCGCGGGCTGTCGGCCATGGGGATGAAGATCTCACGGTGCTTCCGGAAGGCGCCAACCTCGGGCTTTCCTGCGGCAACCCCACCGCGTTGGCGTCGCTCGGCCGCGGCGAGGTCGTCCTGGACCCTGGCTCGGGGGCAGGCTTCGTTTGTTTCATCGCGGGACCGAAGATCGGGCCGGAGGGGCGGGTCATCGGGGTCGACATGACGCCCGAGATGCTCGGAAAGGCTCGAGCAGGGCCCCGCGGGTATCGGACCCGGAGCGGGNTCGACAACGTCNAATTCCGGCTTGGAGAGATCGAGCATCTGCCGATGGTTCGGTGGACGTGGTGATCTCCAACTGCGTGATCAATCTCTCGCCCGACAAACGACAGGTTTGGCGGGAGATCGCCAGGGTGTTGAAGCCGGGAGGTCGCGTCGCGATCTCCGACCTCGCGCTCCTCAATCCGCTTCCCGAGGAGATCCGGAGTTCGATGCTCGAAGCCGGTCTTGATTCGCTGAAACTGGTGGCCAAGCTTCAATACGTTGAAGCGATGATCAACGGGGAGGNCCCGCTCGATCGCAGGATGGCCGCATCGCTTCCCGAAGGCGCGACGGTGAATGNCTTCGTGGTGAGTCTCGGCCTGGAGGCCCGANGGGGAGATCGGCCGGCCTGATCATCCCGAAGGGGATTTTCGTGCTTCAGANAGNGTGGTCGGGGTGGTGGTCGGGTCGCTTGACTTTCGAACCTCGATGGTTACCCTCTCCGGTCCTCTTTCGCGGGCGCAGGCTCCGTCATCTGGAGCCCGAGCCCATGTCAGAGATCACCATCCGTCTACCGAGCTTTCTGCCCCTCAAGTCGAGGATCTTCGATCTTCGCTCGTCGATGAGCGGTTCCCCGAAGGCGGAGATCCTGTCCGGACTGACGGTGGCCCTGGCTCTGGTGCCCGAAGCGGTGGCGTTCGCATTTCTCGCGGGCGTGCCGCCACTCGTCGGTCTTTACGCGGCGTTCATCATCTGCCTGATCACGTCGATTCTCGGCGGTCGTCCGGGGATGATCTCNGGAGCCACGGGTGCGATGGGCGTGGTGGTCGTGGCGCTCGTCGCGCAATACGGCATCGGCTATCTGTTTCCCGCCGTCGTCCTTTGCGGACTCATCCAGATCCTGATCGGGGTGCTGAAGTTCGGGAAGTTCATCCGAATCGTGCCGCACCCGGTGATGCTCGGATTCGTCAACGGCCTGGCGGTGGTGATCCTGCTGGCCCAGTTCGGCAGTTTCAAGACCCTCGGGCCCGATGGCGTGATGCACCTCCTTGAAGGATCGCGTCTCTGGATCATGATCGGCCTCGTGGCCCTGACCATGGCGATCATCGCCTTCCTCCCAAGGCTCACCAAGGTCGTTCCCTCCTCGCTTGCGGCGATCCTCGTGGTCTCCCTCGTGGCGTTCGGCATGAACTCGTACGCCGCCGATGAATCGGCCACGGGTGAAGTGGCCGTGATGGGCGACGAATCCACTGGTGGGCAGCCCGTTCTGACGGTGAAGGACATGCTGGTCGACAGCACTCGAGCCGCGGCNGTGAAGAACGCCCAGNTCGAGAAGGATGTCTCGATCCTTGCGGCCGCCCAAGCCGTGCTTCCCGCGAACGTGGAAGCCGAGGGGGTCGGGGCCGGACCGATTTCNCCGCTCACCGATCAGGAGAAAGCGGATGCCATCGCATCGGTGGACGTCGCTGAAGTCGGAATCGCCGGTGGGCTGCCCCGCTTTGCGTGGCTCGATTTCGACCTGCCGCCCTTGTCCTGGGCCACCCTCTGGATCATCCTTCCGTACTCGCTCATCCTCGCCGGCGTCGGTCTGATCGAATCACTGATGACCATGACCCTCATCGACGAGCTCACCGAGACTCGTGGGCGGGGGAACCGGGAGNGCGTCGGCCAGGGCGTGGCCAATGTCACCTGCGGCTTCCTCGGTGGCATGGGTGGATGTGCGATGATCGGNCAGTCTTTGATCAACGTGAAATCCGGAGGGCGAGGAAGGCTTTCCGGGATCACCGCCGCGTGTGCCTTGCTGATCTTCATCCTGTTCCTTTCGCCGTACATCGAAGCGGTTCCGATGGCGGCGTTGGTCGGGGTGATGTTCATGGTCGTCATCGGCACCTTCGAGTGGACGACGCTGCAGACCTGGCGGCGGATTCCGCGNAGTGAGGTCCTGATCATGATCGTGGTGGCTGCCTACACCGTCTTCATGCATGATCTGGCCAGTGCCGTGATCATCGGAGTGGCCCTTTCCGCACTGGTCTTCGTCTGGAAGAAGAGTCGCCACATCGTCGCCGATGTGAGCGTCAACGAGGAAGGCAGCAAGGTCTATCAATTGCACGGCGTTCTGTTCTTTGGGACCACGCCGGAGTTTCGAGATCTGTTCGTTCCGAAGGACGACCCGGACGACGTGATCATCGACTTCTACTTCAGCCGGGTCTACGACCAGTCGGGACTCGAAGCGATCAACGCCCTGGCGGAGCGATACACCAAACTCGGCAAGCGGCTGCATCTTCGTCACCTCAGCGCGGACTGTCGTCAGCTGCTGGACAAGGCCGGAAAGCTGGTGGAAGTGAATATCAGCGAAGATCCGCACTATCACATCGCAACCAACAAGTCGGTGTGACGCAGNCTCCCGGGCACCCTGGGTGAAGTGATCGGTTTCTCGGTATTCGGTCCGCGCTTGATTCCGGACGCTTGCCTCGGGTGAGCCTCCGATCGGATGCCGGACGTCCGACACGGTTCGCTCTCCGTCGCCGACGGATCGGCGTGGTAGGTTGCCGGTGCTTTGGGGACATCTCCCGGATCCCGTCGGCCCGCCTTCCGCCGGAGCTCGATATCTCAATCGTGCGGCACATCTCGAATCCTCGTGTTCTGGTCGGAACGACCTGTCCGGCATCGATCGAGTCGGTGCTTCCGGAAGCCGCGCGAGCCCGGGCGGCCGAGGCGATCGGCCGATGGGACGGCCATCGACGGACACCACTTGTTTCGCTTTCCGAACTGGCGGCAGAGCTNGGGGTGGATTCCATTCATTACAAGGACGAAGCTTCTCGGTTCGAGCCGGGCAGCTTCAAGTCGCTCGGCGGCGCGTATGCGGTGCAAGCGGTTCTCGCGGAGGAACTGGGGCGGCATCTTGAGTCACCGGTCACCCTCGAGGATGTCCGCCTTCGGAGGCACCCGTCGCTGGCCCGCGAGGTGACGGTGGCGACCGCGACCGACGGGAATCATGGGCGTTCGGTGGCCTGGGGCGCGGCTCGGTTCGGTTGTCGCTGTGTGGTTTACATGCACGAGCAGGTGAGCCAGGGTCGGCAGGAGGCGGTCGAAGCCCATGGAGCCCGGGTGGTTCGGGTGAAAGGCAACTACGACGATTCGGTTCGGGCGGTGGCTGCGGCCGCATCATCCGANGGATGGTTCGTGGTGTCCGACACGGCCTGGGACGGTTACGAAGACGTTCCGCGATCCGTGATGTCGGGATATGCGGTGATGTCGAGCGAAGCCTGCGAGCAGTGGCCCGAGGCATCGCCGCCGACTCACGTGTTCCTGCAGGGAGGTGTGGGGGGAATGGCGGCCGCGGTCGGAATCGATTGTTGGTGTCGATTCGGCGCGGATCGTCCGCGATTCGTCGTGGTGGAGCCCGAGCCTGCGGCCTGTCTGCTGGAAAGTGTGGCGGCCGGTCGGCGGANCGAAGTCGATGTTCGAGTCGAAAGTCTCATGGCGGGCCTTTCGTGCGGCGAGGTGTCGACGTTGGCATGGCCGGTGGTCGACCAGGGGGTCGACGATCTTCTCTCGATCGACGATGGGTCGATCGGTCCACTCATGGAACGACTGGATCGTGAGTCGTCGATCACCGCAGGTGAATCAGCGGTGGCCGGTCTGGCGGGGTTGGTGGGGGCCATGAAGACGCCGCGACTCGCGGACCGTCTCGGGTTGTCCAGTGGGAGCCGGGTCCTGGCCTTCGGAACCGAAGGTGCGACGGATCCGGCCATTCATCGACGACTGATCGACGGCGTTCGTTCAGCCCGGTCTTGAGCCACGACCGAGGCTCGCTGGGATCGAGGGTCGGTTCGCCGGAACTCGAGCCGCCGTGGTGACCGATGGATTCAACGTGGCCCGTCCGGCATCGATCCGGCAGAAGGCAGCCTTTGGCAGAGTTTCGACAGCATCCCGTATGGCTCCACTGGTACGCCGTCGGTCGCGGCGTATTGGATCCAGAACCGATCGTTCTCATCGATCGTCCAGATGAGAAGGAGACTGGACGCTGGATTGGAGCCGATGCAGCTCGCCTTGACGGATCGATGCCCGTAGATGTTGAAGTAGGAAACCCAGCGGACATCGTCATGGCCGTGATCGAGGAGCTCCGAAATCGTTCGGCCGGGGCAGATGTCGGCGTAGAAACCCCGCTGCACGATCAATTCGTCGCCGACTTGCAGGCGACTTTCGAGGCCCTGGTAGGAAAGCGCGACACAGATCCCGGTGGCGAGCACGAGAATCGGGAGCGTCATCGGTCCCCGAGGCCTTTTGGTCCGGCTCACGAGCCAGACCCCGAACCCTCCGGCGATGATTGGAGCAAGGACCCCGAGGTCCTCTGCCGGTGATCCCGCGCGGAGATCGTGGAGATCCCAACTGTGAAGAATGAGATCGGCGATGGCGAACAGAATGCAGAAGACGCCGGTGAACCAGAAGCCGATGGCCGGCCGTCGGCCGGGAGTCTTCGGCTCCGGCGACGGAAGGGCGACCTCGCCTGATTCCGTCTCGTCCGGCAACACTGGAAACAAGTCCTTCAGGGGCGGGAAGTCCCGGGCGGCCCAGGTCGGTTCTTCGCCGGGGGCGCGGATGACGTCGCCGGGGAGGAGTCTTCCCGTCCGTGCGTCGTCCTGTAGTCGTGCGAGGTCGGCCAGCCCGAGCAGGCGGCCATCGCGATGAACCTCATGCTTTTCGGTGGACACGNTCGTTCGCTCCAATCGGATGGCGAAGGACGCCACGGGGGGAAGGCATTACGTCCACGATGAACGAATCCGTGAACCAGCGAATCACGGTCGCGGCCCTACTCACTGGCCGGGATTCGGTGGCCCGCCCGAGGTCGAGCACAGCCACTGGAGAGGTGACGGATTCCCCGGAGCCCCGCCCGGTCGCCACTTCGGCGTTGTTCCGTCGCCCTGGTAGGCATCCTGTCCGACCGGCTGGCTGGTGGATGTGCGATTCGTGGTTTCATTGACCCAATGGCCAGGCCACCAGGTCGTTCTCGCATCCGTGTTGCCCCAGGCCGCGCTTGAACTCTTGGGGCGCGGCATGACGTAGATCCACCCGGCGCTGAGAAGTTCCCGAGCCGCCGCGCGGTCCGCCGCGGAAGGCTCGTTTCCGGCTCGTGCTCGACGTTCTTGATCGCCTGCCTGATCGGACTTCGCGGTCACGCTGCTTCGGCGGGCGGCCTTGGAGGTGGAGGCGACGGAAGGCTTCTTCCAGAGCTCGGTGGCNATTTCCCGCTCGAGCATCAACTCTTCCGAATCCGGCAGGGCGGAGAGGAAGTCCAGATCCGTCAGCGACTCGATCACGTCCACACTGGTGAGGTAGGGCCGGACATCCGCCTTGCTGCTGGAGTGGGATTGGTCTCCGTACATCGGAACCAGGAAGGCCAGGACCGACGTCTTGACGCCGTTCTGGCGAATGACGAGCTTGAAGAAGGCGTCCGGTACGGCGACCGGGACTTCACCGGGATCGCCGATCCAGGTCTTCGGGCTGTTCATGAAGACCGGACCCGTGACGATCCAGAGGGCGTCATGTTCGTCCGCCCAGCGTCCGGTCAGGTTCTCGATCGCGAGCCAGATCCCGCCGTTCATGCGTTGCATCTGAGGGCAGGCATTCAGAACGGTGTGGGTTTCCCGGTCTGCTTCGGGGCCCATTCGTCCAGCATGCGACTTCATGCACAGGTGTCCGCGNGAATAGCCCGAATGGCGGTAGGAGGAATCGTCCGGAGCGATGCCGCGTTGATGGAGGGCGAGGTCGGTTGACCATTTCGATGGACGGGGGTGTGACGGGCGGCCTGCCGACGTATCTCTTCGCAGTTCGTACGCGACCCAGTCTGGTACGCCAAGGGCTTCGCCGTCGGCATCCGTGTCGAAGCTCACGGTGAAGGCCTTGAATTCGCGGAGGGCATCAACCGGCTGGGTGACGAACCGGTCGTGGTCGTGGGCATCCTCGTTCGCCGCGGAGATTCCAGCCGGGGCCGGGGTGGCGGGCCAGCAGAGGGTTGCGAGGAGCAGAATGAAGGAATGGAAGCGGCGGGACATCGAGGACTCCGGTCTGACGGCGGAAAGGCCGGTCCATCCTATTATTTCTTGTCCCCTCGCCGGGCGGTCCGTTGGTGAATGAATTCAAATCCCAGCAACCGTCTTCCGGGCGTTCAAATGCCCCATTTCATGGTGGTCTGGGGTTCGAAACCGCTGGCGCGTGCCGCGACCCTCGTCCGGGTTCCGACGGGACATCGACGCCGGCATAAAACCCGGGTTGATCGTCGATTCCTGGCGGGCGGCGGGTGGAAAGGCCGTGGCGACGAAGATCGCTCGATCGACCCGCTCTTCGCGACCGANACCTCCNGGGCCGAAGCGACGCTCGACGCCGAGAACTCGCGAGCCGGGCCGGCGCCGCAGTCTGTTCGTGCCGCCGGTCGCACGAGATGGCTTCGTGGATTCCGGCGGGCATGCTCGCCGGCCGGGGCTCAAGGTCGAAGGGGGGTGAAGGTGAGACTGCGGAGGTTGTATCCGGCGCCGCAACGCACGAAGAGCATCTGCGGACCGGCCTCGAGATCGACTTCGGTGGAAAGATTCTTCCAATCCTGCCAGTTCGCGGTCGACGAGGTTCGAAGTGGTCCCGTGAGGTCGACGCCGCCGCATTCGATGGTGAGATCGCCTTCCCCGCCGGCGTGTCGGATCGTGAGTCGATATCGCCCGGTCTTTCGAACGTCGACCGAGTAGCGAAGCCACTCACCGTTCTCGATCCACGCGACGCTCGACCCACCTTCGGAACTCGCCTGGATGTCCACGTCTTCTCGCGGGCGATAGAAACCATCGATGTTGCCCGGCGCTGAATCGCTGTAGGCGACCCCCTCGCCGCCGTGATCGAAATCAACCAGTTCGATGACGCCGGGAATCGAATGCGGCGCTCCGAGATACGGTCCGGACTCCGGCATCGCTTCCGTGATCGTGATCGAGCTTGCCGGGGCGTTCTGTGGTTGACGACCATCGAGGATGACGTAGTTGGTCTCTGGGAGGCCGGCATGGTCGGCATCCGCCACCAGGATCTGCTGGGTCAGGTCGCCGGCCAAGGTGCGGGTGATGCTGCGGATGAGATGGCCGCCACCGCCGAGCGAGCGGAAGACCACGTCGCCGCCNGGGAGTTCGATCCACCGAAACGTCTCCTGGGGTCCGATGGTGGTCCCGACCGGAGTGAGTGCATCGCGCTTGCCGGACGTCGAGACGTAGAAGCCGTTGCTCGCCTTGAAGGCGACGAGGCCGGGACCCACTCGTTCAAGAATGAAACGGTCGTCGGCGTCCCCGGTGTATCGCTCGAGATCCGCGCTCAGATCGCCGCCACCGGTCGCGCTGACGAAGCGTTCTCGCCCGCGGTCGAAGATCGCGATCGAACTTCCGTCGGGGGGGATCACGGGGCTTCCGCTGGCCGGCCACCGGCAGTCGGGATGGTCCGGGGTCCAGACCACGCCGGCCTGCTCGAGCCGGTACGCAAGCCCGGGAAGTTCCGCGTCGTTGCCCGCCAGCCACTGGAACTGCAGCCAGCCGGTGTGGTTGGCTTCGAACGCCGCGTTGTAGGACTCGTCGTCCTTCACCCCGGGGTCCGCGACCGTGTCGCCGGGCCAGAACTCGGTGCAGAGCGTCGCCGGGAATCCCGGGGTCCGCCGGAGCAGNTCCAGGCACGCCTCGATGCCCTCACGGGTCTCGTATCCGTGCCACGCGACGGCGGCATTGTTCCAGTCAACGCCCTGGTGGGTCAGGTTCTTGATCGCATCCGCGACCGCGCCCTCGTATCGGAAGCCCATGTAGGACAGGAGGAGAACCATGGTGTCCGGCGCCGTGGCTCGAATGGTCCGGTACATCGTCATCTGGTCGTCCCAGTCTTCCGGGGTCCAGTGGGCGGCGGTGAAATGCACCGGTTCGTTCTTCGCCTCGTAGATCACATGGGTCCTCGCCTGGTAGCGAGGACCGTAGAACCGCCAGAAGTCCTGGATGAAGTCCATCGAGTGGATGGCCCCGTTTTCACCGTTGCATCCGATGGTGATGATCAGGTAGAGGCCTGCTTTGCCGCATCGATCAACCAGGAGGTCACAGCTTTCGGCGTTGTAACCCACCGGGCTGGTGTTCCCGGAGGAATCACCTTCGAGGTAGATGTGCAGGGTGTTGTAGCCGTAGTCGCGGGCGAGCGCGTCGAGCGACTCCTGCGAAGGCATGAACTTCCTCTGGCTACCGTACGGATCGCCGCCGTCCCACGAGATGCTGACGCCGCGAAGAAGGGTGCCTTGATCACTGAGAAGCCGCTTGAAGCCGAGGGTGTCGTCGATCACCGGGCGCCCGCGTTCCGCGACGGCGGGGGAGGTGGCGCTGCCGATGATGACGAGAACTTGCAACAGTCGGGATAGAAAGGGGGGCATGGTCCGAGCTCCAGAATGCGTTCGTCTCTTGCCGGTCGGTCAGGATTTCGGAGTCTAGACGCCGCCCGTGGTGCCGGGTGGGAGGCCGAAGGGTTCCGAGATCGACGCCGTCTNGAACGAATGTTTTTTCGGGTCTTCAACCCGGACCGGCGGTGTCTCGATGACGCATGCATCCAATCGATGAAGTCTTCGGCCAGGTGTTTCCCGTGGGAAAATCGCCCGGAAGATCGAGGTTCGGGGGACCGTGACGATCATCGGTGCTTTCGTTCTGGAAACTGGTTNCCGACTCTTCACGACGTCGATCGCCCGCATCGGTTTCGATGGATTCCGGGCGGCGGAAGAAAACGATGACGAACAGGATGCGGGGATCCCTTTCCCGGGTGCGGTCGTACCGGCCGCGGTCCGGCCGGGGTTCGGAACTCGGTGGAGATGTTCATGGCGATCGCGAGGCTTCCAGATCACTGGAGATCCAATCGCCGACTCGTCGGGACGAAAGAAAAGCCCGCCCGGACGCGAGGTCGAGGCGGGCTTCGGGGTTTCGGTGAAGCCGGTGTCACTCAGGGGCAGACGCCCCAGGCCCCGAGAAGAAGACCGAGGTCGGAAGCATTCACGATGCCATCGCCGTTGATGTCGGCTTCCGGTCTGCTCTTGCCGTCGGTGTTCCAGACCGCCAGAAGGATTCCCAGGTCAGCGGCGTTCACGACGTCGTCGCCGGTGACTTCGCCCGGGCATTCGGGGTCGGGGTCCAGTCCGGGACCACTGAGGATGGTGTGTCCGTTGTCGTAGATCCGGATGTAGTCGACGAGATAGGACGCGGGAAGCGTGGCGCTGATCAGATTGGGATCCGTGATGCCCGGGAACCACCCCCCGACCGCCAGATTGACCACGAGGAAGTGGGGGGCGTGAAACTCCTGGCCGCTCATGGCGTTTCGATCGGAGATGTCCATCACCCAGACCTGCTGGCCGTCGATGAACGTACGGAGGGCGGTCGGTGTCCACTCGAGTCGGTAGACGTGGAAGTCTTCGTTCAGGTTCTCCCCGACCGTTCGCTGCTGGCCGTAGCTCGCGTAATCACCGAAGAAGTCCCAGTGTGCCGTCGAGTAGACCCGGCGATTCACCTGGTTGGCGGCGATGGCGTCGCCGGCTCCCATCTCTAGAATGTCGATCTCACCGCACCGTGGCCATCCGACGCTCGAGATGTCGTTTCCCAGTGTCCAGAAGGCGGGCCACAAGCCATTGGCGAGGTCCGGGATCTTGATCCTTCCCTCGACCGTTCCGTATTGAAACATGACCTTGTTCTGGCTTCGGATCCGACCCGAGGTGAACTGGCCGTTGGCCTCGCGGCGGGCATGGATGACCAGGTTCCCCCCCGCGACCCTCAGGTTCTGGGGCTGATTGGTGTAGACCTGAAGTTCATTGTTGACGCCGAGGTTTCCGATGGCGGGCGTCCAGACCTCGGGGTCCGGGGCGCCGGTCCCGTTGAACTCTTCGCTCCAGAGCAGATTCTCCTGAGCCACGGCGGTCGACGCGGTGATGCTGGAAAGTGCAGCGAGTAGGAAGGCGGTGGTACGGGCGATGATCATGGCGATTGTTCGGTCCTGGCACGTCGTGGTCCCCGGGTCTCTCGTGAACCGGGGCTCTGGATAAAGGATAGGGCCAGCCACGTCCGGTCAGGAGCAAAAAATCCCGGGGCCGCGTCTAGGAACCGTCCTGATCGGTGTCGGAGGCCGGATCTGAGGCGGGGCCGGAGGTCACGGCCTCGAGGCCGAATCTCGTCATGGCCAGGCGGACGTCGGCCTCGTCGAAATCGCCGTCCCGATCAAGATCACCGTTCAGGAGGGTCTCATTGGTGATCTGAAGCGTGGCGTCGATGTTCATCGCGATGGCGGTGGGTACGTTGCCGTCGAATCCGCATTCGGTCAGCACGAGGCTTCCATCCTTCGTCCGAAAAGCCGCTCCAGGTTCCTCGGACGAGTTTTTCGAGAAAGTGCACCTGGTCGCCACGACTTCGGCTTCGAGGGTCTGGACGCCACCGCAGACCCCGGCGACGTTCTCTTCGAATCGGCAGTCGGCCATGATCAGGGTGCCGCCAATCGTGTAGATCGCGCCGCCGTTGGTCGCGACGTTGCCGGTGAATCCGCAGTCGGTCAGGCGAGGGTTGCTCAGATAGATGTTGTACATCGCCCCGCCGCCGCCGCCGGGGCTCTNGTCGNAACGGTTCCGGATGAAGCGGCATCGCGTGAGGATCGGGCTGCATTCCGTCCAGTTGGTCATTCCGCCGCCGACCAACGCTCCGGCGTTGCGGTCGAAGACGCAATCGACGAGCGAGGGACTGCTCCCCTCGAAGTTGTACATTCCGCCACCGCTGGAGGCCCGATTGCCGACGAATCGGACGCGGACGAGCGCGGGGCTGCTTGCCTTCTGGTTGTAGATGCCCCCGCCTCGTCCGACCCCGGCGTTCTTGGTCACAACGCAGCCGCGGAGCGTCGGACTGCTTTGCTGGTTGAACATGCCGCCGCCGTTGGTGGCCCGGCCGCCCCGGATCAGGAGATTCTCGAAGGTGGTCGCCTTGGACTCGCCGCTCACGCACTGGAGGACGCGGTGCGTTCCGGCGCCATCCAAAATGCTCACGGGATCCCCGGCTTCGTCGACCTCGCCGCGAATCGTGATGGATTTTCCGCCGGGGTCGATGACGGAACCTTCGCGGTAGATCTCCGCCGCGAGTTGTATGACGTCGCCAGATTCGGCTTCCCGGATCGCGGCGTTGATCGAGGTGTGCTGGCAGCCCGAGGCGCACACGGTGATGACCTCGGCGGAGACGGATGTCGCGAGTACGGCGGCGAACATCGCGACTGGCCCGAAGTGATGATGCATGTCGATCGTGTCCGGTAGGGGTTGGAAGCGAACGCGGGCCATGAGGAGGGATGGTCGTCGGGATCATCGGCGAAATCGCCGCGGCCTGCCTCCCGGGTCACGGCGAGACCGTCTCCACGCCTCGCGGAACGATCGGAACGAGGAACATCGCCGACGGCTCGAATCGATCGTTGAGCCGGAGGAGTTCCTCGACCGTGGTCGGGACATTCTGCATCGAGGGCCTTCGGCCCGCGTAGGCCGCAAGAATGCGTTCGGCCTCCTGCGCGAGTCTCCGGTCGGTGATGGTCGGGACATGGCCGGGGGGCACCGCGTACGTGAACCGCCCGGAATCGGCGGCCTGGGTTGGGATCTGAATGAACTCGCGGTCCTTTCCCGGCCCGACCTCGCGGCCGTCCTCGGCCGCGAGACCGGATTCGACGAAGAAGTCCACGGCGTGGTCCGGATACCCGAAGAGGTATCCGTAGCCTCGCCATCGGTCGGCGCGAGGCATTCGATCGACCACTGCGACGACTTCGGATGGGTGGGTGCCGGAGGTGATGCCCCAGGGATTCCAGAATGCCTCGTGACGCTCGATCATTCGTGCCAGCGCTCGGCGATGAACGACGAATCCGTGGGCCGCACGTTCGCCGTCATGCTCGCGATTGAAGACCTGGACATCGGCGTACCAGGCATCGTTCCGCAGAACGGCGAGCGCTCGCCTCGCTTCGCGGAGATCGGTCAGGTCTGGATCCTCGACCGAGAACGACCCCCGCCAGATGCCGGTACTCATTGGTTTGAGGCCGCCGGCCAAGGTGTAGAGGGCTTCGTGGTCGGCGGCTTCGCGGAGAATCAGGAGCGGATCGAGGCTCGATGATTCCTCGGTCGGACGCCAGGCGGCGGTGGCATCGGGCCGACTCGAGGCGCATCCGCCCAGAAGGCACGCAGCCCCCAGCCAGACCAGGGCGGTGACGAACAGGTTGGAGACGTTCCCGGGGCGGCTGGTACCCGTCTTTCGGTGGGGCCGATGGAAGGAGGAGTCGCGTCGAGGTCGGCGAGTCGGTCGGGTCATGTGGTTCCCTGCTTGAATTCGGCGGCGAATGTGGCGTGCACGTCACGCCATCCGGACATCATGGCTTCGGCCGGCACGGTCGAACGCTCGCCATCGTCCCAGTCCTCCAGAGTCGATCTCCGGTAATCGATGCCCAGCAGATGCCGGACGTTCCCCTCGTAGTCGAGTATCCAATCGATGGCATCCAAGGTAAGCGAAGCGCCTTTCGAACGATGGTCCTTCCTCGGTGGGCCGAACTTCGGCAGGTCTTGCTTCGACCAGGGGATCCGGTCGAGCATCGCGTTCGGCGTGTACCGCGGGCGCAGGTCGAATCGCGGCAGGAAGATTCCTCCGCGCCGACGATCTCCGTAGAAGATTCCGAAGCCACGCAGTAACACCCATCGCTTCTTCGGGAGCTCGAGTCGGTACGCGCTGGGGCAGTCCGACCGAGTGGTGGGCGGCTCCATGCGTTCGAATCCGACCTCGAGCAGCCAGTTTCCCTCCGGCCGAAGCACGTCTCGGCCCCAGCACCATATCTGCTGGNTCAACAGGATCTCGGCCCGGAGGGAACTCGTCTGATGATTCGAGCGGGAGGCCATCGTCGGTCAGTCGTTCCGGCCTGGCAGGGCTGCGGTGATGTTCGCGATCAACCACGCCGAGGCGGCCGACATCTGGAGGTAGTCACCGGCGCTGCTCATCCCGTAGGCNAGAACACTGGCGATCCAGCAGAGGCTGGCCCCGGTCTGGCCGAACCATTCCAGTCCCAGGGATCTTCTGCGTCGTGGGTTCGGAGGATCGAAAGCATCAATCTGGTTCTTCAACAGATGCACTCCTCGCCGCAGCAGGACAGGTCGTCAAGGTACATGCCCCAGTGTCGGTATTCTTCCAGTCGGTTCGCCGGAAGGCCGAGGGACGTGGCGATCGCCTTGGCGACCACGGCGAATCGCATCCGAAACTTGAAGATGAAGCAGAAGATGTGGTCGCCGTGTCGAACCGACGGGCCGCACAGGAACAGGCCGGGGACCCGGGTCGATTCATCGTGTTCGCTGAGCAGGGGGAATCCGTCGTCCCGTTGCTCGAACAGGTCCATCACGAGTCGGTGGCTTCCCAGGAATCCCCCCGCGAGGATGGGCGCCACGGGCGTGGTGAAATGTCGGCCGCCGGGGGCTGAAACCCGGTACTGGTCGTTCGACCGGGACACCGATATCACGGCAGTGTCCGGCAGGAGTTCGACGTGATTCGTGAAACAGGTTTCACGCATTCGTTCCAGCGAATAGGTCGACAGCGCCACGCTGGGATCGGAGGTGTTCCGTTCCCAGGGGCATCCGCGGTCGAGGAGTCGAACGTTTCGCCCTCGGGAAGCGAGATGGTAGGCCGCGTCGACGCCGCTCTCGAAACCGCCGATGACGATGAAGTCGTCGCCTTCCAGGTCGTGGTAGCGATCGACCATGGCGGTGTGCCGGCACAACTCCCCTCCGATGAACCCGTGAAGACGGGGGTACTGGTATTCCCCGCCCGCCCAGACCACGTGCCGGCAGCGCAGGGTTTCGTCGGCGGTGTCGATCACGAATTCCTCGCCGATCTTCGACACCCGCAGCACGGTCGTATGTTCCTGAATCGGCAGGCCGACGGTGTTGGCGACCCGATTGAGGTGGGAGGCGTAGTCCCGGCCGGTCGGATGTTCGGCTGCCAGACTGAAGGCGGGGGAGGTGCCGATGGCGATCGAGTTCAGGTCGAGCATGCCGACGGAATTGGTAGGAAACGAGGGGGTGAGGAATCGGGTCTCGTCCGGCCAGGCGGTGAAGGTGCAGCCGACCCGGTACCGCTCGAGCACGAGGAAGTTCTCGAGCCCCGCATCCTTGAGGGCGACGGCGATTCCGATGCCGGCGGCCCCTCCACCCACGACGATCGCGTCGTAAACCAGTCTTTTCATGATGCAGGGCCTTGATGAGGGGAGCGGGCCGGCTCGGTCGTGGAACGTGGTGCCGCTAATGACAATGAGATGCCAATAGCATAGCACGCCGCCCGCGAGTCCGGGTGCTCGAACACGCTGGACGAACCGACCGCCGGTGGGCGGACCGTTCCCGGGCGGGCCGCCATTCCCGATCGAATCTCGAGTGGAGGTTTGGTGGTTATTCTCCGACTCCGACGCCCGGAGAAGGGCGGTTTTCCCCTCAACGGAGTCCGGCCTCTGATGTCCGCAGCTCGAACCCACCGCCCGACCGATGGGACCTATCGAGGCATACTCAAGACCTGGTGGCCGTTGGGCGGCAAGCAACTGATGATCTTCGCGGCGGACCCCATCTATATCGCGATCATCATGAGGATGAGCCAGCCGGATCTCGAACTGGGGGCGCTGTACACCTACGGCTGGCCGGTCCTGATGGTGATCGCCGCCCCCACGTTCACGCTCAATGCGGTGGGGAACGTCTTCGGCAAGAACGTCGAGAACGTCCGAAAGACGAGGCGCTTCGCCCTGTTCGTCGGTCTGGCCGGGACCGCGATCCTTTCCGTGATCGCCTTCACGCCGCTGTCCGGGTTGGTGATGCGGGTGATCATGGACGTTCCCGAGCCCGAACAGGCGATGGTCGCCACCGTCTTTCAGGTGGTCGCCATCTACCCCATTTTCAAGGCGATCTGCATGATCAGCCAGGGTCATCTGATCCGGTGTGGCCGGGCGGGCGATGTTCTGGCCAGTCGAGTCGTTCGATTGATCATCGGGCTTGCGATCGTGCTGGCGGGATACCGGTTCGAACTGCTCCAGGGCGCCGTGCTCGGTGCGACAAGCATCATCGGGTCGCTCGTGGCGCAGACCGCCTACCTCTGGTGGCGAAGTGGATTCGCGCGTCGCGGCCTCGCCCGGGATCCGATCGACTCGACGGTCGTCACCACCGCGACCCTCGCCCGATT
This sequence comes from Phycisphaerae bacterium, assembly GCA_002683195.1. The sequence goes on from NYSW01000002.1 coordinate 17,385, forward strand.
CGCGATTCCCATGTCGATCGTGCCGATCGTGGGTTCGGCGACCCTGCTTCTGATGGCGGCGGCCCTTGGACGGCTGCCTGGAGTGGTGGCATCGCTGGCGGTCTGGCCGGTGGTGACCAACTTCAGCCAGATCGGCGTGAGCCTCGGGAAGAGCTTCGATCAGGTCACCATCGTGCATGGCGTGGACGAGGCGAGTCGTCGACGGCTTCGACGATTTGGATTGTTCCTCGGCGTCGGCACGGTTCTGGCCACGGCGGTCCTGAATGCCTCCGGTCTCCTGTCCTACCTGCTGCGGACGCTGGAAGCGCTCGACGAGGAGACGACGATCATCACCGCGCGGGTGATGTGGATCCTGACGCCGATGCCCCTGCTGCTCACCTTGTGCGCCTATTACCGTGGCCTGCTCGCCCGGCAGTTGTTCACGGTGTCCATCCTTCTCTCGAAGGTCGTGGCGCTGGTCATCGTCGCCGCGGTACTCGTGTGGTCGCTCGATCGTGATCCGGTCACCGGTATCTACGCCGTGGCCGCCGCGAGCGTGGTCTCGGCCGGCGCGACACTGGCCTGGCTGGTCGCCTCGCTGCGCTGGCATCATCGGACCGGCTGATCGAGCGGTCGCCGAACTCGATGACCCTGACGGTTGCGAAGTCGGAGTGGATCGTCCGACCGGTCGTCCTGGCCGTCATCGTCGAGATCGGCGGCGATCCGATGTCGTGGATGCCGGATGGCGGTTCGGGGTCTCCCGATTCCCAGGCACCGGGAGGATTCGGCGGATTGGTGCCCGGCGAGCCCGTTCCCGGGTCGGAACTTCGGGTCGTTCGACGTCCATGATCTCCGGCCGTGTACATTCGTGTCGGCAGCCGCACCATCATCGACCAACCGCGAGGCCCCATCATGCCCCTCAACCCCCGGCCCGGCGAGCAGTACACGATTCGTCGCAAGTTCATCACCCTGTTCGGCGCCTCGTTCCATATTTATGGTCCGGACGGACAGGTGGTCGGGTACTGCCGCCAGAAGGCATTCAAGCTTCGAGAGGACATCCGTCTCTTCACGGATGAATCCCGGTCGACCGAGATACTGGTGATGAAGGCTCGCCAGATCATCGACTTCGGCGCGACCTATGACGTGACGCTTTCCGGCGGACGCTCGATCGGATCGCTCCGGAGGAAGGGATTCAAGTCACTGTTGCGTGATTCCTGGATGATCTTCAGTGCGTCCGGAGCGGAAGTCGGCCGGGTACAGGAGGAATCGGGCGGACTCGCGATCCTTCGTCGACTCAGTGACGGACTCGTGTCTCTGATCAGTCCGCAGACCTTCCACGTCGAGTGTGATCAGGGACGTCGGATCGCGACGCTTCGCTCGCATCGCAACCCGTTCGTCCATCGAATCAGCGTGGCGATCCACGCGGACCACCCCGATCTGGACGAACTCATGGTTCTGGCGAGCGGAATCCTGCTCGCCGCCATCGACGGCCGGCAGTCGTGATGCCATCTGGAGCGGCCTGGATCAAAAGGGCTCCAAGCCGGGCGCCGCATCACGAGTGGGGTCGTCGAATGAGCGGGCGACTCAGGGGTCGACGCTCGTGGCCCCGTTCCGCGGCACCGACGTGATGCCGATCCGGTCGAGCTCCACCCGGGTGTACGGAGCGCTGATGGGAATGGCTCGTTCGTCGACCGTCACGGTGTGGGTGGTGACGAGGTCGATGAAACTTCGGCCGGGTTCCAATTCGATCGACG